>NZ_JAIEQY010000328.1 GCF_019747315.1 Roseococcus sp. | reverse complement strand
GCACGCTTCTCAGCACAAGAATGCGCCAACTACCTCGCAAACTCCGGATATCTACGCATGATGTGAAACGAGTCTAGGACTGGGTCCAGGGACCCTGCTCCCTGGCGGGAGGAGGTTGAGGAGGGCGGAGCCCTCCTCAACCCGCCTTCGCCCCGTCCCTCTCGATCATGAGCCGGCGCGCCGCCTCGGGAATCGGCGTGCTCGCGCCGTTCTGCACGCAGACCAGCAGCGCCTTGCATTCGAAGCAGAGGCCGTTCTTCCACATCGCGTATTCGTGCACGAAGCTCGTGTTGCGCAGGCTAGGCACGCGAAGCGTCAGCAGCACCTCATCCTCGAAGCCCAGCGGCCGGACATAGCGTGCCTCCAGCTTGGCCACCACTGGGCCCGGCTGGTCGGCCCGCAGCATCTGACCGAGCGAGCGCCAGTGCTCCACCCGCAAATCCTCGAACATCACCAGATAGGCCGCGTGGTTCACATGGCCGTAGAGGTCGCATTCGACCCAGCGGATGCGGTGGCGCACCGCGATGTTCCATTCGCCTTCGACGCCATATTCTTCCAGCAGCGATCCGTGCATGCGATGCCTCCTCTGTTGTGAAACAAGCTGGACGAAAACGAGCGCCGCATCCACCCTGGCTGCCAGCAAAGGGGGGAAGGCATGCGGCGCAGAACGCTTCTGGTGATGGGGGGCCTGGCCGTTCCAAGCGTAGCGCGCGCCGCCTGGCCGCTGGACCGGCCCATCGAGGTCATCATCCCCTTCCCGCCCGGCGGCGGTGTGGACCAGATGGGGCGGCTCGTCGCACATCATTTGCCGCGCCACCTGCCCGGCGCGCGCACCGCTGTCATCAACCGCCCCGGCGCCGGCGGTCAGATCGACTTCGAGACGCTGTTCAACGCCACCCCGGATGGCTTCACCATCGGCGCTGCCACAAACACAGCCATGCACGCCATCGCGATCGAGCGCCGTCCGCGCTACCGTCCCGAAGAATTCACCCTGCTGGCCAATATCGTGGATGATCCCGGCGCCTTCTGGGTCACAGCGCGCAGCCCCTGGCGGACGCTCGAGGACCTGCGCATGGCCGCGCGCGGCCGGCCGGGAGAGATCGGCGTCGGCACGGCCGGCATCGGCAGTGATGACCACATGCTGCTGCTGGCCTTCGAGGCGGCGGCGGGGGTGAACCTGCTGCACGTCCCCTATGCCGGCACCGCGCCGGTCCAAAGGGACCTGCTGGTGGGAACGCTGCCCATCGGCGCCTTCAATGGCAGCGAGGCGCTGAACCTGCTGCGCGATGCCCGTATCCGAGGCTTGGCGCAAGGCGGGCCAGAGCGCTGGACGCCGCTTGGCCCTGTGCCGACCTTCCGCGAGGCCGGGTATGACGTGCTGGGCGGCTCATCCCGCGGGATCGCGGCCCCGCCCGGCCTGCATCCGGAGATCACGCTGCAATACGAGCTGGCCTTCACAGCCATGCTCGCTGACCCGGATTTCCTGCGTGATGCCGCAACACAGGGCTTTCCCATGCGCCCGCTGGTCGGCCGCGCCTATCGTCAGATGATGGCGGCGGATTATGAGGGACTGCGCACGCTGTGGGAGAGGCGTCCCTGGCGAGAGTAACGGGGGCGCTACTTCTCCATCAGCCGCGGCATGAGCTCGACGAGGTTGCACGGCCGGTGCCGCGCGTCGAGCTGCCAGACCAGGATGTCATCCCACGCGTCCTTGCAGGCGCCCGTGCTGCCGGGGAGGGCGAAGAGGTAAGTGCCATGCGCGACACCGCCGATGGCCCGGGATTGCATCGTGGAGGTGCCAATCTTCTGGTAGCTGAGCATGCGGAACAGCTCACCGAAGCCTTCGATTTCCTTTTCCATCACGCGCTTAAACGCCTCTGGCGTGACGTCACGGCCGGTGATGCCGGTACCGCCCGTGGTGATCACGCAATCCACCTCGCGGTCGGCGATCCAGGCACGCAGCTGCCCTTCGATCAAATCGGCCTCGTCGCGCAGGATTTTGCGGGCAAGGCAGCGATGGCCCGCAGCCTCGATGCGGGACTGCAGGGTCTCTCCCGAACGATCGGTACTGAGGTCGCGCGTGTCGCTCACCGTCAGTACGGCGATGTTCACGGGCAGGAAGGTGCGGCTGGGGTCGATGGGCATGCCCGCTAATTGGCTCGGGCGGAGGTCGTGCGCAACATCGCAGTGACTTCCTCGACGCTTGCGAAGCTCGGGAAGCCACCGCCGGCAATCTGGTCGAGAGAGGGGGTCGGCAGACCCAGGCGGTGGGCATAGATCCAGCTGAATGTGAGAACGCGTGTCACGAAACTGCGCGTCTCGTGCACAGGAATGCTCTCAATGAAAAGCAGCGGGTCCGCGCGGCGCTGCGCCGCCGGCAGCCAGCGGGTCAGGTTCCCCGGCCCCGCATTGTAGGCGGCGAGCAGCCGGATCAGGTCACCGCGCACCGCGTCATGCCGCGCCAAGTAATGCACATAGCGCTGGCCGAGTTCGAGGCTAAACCCCGGATCATGCAACCGCTCCACCGCCTCGCCGCGCAACGAGGGATCATTTGCCACATAGCTCGCGGTGGCGGGCATGAGCTGGAGCAGGCCACGGGCGCCGGCGCGGCTGACAGCGCTGGGGTCGAAGCGGCTTTCCTGCAGAGCCAGGGCGTAAAGCAGCGAGGGGTCCATGCGGAAGCCGCCATTGGGCAGCAGCACCGGCAGCGGGTAGCGTGCGCCATCACGGGCGCGGCCATCCTCCAGCTGCGCCGCTGTCGCCACCTGGGCGGCAAGGCCAGGCATATTGGCCTGCTGCGCAACGGCCAGGATGCCCTGCGTCACCAGCGGATTGTTACGGGTACGGCGCTGCAGGAGGCGCAATTCCGCCTCCGCACGATCCCGCTGGCCAATCTGTAGAAGGGCGAGCGCTCGCCAGCCACCCGCCGTCTCAGCCAGGCCCTGGGCGCGCGACTCATTGGCGACGTCGCGCTCCCACACCAGGCCCGGCGGCAGGCCCAGGCTGCGGCGGGCGATCATGCCGTGGAAGGTGCGCGGCTCCTGCGCCGCCTGGAGCATCCAGGGGACATATTGTGCGGGGCGGCGTGCGCGAACAGCGGAGCGGGCGGTCCAGAAGGCAGCAGCGGCGCGCAATGTGGGCGGCGCCTGCTCATTGCGCGCTGCGCGCTCGAAGGCGTGGTAGGCACTTTCATAATTCTGTAGACCCCAGGCCGCAAGGCCGGCCTGATAGGCCGCAAGCGGATTCTGGGGCGCGAGGCGCAGCCCCTCCTGCGCAATGGTCCAGGCATCCGCGTCTCGCCCCTGGCGGAACAGCGTTTGCGCCATCTCCGCCTTGAGGTGGGCGAGATAGGCGGCGCTCATCCCCCGCCGCGCCCGAATCAGCGCCAGCGCCGCGTCGAGGTTCCCTTCGTTCAGCCTGGCCTGGACCGCACGCTCCAGCCCGGCATCACGGGTGAAAGGCGCATCGGCCGGGGTGCGGTCCTCCGGCAGAAGATCGGCCATGGTATCGGGCTGGCTGGGCGGCGGCGGCGCCACGGCGCCCCGGGGCAGCAGCCCAAGCAATACCTCGTGCAGGGCAGGCGCATCGGGCAAGTCGGCGAAGTCGCTGAGCCAGGCCTGCAACTCATGGATGGTGGGTTCGCCCCTGTTGAGGCGGTCCGCCAGAAGGTGGCCCATTAAACGGCGATCATCGAGCCGGTCCAATTCGCGGCTTGCGGCCGGGATATCGCCCCGGGCCTGGACATCGAAAGCCCGCCGCATGCGGGCGGCGTCGGCTACCCCCATGGGCTGCGGCAGCGCCGAGATGGCGGCCGGGGCGGGAGGCGTTCGTGTCCGTACCTGGGAAGGGACGGTCTGGTCTTGGACCCGCTGGGCGGTGGCCGGGGCAAGCCCGGCGCCGAAGCAGAGAAAGCCGACAAGAATGCCGGGCAGAGTGCGGGCCATGGGGCAGAGCGCGCGCATGACAGTCATAGGCCTAGCTCAGTCACCATGCGTAAAGCAAGGGCTGATTTCGTTCGCCCCATCTATCCATGCCGGGTTGGCCAATGCTGACCTTAAGACTTAGCCTCAGCCCCAATCCCGCCATCATTCATCTCGCGCTGCAACATCAGCAGATCAGCCCAGGCATCGCGCTTGGCGAGGGGGTTGCGGAGCAGATAGGCAGGATGGAGGGTTGGCGCGGCCTTTAATACTTCTCCATCAAGTATTGATACTTCGTGCCATCGACCACGCAGGCGAGTGATGCCCTCGCGCGATTGAAGAAGTCCCTTGGCTGCGACGGCCCCCGCCAGCACCAGGAGCCGGGGCTTGGCCAGGGCGATGTGGCGCAGCACGAAGGGCAGAAACAACGCGATTTCCGCATCCGTGGGTGTCCGGTTCCCAGGGGGGCGGAAGGGCAGGATGTTGCTGATGTAGAGGTCCCGCCCCCGGTTCATCCCGATCGAGGCGAACATGCGGTCCAGCAATTGGCCGGAGGCGCCGACGAAAGGCTTGCCCAGCCGGTCCTCCTCGGCGCCCGGCGCCTCGCCAATCACCATCACCGGGGCGCCTGCCACGCCATCGCTGAAGACAAGGTTCGTCGCCGTCTCGCGCAGCGGGCTCCCGGTGAATTCGGCCATGGCCGCGCGCAGTTCCTCCAGCGTCTTGGCGCTGGCCGCCAGGGCCGCAGCGGCCTTGCCATGGGGTGTCGTCTTCCGGAGCGGTGTCGCGTTGCCTGGGGTGCGCGCGGCCACTTGAACCTCTGGGGGGCGGGGCGCCTCCACCCGCGGCGCCCGCACCACGGCCGCATTCTGGGTCGCCTCGTCGGCACCCATGGCGATCTGCCAGCGCAGGCTGGCCAGCAGCGCAATCTGTTCCGGCGGCAGCGTCATGATGTCTTCTACTCCGCGACTCGGCTTACGCGAAACCGGCGGCTCGTCTAGTTTCCACCCCAAGGAAATGAGCTGCGAAGGGTGGTGCAGATGACCGAAGAACGCGAAGCGATGGAATTCGATGTGCTGATCATCGGCGCGGGCCCGGCCGGCCTCGCCGCCGCGATCCGCCTGAAGCAGCTCTCGCCCGAGATGAGCGTCTGCGTCGTCGAGAAGGGCGGCGAGGTTGGCGCCCATATCCTCTCGGGCGCCGTGCTCGAACCCCGCGCCCTGGACGAGCTGCTGCCCGACTGGCGCGAGGACCCGCCGGCACTCGCCACGCCCGCCGGCGAGGACCGCTTCATGCTCCTGACGGAGACCAAGGCCTACAAGCTGCCGACGCCGCCGCAGATGCACAATGAGGGCAACTACATCGTCTCCCTCGGCAATGTGGCGCGCTGGCTGGGTGCCAAGGCCGAGGCGCTGGGCGTGGAAGTCTATCCGGGCTTCGCGGCGTCGGAGACCATCATCGAGGATGGTGTGGTGAAGGGCGTCGTCGCCGGCGTCATGGGCATCGTGAAGGATGGCTCGAAGGGCCCCGACTACCAGCCGGGGATGGAGCTGCGCGCCACCACCACCCTCTTCGCCGAGGGCTGCCGCGGCAACCTGACCAAGCAGCTTTTCGAGACCTTCGACCTCCGCGCCGAATGCCAGCCGCAGACCTACGCGATCGGCATCAAGGAGCTGTGGGAGATCCCGAAGGAGAACCACAAGCCAGGTCTCATCTGGCACAGCGCCGGCTGGCCGCTGGCCTCCGACACCTATGGCGGCTCCTGGCTCTACATGTTCGGCGAGAACCTGGTGAGCATCGGCTTCGTCGTCGGCCTGGATTACCCCAACCCCTGGCTCTCCCCCTTCGACGAGTTCCAGCGCTTCAAGCACCACCCGGCGGTCGCACCCATGCTGGCCGGCGGCAAGCGCATCTCCTACGGCGCGCGCGCGCTGAACGAGGGCGGCTTCCAATCCATCCCCAAGCTCACCTTCCCCGGTGGTGCCCTGATCGGCGACACGGCGGGCTTCCTCAACGTGCCCAAGATTAAGGGCACGCACCTCGCCATGAAGTCCGGCATGCTCGCGGCCGAGGCGATCGCGGGCGAGGGCATCGAGGCCTATACTGGCCTGCTGCGCGCCTCCTGGGTCTGGTCCGAGCTGGAGGGCGTGCGCAACATCCGCCCGGGCTTCGCCAAGTTCGGCTTCTGGGGCGGCATGGTGAATGCGGCGCTCGACACCTACGTCTTCAAGGGCAGGGCGCCCTGGACCATGGGCCACCATGATGACCACAGCCAGCTGAAATCCGCCGCCGACGCACCGCGCATCACCTATCCCAAGCCCGATGGCGTGCTGAGCTTTGACCGCCTTTCCTCGGTCTTCCTCTCCAACACCAATCACGAGGAAAACCAGCCAGGCCATCTGGTGCTGCGCGATCCGGGCAAATGGCTCGGCACGAATTGGGAGCGATTCGCGAGCCCCGAAAGCCGCTACTGTCCGGCCGGCGTCTATGAAGCGGTCGGCATCGAAGAAGGAAAGCCGACCCTTGTCATCAACGCGCAGAATTGCGTGCATTGCAAAACCTGCGACATCAAGGACCCAATGCAGAATATCGATTGGAAGACGCCTGAAGGCGGCGGCGGGCCAAATTACCCAGGAGGAATGTAGGGCGTGACTGACAGCCAGGGTGCCCCGCACAGCGACGCGGACAAGATCAACGCCTTCCTGCCCAGGCGGGGGGCGCAAGGCCCCTGCCCCGCCTGCGCCCAGAATGGCTGGACGCTGGTGGGTGGCCCCGGCTGGTCCGTCACCCTGCCCATGATAGATGGTGCCGGCACCATACCCGCCGCACCGCCACATGTCCCGGTCTATGCGCTGGTCTGCAACAATTGCGGCAATCTGCGCCTGCACGCCCAACGCGTCGTGGATGCCGGCCAAGGAGACTCCGCATGATGCTCGAACGCTTCGCCCCCTATGGCCTCAGTGTGCTGCGTATCGTCACGGGCCTGCTGTTCTTCCTGCACGGCCCCCAAAAACTGCTGGGCTTCCCGCCCTCGCCCCGCCCCTCGCCCGAGCTTTTCTCAATGCTGGGCGCGGCCGCGGCGCTGGAGACGATCGGCGGCGCGCTGCTGATCCTGGGCTTCTTCACCCGCCCCGTCGCCTTCGTGATGTCGGGCCTGATGGCCTGCGCCTACTTCATTGCCCATGCCCCGCGCAGCTTCTGGCCCACCAGCAATGGCGGCGATGCGGCGATCCTCTTCTGCTTCCTCTTCCTCTACCTGGTCCTCGCGGGCCCCGGGCCCTGGAGCCTGGATGCGCGCAGGCGCTGATGCCGCTCATCTCCCTTCTTCGCCAGGGCATGGTGCTCTCGCTCGGCTGGGTGGTCTGCGCCGCCATGGCGCTGACGCATTACGGGTTCCTTTGGGCGCTCCTCCTGCTCATCATCTGGGCTGCGCTTCTCGTCCGCTTCCAGCGCAGCACGGTCGAGCACGCCAAGTCGGTCGCCGCCAAACTGCAAGGACAAAAACCATGATCCGGATCCATGGCGTCGCCAAATCCCGCGCTTTCCGTTGCATCTGGGCGGCCGAGGAGGCTGGCCTGCCCTATGAGGTGGTGCCGGTCGGCTTCGGTCCCGGCATCAAGTCTCCCGCCCATCTCAAGGTAAATCCGAACGGCAAGATCCCGGCGATGGAGGATGGCGCACTGGTTCTCTTCGAGAGCCTGGCCATCAACCTGCACATCGCCGCGAAGGCCGGCCCGCCGCTCATGCCCACGGGCGATGACGCGAGCCGCGTGCTGCAATGGACGCTCTGGGCCGCGACCGAGGTGGAGCCGGCCGCGATGCAATGGGCCTACAACACTTATCTCCGCCCCGCGGCGGAGCGCGATGCCGGCCAAGCCGCGGCCGGCGCGGCCGGCATGAACGCGCGCCTGGATGTGCTGGAAGGCCAGTTGGGCGCAGATGCGTATCTGCTGGGCGCTGCCTTCACCATCGCCGACTGCAACCTGGCCGGCGTCCTCTACGGCGCCTGGAGCAACAAGTTCGACCTCGGCGGCCACCCCAAGGCCAAGGCCTGGCTGGACCGCTGCTTCAACCGGGCCGCGGCGGTGGCCGCCCGCGCCCAGCGCGAAGCGGCGTGAGCCTGATCGAGACTGCGCAGCGCCTCGATGCGCTGGGCTTCATGCCGAGCAAATCTGGCAATGTCTCGATCCGCGTCGAGGGCGGCTTCCGGATCACCCCTTCTTCCCTGCCTTATGCGGCGCTAGGCGAGGCGGATCTGGTGGATGTTGCGCTGGACGGCGCGATCCTCGCGGGACAGCGGCGCCCCTCCTCCGAATGGCGGCTGCATGCGGAGATTTACGCAGCCAGGCCAGAAGCGGGCGCCATTGTGCACACGCACAGCCCCCGGGCGACAGCGCTCTCCTGCGCGCGGCGCGGCCTGCCAAGCTTTCATTACATGATTGCTCTGGCCGGGGGCGATAACATCCGCTGCTCGGCCTATGCCACCTTTGGCACCGCGGCCTTGGCCGAGGCGGCGGTCGGCGCCATCCAAGGACGGCGTGCCTGCCTGCTGGCCAATCATGGCGTCGTGGCGCTGGGCTCCTCCCTCACCGCGGCCGAGACCCTGGCGCGCGAGGTGGAGAATCTGGCCGGCGAGTATCTCGATCTGCTGGCCGCAGGCCTCACCCCCGTCCTGCTGACGGAAGAAGAAATGGAAGCGGTGACCGCGCAATTTGGCGGCTATGGGCGCCTTGCCTGAACGGCAGGATTGATTCTTCTCCATCCCACAGGACGTTA
>NZ_JAIEQY010000249.1 GCF_019747315.1 Roseococcus sp. | reverse complement strand
TGCAGCGCGAGCCCTATGAGGCGCTGGTCCGCGCCATCGCGCACCAGCAGGTGCATGGCCGCGCCGCCGAGGCCGTGCTGAACCGCTTCCGCGCCCTGCATGAGGGCGAGGAATTTCCGCCCGCCGAGTTCGTCACCGCCCTGCCGCATGAGGCGCTGCGCGGCTGCGGGTTCTCCGGCTCCAAGGTGCTGGCTATCCAGGACATCGCCGCCAAGACGCAGGACGGCCTGGTGCCGACTCTGGAGGAGGCGGCGACCATCTCCGATGCCGAACTCATCGAGCGCCTGGTCGCGATCCGCGGCGTCGGCCGCTGGACGGTGGAGATGCTGCTGATCTTCACCCTTGGCCGCACCGACATCCTGCCTGTCGATGATTTTGGCGTGCGCGAGGGCTGGAAGCTGCTCAACGGCCTGGAGGCCCAACCCAAGCCGAAGGAGTTGGCCGCCATCGGCGAGGCCTGGGCGCCCTGGCGCAGCATCGCCGCCTGGTATCTCTGGCGTGCGGCGGATGAGGGCAAGAAGGTGAAGGTCAGCGCTGTCTGATCAGCGCCGGATGGCGGGTGCCGGCGTGTTGGTCTGCCGCAGGTCGTCATAAAGCCCGGTCTGGCCGCCGGCGCAGCTGCCATCGGCCAGCATGCGGCGATAGCCGGCGCTGGTGGGCACGCAGGCCCGCGCCAGGCCCGCGCGATTCTGCCCGGTGGCGTTGCGCACATCATTGATGAAGCGGTTCACCTCGGCATAGGCCGTGTTCTTCTCGGGCGTGGATTTGTTCGAGGCGGCGATGCAGGCGCGCCAGGCGCGCACCTGCTCGTTGCAATTCGGTTCGCCCGTCGTGTCGGGCGCGGGGGTCGAGGGCGGCGGCGGTGCCGCGGCCGGGCGGCTTTGCTGGGCGGCGGCGCCAAGGGGCGCGAGGACCACGAGGGTCAGCAGCAGGCGCAGCATGGGGCTTCCTCAATTGCGTTCGATCGTCGCAATTTCTAACCGTCGCCGGGCGCCTGTCCAGCCCAAAGACGTCACGCCCCGGGAGGCACCGCCCGCATGCGCCCGCGCTCCTCCACATGCACGATGGCGATGGGCAGGTCGCGCCATGCCAGCAAGGCGGCTGGGTCCGCGCTATGCCGCGCGGCTTCCGTCGCCGGGTCGAGCGGCGGGGGCATGGGCCGCAGCGGCGTGAGCCAGCGGCTCAGCACCCAGACGGCGCCCCAGCCCAGCAGCCAGAGGAGCAGAACGCCGATTAGGTGACGGCGGGCGTCAGCCCGAATCAATGCGGGATCAGCCCATAGCCCGGCAGCGGGTCCAGCCCCATCGCGCGCAGGGTGCCGACGGCCAGGGTCAGCAGCATGGCATAGGCCCAGACCACGCTGAGCACATAGTTCAGGTAGACCGGGATCATCCCCGGCGCCTGGCCGCGCATCACCGGCCAGAAGTAGTCGAGCATCATCTGCGAGCCGCCCTCGGCCCAGCGCAGCCGTTGCTTCCAGAGGCCGCGCAGCGTCTCCGGCATCACGATCCAGACGATGGCATTGGGCTCATAGACCACGCGCCAGCCGGCCATCTGTACCCGCCAGGTCACGTCGATGTCGTCGGTGAGGGTGCGCGTGTTCCACCAGCCCACTTCATGCATCGCGCGCTTGCGGAAGGCGCAGACCATGCCCGAGACGGTGAAGAGCCGCCCATGGGTGGCCTGCGCCCGCTTGATCAGCCCGATGATGGCCGAGAACTCGCCCACCTGGAGGCGGCCCAGGATGCTGGTGCGGTTGCGGATGCGCGGATTGCCCGTCGGCGCGCCCACCTGGGGCGATTGGAACATCACCGGGATCCAGCGTAGGCAATGCGGGTCCAGCAGCACATCGCCGTCAATGCAGACGATGATCTCCTTCTTGGCGAGCAGCGCGCCAGCATTTATCGCCATCGCCTTGCCCTGGTTCTTGGCCAGATGCACCACGCGCAGATTGGGGATCGGCGGCGACCACCGCCTGGTATTCCGCCAGCGCCTCGCGCGGGCGGCGCAGATAGAGCAGCGCATCGGCCCGAGCCTCGCGCACATGGGGGGGCAGGGGGCGTCGGCGGCGAGGGCATCGGCTTCGGCGAGCGCCTCGGCCATGCGGACGCGGTCGCGCAGCGCCACCACGCGGTCCAGCCGGATCTGGCGGCGCAGGGCGGGCGGCGGGTCCCGGGCCAGCAGCGCCTCCAGCCGGGCCAGGGCCGCATCCGTGCCCTCGAAGCGCACATCCGCCGCCGCCATTTCGGCACCGAGCGGCAGGCGAGCCGCGCCCTCGGCCAGCGGTGGCGGCGCATCGGCGATCGCGGCCGCGTCATGCGGGCCGCCCAGGGCCCGCAGCACCCGCGCGGTACCGGCCCGCGCCTCGGTGCGGCGGGGCGCAAGGCGTCCGCATAGTGGCGCAGGGTGCTGAACCGGTCGCCCGCGCGTTCCTCGGCATAGGCCAGGGCCAGCAGTCGCTCGACGACGCCCGCCGCCTTCCAGGCGCGCATCGCCGCGGACCGGGCGTGCTGGGCGCGGGTGATCCGCGACGGCAACATCCAGGCCGAGCCACGGCGCTTGAAGCCACGCGACGCCGGGCGCATCTAGGCGGGGATCAAGGAGCACCCACCATGCCGATTCCCCAGCCCGAAGCCGAACTGAAGCTCGACGCCGATGCCGCCCTGCGCGACCGGATCGAGGCCGCCGCCTTCCGCAAGCTGGTGGCCCATCTGCGCGAGCGCGCGGATGTGCAGAATATCGACATGATGAACCTCACCGGCTTCTGCCGGAACTGCGTGAGCCGCTGGTACCAGGAGGCCGCGGCCGATGCCGGGACCACGCTGGAGACGCCGGCCGCGCGCGAGATCATCTACGGCATGGACTACAAGGCCTGGCAGGCGGCGAACCAGAAGGAAGCCTCGGCCGAGCAGAAGGCGGCCTTCGGCGCGGCCATGGCCAAGCACGGGTAGAGGCGCTACCACCCGGGGCCTGAAATCCCGCTTCCGAGAGACAGCATGTCAGACACCGAAGACGACGACGCCCAGGCGGCCCGGGCCAGCCGCAAGCGCCAGGCCGATGCCCCCGATTCCGACACGGGCGGCATCGCGGCCGATCGGCTGCGCTCCATCGTGGACCGCATCGAGCGCCTGGAAGAAGAGCGCAAGGCGCTGGGTGACGACATCAAGGACATCTACGCCGAGGCGAAATCCGCCGGCTTCGACGTGAAGGTGGTCCGCCAGATCATCCGCCTGCGCAAGCAGGAACCGGCCGAGGTGGAGGAGCAGGAGACGCTGCTCGACCTCTACCGCCGCGCCCTGGGGATGTGAGGAGCGATCCTGCCGCGCAGGCCCTGGCCCTTCACCAGGCGGGCCGCCTGAAGGAGGCCGGCGAACTGTATGATCGCGCCCTGGCGCAACGCCCCAGGGACGCGGCGCTTCTCGGCCTTGCGGGCGCGCTGCAACTGCAAATGGGCAAGCCGGTGCTGGCGGCGAAGCTCCTGCGGCGCGCCTTGGCCGAAGGCCCCGCGCAGGCCGAGGTGCAGCACAATCTCGGCGCGGCCCTGCTCCGCCTGGAACGTCCAGCCGAGGCGGCGGAGGCCTTCGCCGCCGCCACGCGGCTCGATCCCGGCCAGCTGGGCGGCTGGTTCGGCGAGGGGCAGGCCCGCCGCGCCCTGGGCCAGATCGAGCCCGCCATGGCGTGCTTCCGGCGCGCCCTGACCCTTGCCCCCGACCATGCGCCGGCCCTGGCCGTGCTCGGCACGCTGCTGGATGAGGCCGGTGCGCCTGCCGAGGCCGAGCCGCTGCTGCGGCGCGCAGTACTGCTCCAGCCCGGGCAGGCGACCTGGCTGAACAGCCTCGGCCTCGTCCTGCATCGGCGGTATCGGCTGGAGGAGGCCGAGGCCTGCTTCAACCAGGCGCTTGCCCTGGCGCCGGAACTGGAGACGGCGCTCGGCAATCTGGGCGAATTGCTGCTCCAGCAGCGGCGCGGCGCGGAAGCCGCCACCCGGCTCGCCGCCGGCCTGGCCGCCCGCGACGCGGCGCGCCGCCCGGCCGGCCCCTCCCTGCTGGATGCCCTGTTCGGCGCGCGGCTGATGCTGTGCGACTGGCGGGATCATGCCGCCTTGTCGCGCCGCGTCCGTGCCGCGCAGCAGGCCACGCCCCATCTTCTCTATCACGAGGATTCGCCCGCGCGGCTGCGTCGCCTGGCTGAGCACATGGCAGCCGGGCAGCGCCGCACGCCCCTTGCGCAACCCCTGGTGCATCGGAGGCGCGCTGGCCCCATACGGATCGGCTACCTCTCGCATGACCTGCACACGCATGCGACCGCCCATCTGATTGCCGAAGTGCTGGAGCTGCATGAACGCGCCCGCTTCCACATCACCGCCTATTCCACCGGCCCCGACGAGGCGAGCGCGATGCGCGCGCGGCTGCGCGCCGCGGTGGAGGATTTCCAGGATGTTGCGGCGCTGTCGGACCGCGCGCTGGTCGAGCGGATCGCCGGCGACGGGATCGAATTGCTTGTAGACCTCAAGGGCTGGACCGAGCATTCCCGCCTGCCCGCCTTGGCCTGGCGCCCGGCGCCGGTGCAGGCCACGTGGCTCGGCTATCCCGGCACGCTGGGGGCGGAGTGGGTGGATTATGCGATCGTGGACGGCGTGGTCGCCCCGCCGGGCGCGGAGGCCCTTTTCACCGAGCATCTGGTCCGCCTGCCGGATTGCTACCAGCCCAATGACCGCCAGCGCCGCATCGCCGCCCCGCCGGACCGCGCGGCCGCCGGTCTGCCGCCCCAGGGGCTGGTGCTGGCCTGCTTCTGCCAGACACTGAAGCTGACGCCCGAGGTCTTCGGCCTCTGGATGCGGGTGCTGGCGGCGACGCCCGGCGCTGTGCTCTGGCTGCTGGAAGCTGCGCCGGAGGCCATGGACAATCTGCGCCGCGAGGCGGCGGCGCGGGGCGTGGCGCCCGGCCGGCTGGTCTTCGCGCCGCGCCTGCCGCCCGATCAACACCTGGCGCGCTACGCCCTGGTCGATCTGGCGCTCGATACATTTCCCTATGGCAGCCACACCACCGCCTCCGACGCGCTCTGGGCCGGCTGCCCGCAAATGGCCATCACGGGCGAGAGCTTCGCGGCGCGCGTCTCCACCAGCCTTGTCACCGCCATGGGCCTGCCGGATCTCGCCGCGCCGGGCCTCGACGCGCATGAGGCCATGCTGCTGCGGCTTTGCGCCGATGCCCCGGTACGGGCCGCCCTGCGCGGGCGCATTGCGGCAGCGCGCGAGACGGCGCCCTTGTTCGATACCCCCCGCTTCGTGACACATCTGGAAGCCGCCTATCAGGCGATGGTGGAGCGCCGCCGGGCGGGCTTGCCGCCGGCGGCGATCAGCCTGCCCACCAGGGATTAGCCCTCGCCACGCGGGTATTGCAGTACCAGGATTTCCGCGCCCTGCGGCCCGGCCTCTGCCACCAGCGCCGCCTCGTCGGGCGGGACAAACAGCGCGCTCAGGCGCCCCAGCACCGCGCCGCCATGGGTGATGGCGCCCGTGGTCACCAGCATGCTTTGCCCCGCCCCGCGCGCCGGATCCGGCGCTGTGGCGCGGCCATGCGGCGGGATGCGCAGCATCAGGATGGCCAGGCCATCGGGCTCGGCCAGTACCATTTCCGTCACCGCCTCGCGCCGGGCCGCCAGCGCCTCGGGCGTGCTGGGCAGCACGGGGTCGGCCAGGATGTAGCGCTTGGCGCCGCGTGACATCCGGGCCTTGGCGGCGGGCAGGAATTGCGCGCCCGTGCCATCGGCGCTGGCCCGCAGCGTGAAGTATTTCAAACCGCCCTCGCCCGGCGTGATGGGCCCATAGGCGGTGCTGGCGCCGGCGAAATGCGCCATGATGGGCTGCACCGCATGCCGGCCGATGGCGCCGCCGCCCTCCACCACCACCTGGAACTGGTCCACGAAGTGGAAATGCGGATGTACCACCGCATTCACCTCCTGCTCGACCAGGAAGGCCTGGGGCTCGCGCGTCTCGCCTGGGCTGGGCGGGGTGTATTCCAGCGCGCCCATCGCCGTGGGGTCCACCGAGGCGGAGCCCTTGGGCGAGGGCGGCGGGCCGAAGTAATCGCTGCGCCAGAGCAGCCCGCCCTCGGGGGCGACGCGGGAAAAACGGGTTCGGGCGGCGGTTTCGGCGGCGGTGGCGTAGATCATGGCATTTTCCTAACGCTTGGCAGTTGCCAGGACAAATTTGGCTTGCCCATACTCTGGCGAGGGAAAACGGCTGGATGCAAGGCCGAAACGGGGGTACTCCATGGAAAGAGACGGACAAATCAGGCGCGGGCTGCTGGCTGCCCCCATGCTGCTCCTTGCGCCCGGTGCCCGGGCGCAGGCCTGGCCGGCGCGGCCTATCCGCATCATTGTCGGCTTTCCCCCCGGCCAGGCGACCGACACCATCGCCCGCCTGCTGGCGGAGAAGCTCAGCGAGAATCCCGGCTGGTCCATGGTGGTGGAGAACCGGCCGGGGCAGGGCGGCAGCCTGGGCGCCGCCGCCGCCGCGCAAAGCGCGCCGGATGGCTATACGCTGCTGCTCTCGGCCACCGCCCCTCTGGCCACCAACCCCAATCTCTACGCCAATATCGGCTATGATCCGGTGCGGGACTTCGCGCCCATCACGCTGGTGGCGAACCTGCCCTTCGTGCTGCTGGTGAACGCCAACCTGCCCGTCCGCAGCCCGGCCGAGCTGATCGCCATGGCCCGCGCGCGGCCTGGCCAGGTGACCTTCGGCACGCCGGGCAATGGCACTACGGCGCATCTCATCACCATGATGTTCTCGCGTGCCGCGGGCGGGCTGGAACTGACGCATGTGCCCTATCGCGGCGGGCCGCAGGTGCTGACGGATCTGCTGGGCGGGCGGCTCGACTTCATGTTCGAGACGGAGGTCTTCTCCCTGCCGCATATCCAGTCCGGCCGGGTGCGGGCGCTCGCACTCACCACCCCCGCGCGCTCCGACCGCCAGCCCAGCCTGCCGACGCTCGCCGAGAGCGGGATGCCCGGCTTCGACGCCGCCGCCTGGCTGGGCCTGGTGGCGCCTGCCGGGACGCCGGCCCCCATCATCCTGCGCGTCAACCAGGAGATCCATCGCATCCTGGCCGAACCCGCGATGCGCGAACGGCTGGGGGGCCTGGGCGCCCAGGTGCTGACCAGCACGCCGGAGCAATTCGCCAGCTTCATCCGCAGCGAGGGGATGAAGTGGGGGAATGCCATCCGCGAGAACAATGTGCGGCTGGATTAGGCGGCGCATGGCAAGACCCGGCGCGAAACCCCGCGCCGGGCCGCTTGACCAATCAGCACGGGCTGGCTTGTGTGGCCTCCTCTCCAGGAGCGCCCCATGGCCACCACCCACCGCATCCCCGCCACCCCCGAGACCATCCGCTGGGGCACCTTCGATGGCAGCTTCAAACCGATCCAGGAGGTCGAGAGCGGTGATCTCGTCATCCTCCAATGCGTCTCCGGCGCACCCGACGTCGTGGCCGAGGCCGAGGCGCTGGGCCTGACCATCCCGCCCGCGCTGGCCGCGATCCATGCCAGCAACCCGCCACGCCTTGGGCCGCATATCCTGACCGGCCCCGTCGCCGTGAAGGGCGCCATGCCGGGCGACGTACTGCGCGTGGATATCGAGAAGATCGAGCTCGGCGCCGAATGGGGCTTCTGCGGCTTCCGCCCGCTCGGCGGCACCCTGCCCGAGGATTTCCCCTATCGGCGCATGCTGCACATCCCCGTGGATCACGAGAAGCGCACCGGCCTGGTGCCGATCGGCGGCGGGGTCACCCTGCCGCTCAGCCCCTTCTTCGGCGTGATGGGCGTGGCCCCGCCGCCGGAATGGGGCCCGATCTCGACGAAGGAGCCGCGCGCCCATGGCGGCAACCTGGACAACAAGGAAATCGGCGAGGGCGCCACGCTCTTCCTGCCGGTGCATGTCCCTGGTGGCAATTTCTCGGCCGGGGATGGCCATGGCGTGCAGGGCGATGGCGAGGTCTGCATCAATGCGCTGGAAATGTGCCTGACCGGCCATTTCCGCCTGACGCTGATGAAGGGCGCGAATCTTGCCTATCCGCGCGCCGAGACCGCCACGCACTACATCACCATGGGGATGCATGAGGATCTCGACGAGGCGATGAAGAAGGCGCTCAGGGAGATGATCGGCTTCATCACCAGCCGCACCAATCTCAGCCCGGCCGATGCCTATCAATTCTGCTCGCTCGCCGTGGATTTCCACGTGACGCAGACGGTGAACGGGGAGAAGGGCGTGCACGGCCTGCTCAAGAAGGGGCTGTTGTTCTAACGCCCTCAGGCGCCCGGCGCGCGCTCTGCGCGCTTGGCTTCGCCGCGCGACGGTTTCGCGAGGTGACAAGTTCACTTGGGCGGCGCCGGCCGCTTTGCGGCCGGATGCGTCGTTGGTCAGAGGCTTCGGGGAGGGCGGGCTTCGCGGCACGGGCCGCCGATCCGGCCGAGGGATTGGATTTCCCCGGCCGATGGCGTTTCATGGCGTTCCCTTCTCCAAGGACATTCCATGCGCCGCCTGTTTCTCGCCGCCGCCCTGCTGGCCCCGTTGCCAAATCTTGGCTTCGCCCAGGCGCCGGACGCCTTCTGCACGGGGCTGCGCCAGATCGTGCAGGCGGCCGCGCAGGATTTCGTCGAACTTCCGGCCGGCACGCATTACCTGCACGG
>NZ_JAIEQY010000322.1 GCF_019747315.1 Roseococcus sp. | reverse complement strand
GCCGCGAATTTGTCGCGGATTCTCTCGCCGATGACCTCTCTTTCGAATTGGGCAAAGCTCAGAAGGATGTTCAGCGTGAGCCGGCCCATGCTGGTCGTCGTGTTGAAGCTCTGGGTCACGGACACGAAGGTGACGCCATGCTCGTCCATCACCTCCACCAGCTTGGCGAAATCCATCAGCGAGCGGGATAGGCGATCGATCTTATAGACGACGATCACATCGACTAGGTCGGCCTGAATGTCGCGCAGCAGGCGTTGCAAGGCGGGCCGCTCCAGCGTGCCGCCAGAGAACCCGCCATCATCGTAGCGGTCGCGCACCAGCACCCAGCCTTCGGCGCGCTGGCTGGCCACGTAGGCCTCACAGGCGTCCCGCTGGGCGTCGAGCGTATTGAACTCCTTCTCCAGCCCCTCGTCCGTGGATTTGCGCGTGTAGACCGCGCAGCGGAGCTTCTTCGTGGTGGCCGGCATGGCCGGCTCGATGCGGGCGCGACGGCTCATGCCCCTGCCCTCCCCTTCAGCCCAAAGAACGTCCAGCCATTCCAGCGCGTGCCTGTGATGTGGCGCGCAATGGCGGACAGAGACTGATACGGTCGCCCCTCGAATTCGAAATCGTGCTGGCGCACGGTGACGACGTGCTGCACGCCCTGCCATTCCCGGATCAGGCGCGTGCCAGGTAGCGGGCGGCTATCGGCCCGGATCCGGCGCAGGACGACGTTGCCGCCATCCAATTGTTCCCCCAGCGCGACCAGCCGGTCGACGGTCTCGGGCTTCAGGCCGCCGTATGCGAGTTCCTGGATGCGGTAAGCAAGCCGGCTGGTGATGTAGCTCCGGCTGAAGGGCGGCGGTTCCTTGCCGTAAAGTTCAAGCCACTGGCGCTTCAGCGTGGCGATCGGTGCGGCATGCAGCGCCGCCAGGCGGCCGAGCACCTCGGCCGGCGGAATCTTTGGGATGGTCGGCGCCGCCGCGGCTAAGGCCATGGATCGTCTGGTCATGCGAGTCCCTTCCTGTTGGGTCTCGCATCCAGGCGCTGCCTGGCGGTGGAGTGGAGGTGAATGTCTCCCAGTCCCCGAGCCTTTCGGCCGGCGTGGCTGCGGAGCCGCAGCGGCACCCGCGACATGCCCAGCGCTGGGAATGTCGCATGGCGCGTCGATGGACTTCCCTCCACTGGGAATTCGATCCGCGCGCTTCAGCGTATTGCTGTGCCGAGACAGCGCGCTCGCTTCCCGCGAGTGGGAAGCAGGTGAGAGCGGTGCGGCACGGACGTGGCCCGCATCGCCGGTTGTTTCGTATCCCATCACGCCGCCCCCAATGCTGTTGCTGAATCATTGTCCGCGCCTTCTGCGGCACCCGGCGTCTGCCGCACCCGTGCCAGCGTCGCCGCGATGCGCGCCTTCGCCTGCTGCCGCGCCGTGCGTTCCTCCGCGGCCCGGCGCGCGAACCGCTCCCGCACCAGCGGATTGACCTCCCACGCCGTCGGTGGCCGCGCCGGGTTCTCCTGTGGTTCGGCCTTCAACCAGCCCATGGTCTCCAGCGACTGCATGACGCTCAGCAGCTCGTTGCGCTGCTCAGGCGCCTTCAGCGGGCCATAGGCGCGCACCACGTCGCGCAGCGCGAGGCGCCCGTCCTCGCGCGACAGGATGAACCCCGCGATCCAACGCGCATGACCCGACTGCACACTGGAGAACATCACCGCCTCGGCCCGCAGCAGATGCGGCAGCAGCACATCGCGCAGGTAGGCCGCGCTGCGCCGCGCCACGGGCTCGGGCACCACCATGACATCCGGCGGCTCTACCCCCCGATGCAGCGCGTCCGCATGCTCGATCAGCTGAAACAGCAGCGTCATCCGCGCGAACAGCCCCGGCCATTTGCCGAGCGCCGACTTCATCCGGCTGGACGTGTCCGGCAGGGCGGTGACCGCCTCGGCCAGATCCAGGATCGCCGCGCGATGCACTTGTGCATTCGGATGCAGGACCACCACCCGCGGCTCGGCTCCGGGAAACGCCGCAGGCGGCAGCAAACCCGCCATCGCCCTCACCAGCCCATAGTACCGCTCGGTCGATGCCTGATCGGGCTTGCGATCGATGCCGCGATCCTGGCGCGCCGGCACCGCGTAGCAGAAGCGCTGCAGCAGCCCATCATCGGCCGCCTCGCGCGCAATGCGCTGGATCGGCTCCGGCTGGATGCCGCCGATGATGCAGGCGGACCAGCTCGAGATCGACAAGGTGCCGCGGCCGACGCGGTCCACCACGAAGCGCGTGCCATTGTACAGGCGCAGATAGGCGCCGCGATCACTGCCGCCACGCCCGCCGGCACGATAGCGGTCCATATTGGCGAGCCATTCGCTCATCTCGTCCTGCCGGATCAGCACTTTGCCCATCGGCACCCGCTGCTTGGCCTCAGGATCGTCGCGCAGCACTTCGGTCAGCGCCTCCACCGTGCTGTTCTCCACCAGATAGCGATCCAGCCGCGGCGGCGGCGGCCCGCTGCCCGGTGGCGCGTTGTCAGCCTTGAGCGCGGCCATCTCGGCACGGTGCGCGGCCATCGCCAGCTCGTGTCGGCCGCGGGCCAGGATGTCGATATTGTCGATCGGCCGGGTCGCCGCTTGGATCACCGGCGTCTTGAGGATGCTGGGGTCGCCGACAATCGCCCCCCAGATGCGCGCACCCTCGCGCCAGGTATCGTCAATCTGCTTCGGCTGCAGCCGCCAGGTCTCGTGCGCGACGCTGGAGAGCGTGACCAGGGCGGCCAGCGCCACCGTCGCCGGATCGACGCCCATGCGCGCTGCCGTGTCCGCCACGAAGGGCGCGATGGCCGGCGGCAGATGCTCGGGCCGCAACTCGGGGGCGCCGATCATCTCGGCATCGGCCAGGAAGTCGATGGGCTCGGGCCAGGCGCTGTCAGTCGACCCCTCAGGTGCATCGACACCGTCCGGCGTGAAGCTGCCTTCGCCAAGCTTTCGGCAGGCGGTGGTGACGGCGCGGGGGGCGTCGTCGTAGCGGGCCTGCCAGCGCCCCGGCACGGTGCTGCCGTCCTTGATGTCGCGCTGCGCCTCCGGCACGGCGAGGAGCAGGCCGCGCAGGGTCAGAACCACCTGGGCGGGCGCCATGCCGCCCTTGAGGTAGCGCATCGCCAGCGCCACCAGTGGTGTGTGGTATTCCGTGGCTGTGATGATCTGCTGGATCAAGAAAGAGGTGTCGCGGGCATCGCCGGTCTCTGTTGGCGCGCCGGTGCCGGCCGCGGGGATAGCCGTGCCGGTTGGCTCCGCCGTCGGCCACGCATCGGCGAGGAGTTCGAGCGCGTCGCCAAGTTCCAGCTCCGTGTCGCTTTCTGCAATGATCACTGCGAGCCGGGGGCGGTCCTTGCGATGCCAACTCCCCGGCCAGCGGATGGGATGGACAGGCGGGGCATTGCTGCGATCGCCGCCGACCAGGGCTGCCGCAAGGGTCCGGGCCTGCTTGAGCGCGGCATGGGCGGCGGCATCTCGCGTCGGCTCGGTCAGGCGCCAATGCAGGTGCAGCTTGTCCTGCACCTCGCCGGCCTGCTCATCGATCCAAAAGCCGCCGCTGCGCACCACCAACGTAGCCGGCCCCAGCAACCCCTCCAACCGCGCCCGGGCCTGATCCGGTGCCATGTCGCATTCGACCGACAGCGCGAGGCCGTTGACCAGGTCCTGCTCGCGGGCCTGCGCGCCCTCGGCGAAGGTTGCAACGGGAGGACAAAACACCACCGGGCGCGATTGCTGTGCGCAGCGGGTGGCCTGAGCCGTGGCGGCGGCGACCAACCCCTCCAGGCCATCGCCGATGCGGCAGATGCCCATCTGATGGACCGAGGAGGCGTCGTCAAAGAAGGAACGAAGCGCCACGACGCTGTCGGGGTCAGCATAGCGGAACAGTGCGTGCACGAAGCGCGCGATCTGCGCGGTATCGGCCGCGAGCATGGCTGGGGCTGTGTCCATCATTCGCCCACATGCCATTCGAGGAAGGCCAGCGCGTCCTCAGCATGACCCCTGCGAAGCATGTCCCGGACTTGGCGAAGATTGCGAAGCAGCGTCGTGCCCGCCTCAACGTCGCCCATGCCGTAGAAGGCCGCGAAGGCGGCTAGGTCACCGCCGCAGGCACGCTCCGACAGATCGGTCGGGCGAATGTCCTGCCAGCGCTTGATGCCCAGAAAGAGCAGCGGCACCGGCTTCATGCTGCGTCGCTCCCAGACTTGGCGCCACGGGCAGTCCCGCCCACCTGGAACCGACCGCGCGCCCAATCCAGGGCGGCGCCCCAGCGATACAGCGCCCGGCCGGCGAAGAGGCCATAGGGCGGGCCGCCACCGCGCGTCGCCTTGCCGCTCAGGGTCTTGGCGGAGATGGGAAAGCCCGCCGCAGTCAGGGCGGCGGCCGCCGCGTCGCGGGTCAGCAGGGCATCTGGATCATCGGGGATCGGGGTCGGCATCGTGTCACCATCGGTCGGCACGCTGCGGCGTGCGGTTGCAATGGCAATCTGATCGGCTCATTTCGGGGCACGTAAAACGCCCACGAAATACCCCACAGCACGATTATTCTGTGGGGGTTTTCATGGATCGGCGGTGCTCCGCGCGGATGGCGTTCTCGACCGTCCCTGCGCTCATAGCGGGCGCCGCCGGATGGCGTGCGGACAGCCAGGCCGCGAGGTACCTGGCCTCCTGCGCCACGCTCTGGTGCGCCTCACGGGCGAGTAGCCGCCGCTGATGCTCCAGCCCCACCAATTGCTTGCTAGTCGGACGCCCAGCCGCCCCGGTGCGATAGGCGTCAGGTTCATCGGGCGGCGCCTCGGCAGGCTGCGTCGCAGGCGGATCACGGTACTGGTCAGGACTCGCCGCGAATACCCGCACCCCACGCAGCGTGATCCCGCCCGGCAGGCTCACCGAGCCTGGCGCCGGTGGCGGCGAGCTATGGGTGCTGTAGGGCTTGGAGCCGCTCCGCCGGGTCGCCTCCTCCCAGCCCAGAGCGATCTCGGCCGCACCCAAGGCCAGGGCCGGGATATCCAACGGCTGCAGGGGGTTTCGCGGCGAGATGCCGCGCGCCTTAAACGCGCTACCGGCAAGCCGCGCCGCCAGCAATCCAGGCAGGGCTGCGCGCTGCTCGGCACGGCGCGCCAGGGCGGCTGCGATTCGTTGCGTGGTCTCGGCCTCATAGGCGCGACAAGCCGCCACCACGGCCTCAAGGCCGGCCGGGATTGCACCGCCCGCCAGCACCGCCGCTGCGACCGTGTCGATGATGTCGAGCGGCACCTGCGACCAGGGCGACGGCGCAGGCTGTATGCCGGGCACAGCACGCGCCGCGGTGACGTCGTCGGGAAACCATGCCGCGGACCAGGCGTCGGGAAACAGCGCCGCCGCCGCCTCGGGCAACGTCCAGCCCTCGGGAGGCGGTTCGGGGGTGGCTGACACAGACGACTCCAGCGAGGATTCGATTCGGGGTGGCGCGCCGAGGCTAATCGGCCAGCGCGTGCTCGCCCACCGCCTGAAGCCGCCACTCGCCCATGAATGTCGATTTTGTCGCTTGCGCGCATGTGAGAAGGGAAAGCCAAAACGGCCCCTTTCTCACACTTCTGTTGTCCCCATTGCCTCCTGTCTGATCGCGCGCGCGTAAGCGACATTTGCGACAAACTGCGGTGCCGCCGATTCGGCGCCACGTCGGGCGCGCAAATTGTTGGCGCGCGAGGCGGCAGGCCGGGAGGCCAGCCCGACCGGCGGCGTGCGCAACAGCCAGACGGTGAAAGCGCCGTTTGCCGAGGCGCGTGCCCTGCTGCCACGCCGCGTTGTCCACCGGTGATTGCCAAGTGGACTCCGAGAGGAACGGCCTACGCGTCGACCGCGTGCCATCCGTGATGAAGTCGGCGTGTCGCCGCATTAAAGGCAAAGTAGTTGCCGCCGTTGTTGGGCGGCTGATCGTGCTGTCTTGCGATGACGTCGCCCCGGAGATGGCACAGCAGCAGCGTCCCGACCCCGCCATGCGCGACGATGGCAACGTCGCCACCGTAAACCGCTGAGGCGGTGAGCACCTCTTCAACAGCAGCGAGGATCCGACGCTGGGCGTCGGCCGCGCGCTCCCAGCCTCGGATGCTGTCTTTAGGATGAGCAAAGAACAGGTTTGCGACGGCCTCGAACTCCTCCTTTGGCAGGTATCCCGTGGCCGATCGGTCATTCTCGCCGAGTTTCTCCAACTCCATGATGGGAAGGCCCAACGGTCCCGCCAGGATTCTCGCACCGTCGCGCGCCTTGCGCTCCATGCTGCACCACACGACGCCCAGGCCGCTCGCCCAGGGGCATGCAAGAGCCTGAACCATCCGGTCACGGCCTCGCGGCGACAACGGCCATTCGGTTACCGGCACCGCCGGGTCGATAAGGACGTCAGGGTGAGTGATGAAGTAGACGGTCCGCGTCGTGGAGGTCATGGACCCGACAATGCAGCATGGAGGGCAGTTGTGCCAATGTTCACCCCCTCCGTCGCGTCTCGCACCATGAGTGCCTTGGCGACGAGGTCGCGCGCGGAGTGCCCGAGGCCAGCGAACAGGCGGAATTCAGCCGGCCGCTGGGTGTGGTGGTGTCGATTTCCTCGGTCAGGAAGCGGAACCCCAAGCCATCCCGCGCCAAGCCATTCTCAAACGGTCACTCAGCCACCTCCTCGGCATCGCCCGTATCCGCATGCACATGATCACGGATCAGCTTGAGGGTGATGTCGTGGAGGTGCGCATGCAGGACTTCGTTCAGCTGCACGAATTCGGGCCACAGGATCTGGTCCGAGAAGGCGCGCGGCAGACGCACCATGATCGTGCTGCGCTTCTGCCGCGGGCGGCGATAGGGGCGCAGCCCGTACCTGCGGCACAGTGCGACAAACAGGCGTTGCGCCCATTGATCCTGAATCGAGAACTGGATCTCGACCGGCTGCTCGCTCCGCCCGATCTCAGCGAGGCGTGCCCTGACACGCAGCATCGCAGCCTCAGCCGCATCGCGCTCGCCGGGTGTCGCCGCGCCTGCGAACAGCGCCTCGATCTTGCGCAGCTTTTCGCGAAGCGCCGTGTCCTGCACCGTGACCTGCTGCCGTTATGGGATGCACAACGGCATCACCCGATGGCGGCCCTGTCAATGCCGGATGCCTTCACACCAATGCGGCGCCAGCTTTCGGAGCACTGTTACAAGAAAGCCCATTGCGACGTGGAATCCACCTGACGTAGATTCTTGACATCGGGAGAAGTCGCGGCAGCGGCGGCCCTCGCGAAGTCGAGGCCATGGTTCCTCCCGGGCGATATCGTATGCGGGGGGTCAGCGCGCGCAAGGTCGCTAGCGGTAGGCGATAATCGAGGTTGCCAATCCGTGAGGATCGTCGCGTAAGCGATTCATCAGACTCAATTTTGATCCGATGCCAGATGCAAACTGATTGCCAGGCCGCAGCCATGACAGGAGATGACGTTGCAAGAGCGCATCACCTCCGCCCGTGAAGTCGCCCGTCGGCTGGGTCTGTCCCACACCGCGATCCAGAAGGCCGAGCTGGTCGGGCGAATCCGCCGTGACACGGACGGGTCCTGGGACGTAGAGCGTGTCCGCCGCGATCTGACCGCGTCGGCCGTGCCGGAACGCTCGCCCCTGGCGACGTCGGGCGATGCAACGCCGCTGGGGCGCCTGACCCTGGCGCGGCTTGCGCTCGGCGTCGAGGCGCAGCGCCTGGCCATGGATGAGAAGAAAGGACGCCTCATGGACATCGTTGGCGCCAACCATCGTATCGATGAAGTCGCCGCCGGCATGCGGGATGCGGTGCTGAACTGGCCAGCGCGGGTGTCGGGCCAGATCGCCGCGGAGATCGGCCGCGATCCGCATCTCGTGCAGACCATCCTGCAGGAACAGATGAACAAGCTGCTGCTGGAGGTTGCCGATCGGCTGGATCCCGCTGGGTGATTCCGGCCTCGATCATGATGTGATCGAACCCCTCCGATCTTAGCAATGCGATGAGCGCGAGATGCGCTTGGCTCGTGCGCGGCACAGCGCGAATGATCCGTCACACGCAGGGAATGCCCTGCACCACGACGGAGACCACCATGACCGACCGCACCGCCCGCAACCAGGAAAACAGCCTGACCGCCTTCCTCGCGAAGAAGGCTGAATTCGACGCCCTCCTCGCGGAACTCACCCAGGCCAGCGAGGACCATTTTGGCGCGGACCCCGAGACGGTGCTTTGGGGCGAAGCGGCCTGGCTTTCGGATGCGACGGCGAAGTTGAAGGACATCGCGGACCAGCATTTCCGCCGCGGCGAATACGCCCTCTGAAGCGGGCCACTTCCGCACCGCCCCGACCGGCGCCGCCGGCGGGGCTCCCGGCAGTAGGGGCCGATGACGGGCACCCGGAACCGGAGACCAGCACGATGACCAAGCTTTCCGATACCCAGCGCGTGATCCTCAGCGCCGCCGCGCAGCACGAGATGGGCCTCGCCCGCCCGCCCAAGACGCTGCCGGCCGCAGCCCGCAACGCGGTTTTCCGCAGCCTGATCAAGAACAACCTGCTGACCGAGATCAACGCGCCGCGGGAGCATTTAGGCCTTGGCTGGCGCCAGGATGATGACGGTACCTGGATTGTGGCGCGCATCACCGACGAAGGGCTGCGCGCCATTGGCATTGATCCGAACGAGGACGACGCGGTTGGCCACACGGC
>NZ_JAIEQY010000241.1 GCF_019747315.1 Roseococcus sp. | reverse complement strand
GTGGCCACCAGCAAGCCGATCTACGCGGCGCAGATCGCGGTCTACCAGGCCTACATGGACGCCAGCGTGCCGGGCGTAGCGGACAATCCGGCCCTCTTCACCGCCATCAATAAGGATACGGCGGAGCTGCACCACGAGCTGGTGCCGTTCAACGCTGAGCTGGCGCAGCGCATGTCGGACCGCGGTGTCCGCATCCTGGCCGCGACCGACGCGGGCGATCTGCTCCCGCGGATCGCCGCCCAGGCCGACCACTTCGAGTGCCGCTTCTGCCCCTGGGCCAAGCGCTGCTGGGCGCTGCCTGCATGACGGCGTGGGGCGACTTTAACGATGCCGCGCCGCTGGCGGATGAGGACTTGAGCGAGCTTCCCACAGCTGGGCAGGTCGCCGTCGATCGACTTCCTGGCGCCGGGCAGTCGATGCCGTCTGATGGCGGCCACGTCGCGCCGGACATCGAGCAGATCGCTGCCTTCCTCGACGTGGTCTTCGGCTATTGCGATGGGCTGATCCCCGTCCGCGGCTTCGTCGACCAGGGCCAGGGCCTCGACACCAAGCCGCACAACATTTGGGTGCCGGCCGATCGGCACGCCGCCGCATCCCTTAGCGTTTACGCCACCTGGGCCGCGCGCGAAGGCAGCGCCGTCTATGTCATCCCCGGCACCGTGGCAGAGCATGGCCAGGCCCGCGCCGAGCATGTGCTGCAAATGCAGACGCTGGTGGTCGATCTCGACACGGGCGACATCGCCGCCAAGCTGGCGCACCTCGTCCACCATCTTGGCGTGCCCACGCTGCTGGTCGAGAGCGGCGGCCGCACCGCCGAGGGCGCCGCCAAGCTGCATGTCTGGTGGCGGCTCACGGAGCCAGCCGAAGGCACTGACGTCCTGCGCCTCTGCGCGCTGCGCGGCCAGATCGCCGACAAGGTGGGCGGCGACACCCATTTCCGCTCCGCGCACCAGCCCATTCGTGTCCCCGGCACCGTCTATCGCAAGCACGGCGCCGAACGCGTCGTGGCGATCCGCAGCCACGATCCGCGCCACGAGGTCGAGCTGGCCGACTTCGCTGAAGCCGTGGCAGCCATGCCGTTCCTGCCGGGCCAGGAGCAGACACAGCCCACCCGGCACAGCGATCGGCCTGGGCTCGACGCCATCCTCACCACCCCGGTGCGCGAGGCGGCTCAGGACGGCTGGACCCGCTTCCAGGGCGCCAGCGCCGCCATCGGCCACTTCATCCGCCAAGTGCATGAGGGGCGCCTGACACCCGACCAGGGCTGGGAGGCGATCTGCGGTTACAACGCCGCATGCCTGCGCCCCACCTGGCCGCTGGAGCGCCTCAAGGCGGAGGCCGATGCCCTCTGGGCGCTGCATGTCGAGCGCAACGGGCCACCGCTGCTCCGCGCAGGTGACGCGCCACCCGCCGCCGTCCCCGCGCACACCCTCGGCGCCTTGCTCGACGACACCTCGCCGATGCCCGATGACCTCATCGGGCCGCGCCTGCTGACGCCGGGTGGGATGCTGGTACTGGGCGGCGCGCCCAAGGTCGGCAAATCCGATTTCCTGATCAACCTGCTGGTGCACGCCGCGGCCGGCGCACCCTTCCTGCGCTTCACGGCGCCGCGCCCGCTGCGCGTGTTCTATCTCCAGGCCGAAATCCAGTACCACTACCTGCGCGAGCGCCTGCAGCAGTTGCGCCTCAATCCCGGCGTCGTGGCGCGCGCCCGCGACACGCTGGTCGTCACGCCGAAGCTGCGCATGCTGCTCGACGAACAGGGCGTGCCCCTTGTCGCGGCTGCCATCCGCGCCGCGTTCCCCGATACACTTCCTGACATCATCTGCATCGACCCCATCCGCAACCTCTTCGATGGCGGACCCGCAGGTGAAGGTGAGAACGACAACAGCGCGATGATGTTCTTCCTGCAGAGCCGGGTCGAGGCGCTGCGGGACCAGGTCGCCCCGGAGGCGGGTATCATCCTCGCCCACCACACGAAGAAGCTTATCAAGCAGCAGGTCAAGGACGATCCCTTCCTGGCGCTGTCGGGCGCGAGCGCGCTGCGCAGCTTCTACACCTCCGGGATGATTCTGTTCCGCCCCGATGAGGAGCAGACCGAACGCGAGCTGCATGTCGAGCTCCGCAACGGGCCTGGCCTCGAGCCCATGCTGGTCGATAAACGCGGCGGCGCCTGGGTCGAGCTGGACCGGAAGGGCGAGCGCCTGGTCAGGACAGACATCGGCCGCAAGCTCGATGCCGAGCGCACGCGCCGCCACGACGTCATCCTGCATCTGATCGCGGAGGAGGCCGAGGCTGGCCGTCTCTGCACCACCAACGCTTTCGCATCGAAGTTCGAGAACAGCCGCGGCCTGGGCGGTAAGGACACCATTCGCGACCGTATCACGGTGCTGTCGACCAAGGGCTATATCAAGTTTCGTCGCGACGCGCGTGATCTGGGCCAGCCCTACACCAGGTCCAAAAACGGCTACCTCGTCGTGAAGGACATGGTGGTCGCCACCGATGAAGAGGTGGTCGATGCCGAGACCGGCGAGATCACGCAGGCGACCCTTCCCGTCCTGCCCAGCCATTTTCTCTGCCCGCGAAGCGAGGCCCTGCTGGAGGTCGAGAACCCGGAAGTGTGGGTGCTGCACGACCCCGAGGAGGGCGGCGATTGACCAGCTCATATCGCCTTCACACTGACCGAAACTGCTCCCGAAACTGCACAGTTTCGGACCGAAACTGCTCCGCTGCCGAAACTGCCAAACTGTTTTTCATCAATCAGATCACAGAGTTCCAGACAAAAACAGTTTGGCGTAACGAATCTGCCAAAACTGCTGCCGAAACTGCTTTTCGATCAATGAAATCAGTGTGTTGGAGCAGTTTGGCAGTTTCGGTTTTTTCTACCCCCCTACGGGGGGTGTGCGTGCGCGTCCGAAAGACGCGCGCACACCACACCCTGGGAGCGCTGGTTCGGGTTAGGGGACCACCCCCACCAGGGTCATCACAACCCAAGCCGGGCAGCGACGGCGAGCTCCGCCAAGAACCGCGCCGTCGCCGCCCTCACCAGGATCATCCCCTCTCGGAGACCATCATGGATTTCGCGACTCTCACCATGCCCGCACCCGGCGCAAGCACCGTCCTGCCCGATCCCAATCTGTACCGGCCGCGCAAGCCGGGCATCCTGGCCCTGGATCTCGGCACCACCACCGGCTGGGCCCTGCGCTTCGGGGACGGCGGAACGACCTCCGGTACCATGACGTTCAAGCCCGGCCGCTTCGAGGGCGGCGGGATGCGCTATCTCCGCTTCACCGACTGGCTCGTCGAGATCGCCATGCACGCGCACGGCCTCCGACGCGTGGTATTCGAGGAGGTGCGCCGGCACGCCGGAACCGACGCCAGCCACGTTTACGGCGGTTTCCTCGCCACGCTGACATCCTGGTGCGAGGAGCACGAGGTGCCCTACGAGGGCGTCCCGGTCGGCACGATCAAGCGCTACGCGACCGGCCGCGGCAATGCCGACAAGGCTGCGATGATCGAAGCCATCCGGGCCCGCGGCTATCTGCCTGCCGATGACAACGAGGCCGATGCCATCGCCCTGTTGCTCTGGGCGACCGACCCCACTGGAGGCCGTGCATGACCATGCACGGCGCACCGCAGCCGCCTCGGTCCTGCCTCGACCGCGGCACGCGCAGCCCGACGAACGACGCCGAGGTCAACGCCATGCGTGCCGCCGCCTGGCATCGCCACGGCGTCGCCGCTTTGCCCGTCGCCGACATCACCGACGACTGGCTCCGCCAGGCCATCACCAACGAGGCCAACCGGCGCTGGGGGCGTCGCAACGGGGAGAACCATCATGGCAGGTAAACGCAAGACCAAGACTGCGAAGGCGCAGCACGACGATTTGGCGAAGCCGTCGAAATGGCGGCTGCAACACGGCGGCTTCTCTGAGCCGGTCCGCGGCGCGGATCCGGACAGGGGGACGCCCGTGGCGCATCGTCGTGCCGTGGACACGCTCGGGCAGATGCTGGCCCACGGCACCATCACACCGCAGATGCACGAGGCGGGCTGCATCTTTCGCACGTTGTTTCGCAGCGCGGCGTTGGACAGCATCGCCACCACCCAGTTCGTGCGTGTTGGCGGCGCGACGGCGGACACCATGTCGGTCCGGCAGATCGATGCGCGCCGGCGTGTGGCCCGCGCCATCGATGCTCTGGGTGGGCACAGCAGCCCAGCCGGCTCGGCTGTGTGGTTCGTGGTGGGTCTGGAGATGTCGATCCGCGAATGGTCGGCACGCCAGGGCTGGAGCGGCAGGCCAGTACCGCAACCCATCGCAGGCGGTATGCTGGTCGCAGGCCTGGGCATCCTGGCGATGCATTTCGGGCTGACACCGCGCGAGCGAGCAGCGTGATGCGGGGTGTCGTCACTCTGAGCCGAGGACATAGGCGACGGCCTCGGTGATCATCGTCGCGGGCAAGGCAGGGTGGTGCGCCAGGACCACGTCGCGCACCGCCTTGCTCTCGCGCGAAGTTGTACCGGTCAGCACGTCGGGGCGTCGCGCTGCCCGTGCGGCCGCCAGCGTCGCCCGACTGAGCCATGGGATTAAGGGGCGGGGCTGGTCACCATCGGACATGCCCGACGATAGCCTCCCCTACCAGAACAAGACAAGAACGTGCTATGCAGTGCGTCAACCGAGAGGAGATGAGCCATGGCCGCCCGAAGGCAGGCACGGGTGCGTCCCGTTGACGCGGCGATTGTGCGATTGATGGCGCTCGCCGCAAAGGGTGTGCCGCCGCACCGCATCGCGCGCGAGGTCGAAATGATCGTCGCGGAATGGCTGCGGGCGCCCGACGCCGATCCCATTGAGGCAAAGGGCTGGCTGGACGAATTGCGTGAGCAGATCGTGGTGGGCGTGGCCGACGCCGAGGAGCAGGTGTCCTACGTGGATGCTGGCGAAGCCGCGGCGGTGAAGCAGGCTGGCCTGACCTTGGTGGCGCTCCAGGCGTCGCGCGATGCGGTCGAGCGGGCATCGGCATCGCTCTGAACCACTCGGCTGCGCTGTTACAATTCACCCCATGGCGGCGCGCAAATCGAGTTGGGTATAGTGGGGGCACGTCGAGAAGGTGCGTCGAGCACCGCGGCTCCCGAGCCACTCGCCAGCTGATCAGCCACTGTGGCTCTCGAGCCGCAGGGTCCTTCCTGGCCCCGCTGTATGCGGGGGGCGGAAGCGCGCAACATTCTTAGCGCCAGGCCATTTTTCCAGGTTGCCACGGCGCCACGTTGCCAGCCTCGCCGGTCGGCATTCTTTACCACCACCATCGATTTCAGCAGGTGTGCATGCCCCAGGCCCCATGGTCTGCGAGCGCCGTTGAGGCGCGCGCGGTCGCCGCACTGCTGCCCTATGCCGGCAATGCGCGCACGCATTCCGCCGAACAGGTGGCGCAGATCGCGGCCAGCATTCTCGAGTTCGGCTTCGTGGCGCCGGTGCTGGTCGATGAGCGCGGCGAGGTCATTGCCGGCCACGGCCGACTGCAAGCCGCCAAATCCCTGGGCCTGGAGACGGTCCCCACCATCACTCGCGCCGGCCTGACTGAGGCGCAGAAGGCCGCCTACCGACTGGCGGACAACCGCATCGCGCTGAATGCCGGCTGGGACGAGGCATTGCTCGCCGCCGAGGTCGCTAAGCTGCAGGAGATGGGCGGCCTCGATCTGGCGCTGACTGGCTTCGATGCCGGTGAGCTCGATCGGCTGCTGGCGGGCATGGAGCCTGTGGCAACGGAGCCTGGCAACGCGCCACTTGCCAGCCCGGCCGTTGCCAGCGCCGACGCCCCTGGCAACGAGGCGCCGGCGGAGGACCCCGCGGACGCCGAACCGGAGCCGCCGCGCCAGGCCGTCACCCGTCCCGGCGATCTCTGGATGCTCGGCGACCATCGCCTGATCTGCGGCGACAGCACCGACGCCACCACCGTGGCGCGCGTGATGGGCGATGACCGCGCCGCGCTGCTGTTCACCAGCCCGCCCTACGGGAACCAACGCGACTACACCACCGGCGGCGTCACGGATTGGGATGCGCTGATGCAGGGTGTGTTCCGGCATCTCGACGCGGCCATGCGGCCCGATGGCCAGGTGCTGGTGAACCTCGGCTTGATCCACCGCGACAATGAATGGCAGCCCTATTGGGCCGGCTGGCTCGACTGGATGCGCGTCCACGGCTGGCGCCGCTTCGGGCTGTATGCCTGGGACCAGGGTCCCGGCCTGCCCGGCGACTGGAACGGCCGCCTCGCACCCGCCTTCGAGTTCGTCTTCCATTTCAATCGCCAGGCGCGCCAGGCGAACAAGATCGTCCCCTGCAAATGGGCCGGCACACCGAACAAGGGCAGCGGGCTGCGCGCCGCGGACGGCACCATCTCGGAGTACCAGCACGCGGGCCTGCCGGTGCAGGACTTCCGGATTCCTGACAACGTGCTGCGCCTGACTCGGCACAAGGGCCGCGGCATCGAGACGGAGCATCCCGCGGTGTTCCCGGTGGTGCTGCCCGAGTTCCTAATGCGGACCTACACGGACGATGGCGAGGTGGTGTTTGAACCGTTCGGCGGCTCCGGCACCACCATTCTCGCCGGCCAGCGCACCAGCCGCCGCGTGCGCGCGGTCGAACTGGCGCCGGCCTATGTCGACTTAGCCATGGCTCGCTGGCGGATGCTGCATCCTGACCTGGCGGTGACGCTGGCGGACGATGGCCGCGATTACGACGCCGTTGCCGCGGCGCGGATGGAGGTCACTGCCGATGCGGCCTGACCTTCAGATGGAGATGATGCCGGTGGCATCACTCGCGGCGTACGCAGCCAATGCACGCATGCATCCCACCGAGCAGGTGGCGCAGCTGGCGGCGTCCATTGCAGAATTCGGCTTCAATGTGCCGGTGCTGGTGGACGACGCGGGCGTGTTGATCGCTGGCCATGGCCGCGTGCTCGCCGCCAAGGCCCTCGGGCTCGACGCGGTGCCTGCCATCCGGCTCGGCCATCTGACCGAGGCGCAGGCGCGGGCCTTTCGGCTGGCGGACAATCAGCTGGCGCTGAACTCGACCTGGGACGAGAGCCTGCTCGCCGCGGAGCTGCGGGAACTGCGCGCGGATGATTTCGACCTTGCCGTCATCGGCTTCGACCAGGCGATGCTCGACCGGTTGCTGGCCGACGCCGCGGACGATGAGGCGGGCGGCGCCGCCGGCGATCCCGATGCACCGTCGCCCGAGCCGCCTGTCGTGCCGGTCACGCGGGCTGGCGACCTCTGGCAGCTTGGGCCCCACCGGCTGCTCTGCGGCGATGCCACCAGCGCGGTCGACGTCGCGCGCCTGCTGGATGGCGCTAAGCTGCATCTGATGATCACCGACCCACCCTACGGCGTGAACTACGATCCGGAATGGCGGAACGAAGCCGGCGTCTCGGCCACGATGCGCACCGGCAAGGTGGCCAACGACGACCGCGCCGACTGGCGTCAGGCCTGGGCGCTCTTCCCCGGCGACGTGGCCTATGTCTGGCATGCCGGCGTGCACAGCCGCACGGTGATCGAGAGCCTCGAGGCGACCGGCTTCGTGATCCGCAGCCAGATCGTCTGGGCGAAGTCGCGCTTCGTGCTGGGGCGTGGCGATTATCACTGGCAGCATGAGCCTTGCCTCTATGCCGTCCGGAAGGGCGCGACCGGCCACTGGCAGGGTGCGCGGGACCAGGCGACGCTCTGGGCCATCTCGAATGGCGGTGACGAGGACGCCGCCACGGTGCACGGCACGCAGAAGCCAGTCGAATGCATGCGGCGCCCGATCATCAACAACAGCGCCGTGGGCGAAGCGATCTACGATCCCTTCCTCGGCAGTGGCACCACACTGATTGCCGCGGAGACGACGGGGCGGGTCTGCCACGCGGTGGATATCGATCCCTGCTATGTCGATGTGGCCATTCAGCGCTGGCAGAACCTCACCGGCAAGGCCGCGGTGCTCGCGGGTGAGGATCGGGTGTTTCGGGACGTGGCCGCAGCGCGTGGTGTCGCGCTCGCGGCATGATGCGTCAGCGGGGTGCCGTCGCGGCCTTCCGGGCGACATCGAATGCGGCGATAGCGGCGGGCCAATCCAGCCTGGCGTCGTCGCCGAGCGTCTGCACCGATGCGAGGGTCACGCGGCGGCGCGACCAGTAGTTGCCATCCAGCGTGGCGAGCCAGCCGGCCAGCCCCTGCGCGGCGAGCGCTGCAGCGGCGGCTTCGACTTCTGCCTCGCTCGGCGGTGCGGCTCGCCCCATGGTGACGTGGCGGCCATCCTGCGCCAGGATGATCCAGCGGCGTTCGGAGGGCATCAGCCCTCCTCCTTCTCGGTCTGCCAGGTGGCGTAGTCCACCGTGGCGAAGATCCCGCGCCCGTCGCTGGCGGTGCAGACCTGGATGGTCGCGCGGCCCACGCTGTCGGTGCTGCGCGGCGCGGTGGCGAGAAGCTGCTGCCAGGCGGCGCGATCCTGCGGGCCTTCGGCAGTCTGGTGCGGGAGGATGGTGATGTTCATCGTCGTCTCCGTCTCGGCGGGGCGGGCTGCCCTGCGCGTGACGGACGATTCGCGCTGTGTCGGAACGCAGCCAACTCGATAAAGCGCCGGGAATCTGGATGATCCCCGGCGCTTCCGATGATGTTCAGT
>NZ_JAIEQY010000056.1 GCF_019747315.1 Roseococcus sp. | reverse complement strand
CGCACCCACCGCGCCCGCGCCGAGGAAGCCTGCGAGCGCTTCGTGACCGAGCGGCTGAATGGCGAGGATGGCCTGGGCGCCATCTACCCCGCCATGGCCAATGCGGTGCTGATGTATCACTGCCTGGGCGTCGCGCAGGATGACCCGCGCATGGTCACGGCCTGGGCTGCCATCGAAAAGCTCGTCGAGGACCGTCCCGAGGCGGGCGAAACCTACGTCCAGCCCTGCCTCTCGCCGATCTGGGACACGGCGCTGGTCAGCCACGCGCTGATGGAGGCGGGCGGCGCCGAAGCTGCCGTCTCGCGCGGGCTGCACTGGCTGCTGGGCCGCGAAATCCGCGACGTGCGGGGCGACTGGGCCTGGAACCGCCCCAACCTGCAACCCGGCGGCTGGGCCTTCCAATACGAGAACGCGCATTACCCCGATGTGGATGACACCGCCGTGGTGGTGCTGGCCATGGACCGCTTCCGTGCCACCGCGCCCGAGGATGCCAGCCTGGACGGCGCCATCCAGCGCGCGACCGACTGGACGCTGGGCATGCAGTCGCGCGGCGGCGGCTGGGGCGCATTCGACGCCGACAACACCTTCCACTATCTGAACCACATCCCCTTCGCCGATCACGGCGCGCTGCTGGACCCGCCGACCGCCGATGTCTCGGGCCGGTGCCTGGCCATGCTGGCCCAGCTCGGCCGGGGCGAGGAGGCCGCGTCCAAGGCCGCCATCGAATACCTGCTGCGCGAACAGGAGGCCGATGGCGCCTGGTATGGCCGCTGGGGCGTGAACTACATCTACGGCACCTGGTCCGCCGTCACCGCCCTGAACGCCGCCGGCCTTCCGCCCGAGCATGATGCGATGCGTCGCGCCGTCGCCTGGCTGCTGAAGCACCAGAACGAGGATGGCGGCTGGGGCGAGGATGGCATGAGCTATCCCGCACGCGGCGGCACAAGGCCGGACCCGCGCGAGCCCGCCCCCTCCTCGGCCAGCCAGACGGCCTGGGGCATGCTGGCGCTGATGGCCTGTGGCGAGGCGGAGCATGAAGCGGTGCAACGCGCGGCCGAATGGCTGATGGCCCGCCAGAAGCCCGATGGCGACTGGCCCGAGGATGACTACACCGGCACGGGTTTCCCGCGGGTCTTCTACCTGCGCTACCACGGCTATCGGCGGATTTTTCCACTTTGGGCGCTGGCGCGGCTGCGGAATTTGCGGGCCTCGAATACCAAGCGGGTGGCCTACGGGTTGTGAGGAACGAAGGGGCTCTGCCCCTTCCCCCCGGCAGGAAACTGAGTTTCCTGCACCTTCCCTGGTTTCAGACGAAGGTCCAGGAAACTAAGTCTCCTGGTGGGTGAAGGGCGAAGCCCTTCCGTTTTTGAGGTTCCAGTGAACAACGCCTTCGACGTCCTCATCATCGGCGCCGGCGCCGCCGGCCTGATGGCCGCCATCCGCGCCGGCCAGCGCGGCCGCCGCGTGCTGCTGCTCGACCATGCCGAGGCACCGGGCAAGAAAATCCTCATCTCCGGCGGTGGGCGCTGCAACTTCACCAACCGCGACATCCGGCCCGAGCGCTTCCTTTCCGCCAACCCGGCCTTCGCCCGCTCCGCCCTCTCGCGCTACACGGCGCGGGATTTCCTGGGCCTGGTCGAGAAGCACCGCATCGCCTGGCACGAGAAGACGCTCGGCCAGCTCTTCTGCGACGGCTCGGCCCGCCAGGTGGTGGCGATGCTGCTGGCCGAGGCGGAAGCCGCGGGCGTGGAATTGCGCCTCGAAACCCGTGTCACCGACATCACCCGCGGCACGGATTTCACCGTGACGACCGATCGCGGAATCTTCACCGCATCCTCGCTGGTGTTGGCCACGGGCGGGCTTTCCATCCCCAAGATGGGCGCCACCGGCTTCGCCTATGACGTGGCGAAACGCTTCGGCCTGCCCCTGGTGGAGCGCCGCCCGGGCCTCGTCCCCTTCGCCTTCGGCGGCGAGGATTTGGCCCTGATGCAGCCGCTGGCCGGCGTGGCCCTGCCCATCCTCGCCCGCGCGGGTGCGGCGAAGTTCCCGGAGGCGATGCTCTTCACCCATCGCGGCCTCTCGGGCCCGGCCATTCTGCAGGTCAGCTCCTATTGGCAGCCGGGCGAGGCCATCACGCTGGACCTGCTGCCCGGCCAGGATGCGGTGAGCCTGCTGCTGGCGGCGAAGCGCGCGCGCCCCCGCGTGGAGCCGCGCACCGCCCTCGGTGACCTGCTGCCCACCCGCCTGGCCCAGGCGCTGGCCGAGCGGCACCTCCCTGGCGCCCGCATGGCCGATCTGCCGGACCGCGCGCTGACCAGCCTGGCCACCCTGTTGAAAGCCTGGCGCCTGACCCCCGCCACCACTGAAGGCTACGCCAAGGCCGAGGTCACGCTGGGCGGCGTCTCCACCGAGGCGCTCTCGCAACAGAACCTGATGGCCAAGGACGTGCCCGGCCTGTTCGTGGTGGGCGAGGCGGTGGATGTGACGGGCTGGCTCGGCGGCTACAATTTCCAATGGGCCTGGGCGAGCGGATGGGCGGCCGGGGAGGCGGCCTGACCCTTTCCGTCACTGCCAGGCGGGCGGGGTGATCCGGGCCACGGCCAAGCCGCCGCGGTCATCTGTATCGGCCGAGAGGGCCAGATGCGTCACGGCGGGCGCGGCTTCGCCGAAGGCCGCCCGGTAATCCGCGGCGACATCCACCGTCTCGCTCAGCCAGGTGCCGAGCGGCGCCTCGGCGCCGCGCAGGATGATGAGGGCGCCATCGCGCGGGGCATAGGGATTGGGAAGGCGGCGGCCGCGCGGGCCGCCACCCCAGCTATAGGTCAGGCCGCGCCCGTCCATGCCCTCGGGCGTCAGGCCCCGGCGCATGGCGGAAAACAACCCGCCGGAGGTCGCGGCAAAGAGCACATGCAGCGCGGCGGAACGGTCATCCGCGCCGCGCTCGGCCGCGTCGCTGGGGGCGGCGGCGCTCTCCACCCGCCAACGCCAGGCGAGGCGCCCGGCGACCCCCGGGAAGGGGCGTAGCAGGAAGCCCACCGCGTCGCGCGCCGTGATGGTGATCACACCCGCCTCATCCACCGCGAATTGCGCGACGCCACGGCCGCGCACCGGCTGAAGGCGCCAGCCGGCATCCACCAGGCGCGGGTCCAGCCCCTGGGCACGGGCGGTGAGCGGCGCCGCGAAGGGCAGGGCGAGCGCCGCGCGACGCGGGCTCACATCGCCGCGCGCTGCATGACCAGCGGCCCGGTCAGCGCGCCCACGCAGGTGACGACCAGCACGGCGATGCCATGCCAGACCAGCACCATCACCGCCGCATTCAGCTCATGCACCAGGGTCAGGCCCAGGCTGGCGAAGGCCGCGGCCGAAAGCCCGCCCAGCGCCGCCACCGGCATTGGCCGCATCAGCGCCGCATGGCGCGTCAGATAGACAATGGCGACCGTCATCGGCAGGCCGAGGCCGATGATGAAGCCGAGGCAGGGGAAGCTGATGGTCAGGTTCATCGCCTCCGGCCCCAGCCGCGCGATATCCTCCAGGCAACCCCAGCCCATGGTGACCAGCCAGCCCACCACGGCGGGCACCGGCAGCAGCACCCAGCGCTGATCGCGATCGGGCAGGGCCAGCTGGAAGGCGGCATAGCCGGCGGTCAGCGCCACCAGGGCGGCGGACATGATGTGGTAGAGGTCGAAGCCGTCCATGAGCCAGGCGGCGAAATCGGCGCGCAGGCCCGAGATCAGCAGCGCCGCGCCGATCACCCCCGCGCAGAACAGGCACCAGAGGCCCAGCATCGCCAGCGGCGAGGGCATGCGGCGCACCGGCTTCAGGCCAGCGCTCAACTGGCTGATGAGGTCTTCGGTGCGCATGCTCATGGCTCGTTCCCAAATTTCCGCCGCAGGCTCTGGACGGCACGATGGGTGGCGACTTTCAGCGCCCCCATGGACATTCCCGAACGCTGGCTGGCCTCGGCCAGGGACAGCGCCTCGATCTTGGTGAGTTGCAGCGCGGTGCGCTGCGAGGCCGGAAGCTCTCCGACGGCGGCGCGGAGATCGGCGGACATCAGCTTGCCCTCCGCCCCGCCCTCGATGCCGATATGGTCGGCCGCCTCCAGCGGGCTGTTCCGGGCGAGGCCCCGGGCCACGCCGTGGCCGCGATCCAGCGCCCGGCGCTCGGCGATGGCGGCGATCCAGGGGCGGAAGGGGCGGGCAGGGTCATAGGTGGCGCGGACGCGGTGCAGGGTGAGGAGGGTGTCCTGCACGGCATCCTCCACCTCGGCCGGCTCGCGCAGGCGTTGGCGGCAGATGGCGCGCAGCAGCGGCAGGCATTCGCGCAGCAGCGCGTCATAGGCGCGGGCATCGCCCCCCTGGGCGCGGGCCATGAGGGCAGACCAGCGCTCATCACGCAGCGCGCGGTCGTCGGCGGCGCTCACGGCGGGCAGGCCGAAGGTGGCGGTGTGCGACATGGGCTGGCTGACACGGGTGTCCTCATTCGCGCCCACCCGGCCTCATGCCGGGCCCGAAAGCGCCTTCCGCCAAGCCGCGGGGTGGTGTTCTGGCCTGGCATCCGGTCTCCGCTACGAGGGCTCGGGGTCAAAGGTTACGCGATCCTCCCGCAAAAATCGCGGTTGATCGGGCGGGGGCGGATGACGCCGCGCCCCGCACCGCGCATGCTGCCCGCCAAGACCAAGCTGGAGGGGAGCGCCATGAGCGAATCCGATTACGTCATCCTGGGCGGCGGCTCGGCCGGCTGCGTGCTCGCCGCCCGGCTGTCCGAGGTGCCCGGCAACCAGGTGACGCTGCTGGAGGCCGGCCCATGGGACCGCAACCCCTGGATCCACATCCCCATGGGTTTCGCCAAGCTCTACGTCACTCGCAAATTCGACTGGAACTACCAGACCGAGCCGGAGCCCGAGCTGAACAACCGCCAGGTCTATTGGCCGCGCGGGCGCGTCATCGGCGGTTCGGGCAGCGTGAATGGGCTCGTGTTCCTGCGCGGCTCGCCACGCGATTACGACCGCTGGGCGCAATCCGGCGCGCGCGGCTGGTCCTACGACGATTGCCTGCCCGCCTTCCGCAAGCTTGAGACCTTCAACGGCCCAGCGAGCGATTTGCGCGGAACGGACGGCCCCATGCAGATCGCGGAAGTGCCGCGCCCCACGCCCGGCTGCCGCGCCTTCATCGAAACCTGCGAAAGCCTCGGCTTTCCGCGCAATGCCGATAATAATGGCGAATGGTTCGAGGGCGTGGCCCCCAACCAGCTCAATGTCCACAAGGGCCGGCGATGGAGCCCGGCCGTGGCCTATCTCCGCCCCGCGCTGAAGCGCCCCAATCTGCGCGTGGTGACCGAGCGCCTGGGGCAGCGCCTGGTCTTCGAGGGCACGCGCTGCGTCGGCGTCATCGTGCGCGGGCCGGATGGGCAGGAGGAGCTGCATCGCGCCCGGCGGGAGGTGATCCTCTCCGCCGGCGCCATCGAGAGCCCGAAGATACTGATGCTCTCCGGCATCGGCGATGGCGCCGCCTTGCAGGAGCTGGGGATCGAGACGCGGGTGCATTCGCCGCAGATCGGCCGGAACCTGCAGGACCACATGCTGGTGCGCTACGCCTATCGCACGAGGCCCGCCGATACGCTGAACGAGACCATGGCCAATCCGCTGAAGGTGGCGAAGATGGGCCTGGAATGGGCGCTGGGGCGGCGCGGCCACATGACGGTGGGTGCCTCGGAGGCGAGCCTGTTTGCGCGCGTGCTGCCGGGCTCGGAGGAGCCGGAGGTGCAGTTCCAATTCGTGAACTACTCGCTGGATGCGCCCAAGGGCGTCTCGGCGGCGGAGCTGCACAAGGAGCCGGGCTTCACCTTCAATTTCTGCCAATGCCGGCCGGATAGCCGTGGCCAGATCACGCTGAAAAGCCCGCGCGTGGAGGACAAGCCGCGCATCCAGGCGAATTACCTGACGCATCCCAATGATGTGCGCGTGATGCTGGAGGCGGCGAAGCTGGCGCGCCGGATCGCTGCGACGCAGCCCTTCGCCGGCCTGATCGAAGAGGAGCTCTTTCCCGGCGCGCATGTGGCGGATGACGCTGCCACCCTGGCCTATCTGCGTGAGGCGGGGACCACGGTCTATCACCCCTGTGGCACGGTCCGCATGGGTGTGGATGAGCAGGCGCCGCTGGACACGCAGCTGCGCCTGCGCGGCGTGGAGGGCCTGCGCGTGGTGGACGCGTCCGTGTTCCCCCTGATGCCCTCATCCAACATCCACCCCGCCGTCCTGATGACGGCCGAACGCGCGGCCGAGATGATCCGCGCCATTTGACAGGGTGCAGGGAACTGGTTCCCTGCCGGGGTCCAGGGGCAGCGCCCCTGGTTCTTCTCCCCCTTGCGCGAAACGGTCGGCCGGCGTCACAAGCGTCGCATCATGAGCCACGACATCTTCGCCCATTTGCGCGACCGCACGATCACGGCGCTCCGCGCCCTCCTGCCCGAATTGCCTGACGAGGCCTTCGCCCGCGTCACGATGGAGCCTCCGCGCGAGGCGAGCCATGGCGACATGGCGACCAATGCCGCGCTGGTGGTGGGGAAGGTCGCGAAGTTGGCGCCGCCCAAGCTGGCGGCCGAGCTGGCGGCGGCGCTGCGGGAGTTGCCCGAGGTGGAGGAGGCCGCACCCGCCGGCCCCGGCTTCGTCAATCTGCGCCTGCGCGAGGATTACTTGCGCGGCCAGCTGCCCATCATCCTGCGCGAGGGCGAGGCATTCGGCCAGGGCGCGGAGAAGCCCGGCACGGTCAATGTGGAATATGTCTCGGCCAATCCCACGGGGCCGATGCATGTGGGCCATTGCCGGGGTGCGGTGGTGGGCGATGCGCTGGCGGCGCTGCTGGCCAAGGCCGGGCATCAGGTGACGCGCGAATACTACATCAATGATGCGGGCGCGCAGGTGCAGGCTTTGGCCTGGGCCGCCTATTGGCGGTATCTGGAGGCGCTGCCGGTGGCGGCGCATGGCCTCTGGGCCGAGGATGCGGCACCCGAGGCCCGGAAGGCGGCGGTCGAGGCCGCCCATGAGACGACGCTGCAATATGGCGGCGAATACCTGATCCCCGTGGGCCAGGCCCTGGCGGCCGAGCGCGGTGCGGCGTTGTTCCCGCCCGATGCGGAAAAGCTTGCCCTGGTGCGGAAGTTCACCGTCGCCGCCATGATGGCCGAAATCCGCGAGGATCTGGCGGCCCTCGGCGTGGTGCACGACATCTTCATCAGCGAGGCGGAACTCGTCGCCGATGGCATGCTGGAGAAGGCCGAGGCGCTGCTGGACAGCCAGGGCCTGATCTACCAGGGCACGCTGCCGCCGCCCAAGGGCAAGCCGCCCGAGGATTGGGAGGAGCGCGAGCAGACGCTCTTCCGCTCCGCCCAATTCGGCGACGACACGGACCGCCCGCTGCGGAAATCCGATGGCACGGGCACCTATTTCGCCAATGACATTGCCAATCACCTGCACAAGATCGAGCGCGGATTCGCAGCCCTGGTGCATGTCTGGGGCGCCGATCACGGCGGCTATGTGAAGCGCATGCAGGCGGCCGTCGCCGCGCTGTCGAATCGGCGCGTCAGCCTGGATGTGGTGCTGACGCAGATCGTCCATGTGGTGAAGGATGGCGCGCCGGTGCGCATGTCCAAGCGCGCGGGCAGCTACATCACGCTGCGCGACCTGATCGAGGAAGTGGGGCGCGATGCGGTGCGCTTCACCATGCTGACCCGCAAATCCGACGCGCAGATGGAGTTCGACCTGGACCTCGTCGTCCAGCAATCGCGAGACAATCCAGTGTTCTACGTGCAGTACGCCCATGCGCGCTGCCGCTCCGTGCTGCGCAGCGCCGGCGACCCCTCGGTCGCAGTGCTGGCCGCCGCACCGCTCGATTCGCTGACCGATCCGGCCGAGCTGGGGCTGATCCGCCGCCTGGCCGCCTGGCCGCGCGTGGTCGATTCGGCGGCGGCGGCGCGTGAACCGCATCGCGTGGCGTTCTTTTTGAATGACTTGGCGAGCGACTTTCATCTATTGTGGAACAAGGGCAAGGACGACACCACCTTGCGCTTCATCCAGGCGGACCAGCCGGCGGCAACGCAGGCCCGACTCGCCTTGGTGGCCGCGACAGCGGCGGTTGTCAGGTCCGGATTGCGCGTGATGGGGGTCACGCCGGTCGAGGAGATGAGATGAGCGATGTGATGCAGCCCTCCTGGCGGGTCCGCCCGCCGGAGAGGGAGTCGTCGGGATGGGGGATCCCGCCGAAATTCTGGATGATCGGCGCTGGCCTGGCAGGTTCCGTCCTGCTGGCCGGGGGGATTATCTGGGGCATGTCCATGATGGGGCCGCGCGGCGTGCCCCTCATCGAGACGGATGGGCGGCCCTTCAAGGTCCGGCCCGACGCACCAGGCGGCGCCGTGGTGCCCAACCAGCAGGAACTGATCTTCGAGCGCGGCGGCAGCCGGCAGGACCGGCCGGCCGAGGCACGCCTTGGCCCACCGCCCGAGGCGCCGCGGCCCGAAGCGCTGCGTGCGCAAAGCCAGCCGGCACCAGCGCCCGCGGC
>NZ_JAIEQY010000317.1 GCF_019747315.1 Roseococcus sp. | reverse complement strand
TCCGGCACCGAGCGGCCCTTCAAATTCACCATCCCGTATTCGGTCACGACAAACATCTGGTCCGAGCGCGGGGTGGTGACGACGTTGCCCGGCGTCAGGTCCAGCACGATGCGGCTGCGCCGCTGGCCATGCCGCTCATAGGTGGACGCCAGGCAAATGAAGGATTTGCCGCCACGCGACGCATAGGCCCCGCGCACGAATTGCGACTGCCCGCCGGTGCCGCTGATATGCCGGTGCCCGTCGGATTCCGAGGCCGCCTGGCCCTGCAGATCAATCTGTGTGGTGTTGTTGATCGCGACCACCCGGTCATTGCGAGCGATGATGTCGGGCATGTTGGTGTCCTCCACCGGGCGGCAGAGGAAGTCGTCATTGCCGCGCAGCGTGTCGTAGCTGGCGCGGCTGCCCAGGCAGAAGCTGTAGGTGACCAGGCCCTGGTCGAAGGCCTTGCGCCCACCGCTGACACGCCCGGCGCGATAGAGCTCGACCAGCCCGTCATTCAGCATCTCGGTATGCACGCCGAGGTCCTTCACGCCGGATTCCAGCAGCAGCGTGGTCACCGCATTGGGCATGCCGCCGATGCCCACCTGCAGGCAGGCGCCATCCTCGATCTCGGTGGCGATGAGGCGCGCCACGGCGCGGTCCACCTCGCTCGCTTCCGTATTGGGAAGTTCAGGCATCAGCGTGTCGTCGCCCGGGATGACGTAGTCCACCTGATCGCGATGCACCCGCACATGCGTGCCGGCGACAGGCGGCATGTCGGGCGTGATCTCGATGATGAGCGTCGTCGCGCGCTCCACCACGGCCGGGTGCCAGATGCTGACGGGGCCGAGGTTGAAATAACCCTCCGCATCCATGGGCGCAGCCTTGAGGATGGCGATATCCACGCGCTCGATGAAGCGGCGGTAGTAGTCCGGAATTTCGCCCAGATGGCAGGGGATGTAGTGGCACAGCCCCGCATCATGCTTCTTCCGGTCGTAGCCGGAGAAATGCCAGTTGTAGAAGGCGAAGTGCCGGCGCTCGGGGTCGGATTCCAGCGTGGCGCGCGGGCGCATGCTGAGGCAGTTGCGGATGCTGACGTCGTGCAGCGAATCCCGGCGCGCGGCCAGTGCGCGGTCGAAGGCGTCGGGCTGGTTGAAGGTGGCGCCATAGTCGAGCCAGTCGCCGGATTTCACCAGTGCGGCGGCGGCTTCGGGCGTAACTTCGCGGGCCGCGCGGCCGCCGCTGCGGTTGATCATGCTCAGGCCGTCTTCTGCTCGCTGAGGCCAAGCTCCGCGATCATCGCCTCGCGCATCAGGTATTTCTGCACCTTGCCGGTGACGGTCATCGGGAATTCCTCGACGAAGCGGATGTGGCGCGGAATCTTGTAGTGGGCGATCTGCCCCTGGCAGAATTCGCGGATCTCCTCGGGCGTGGCGCTCTCGCCGGGCTTGAGGCGGATCCAGGCGCAGATCTCCTCGACGAAGCGCGGATCAGGCACGCCGATCACCTGCACCTCGGCCACCTTCGGGTGGCGGAACAGGAATTCCTCCACCTCGCGCGGATACACATTCTCGCCGCCACGGATCACGAGATCCTTGATGCGGCCGACGATGTTGCAGAACCCTTCCTCGTCGATCACCGCGAGGTCTCCGGTGTGCATCCAGCGGGCCGGGTCAATGGCTTCGCGCGTGCGCGCCTCATCGCCCCAATAGCCGAGCATGACGGAATAGCCGCGCGTGCAAAGCTCGCCAGGGCGTCCGCGCGGGACCACGCGGCCTTCGCCATCCACGATCTTCACCTCGATATGCGGCTGCACGCGGCCCACGGTGGAGACGCGGCGCTCGACGCTGTCGGTCGTGCTGGACTGGAAGCTGACGGGGCTGGTCTCCGTCATGCCATAGGCGATGGTGACTTCGGCCATGTTCATGTCGCTGATGCAGCGGCGCATCACCTCGATCGGGCAGGGGGAGCCCGCCATGATGCCGGTGCGCAGGCTGCTCAAATCGAACTTCGCGAAATCGGCGTGGTTGAGCTGCGCGATGAACATGGTGGGCACGCCATAGAGCGCGGTGCAGCGCTCCTCCGCCACGGCTTCCAGCGTGGCCAGCGGATCGAAGCCCTCGCCCGGATAGACCATGGTGGCGCCATGCGTGGTGCAGCCGAGATTGCCCATCACCATCCCGAAGCAGTGATAGAGCGGCACGGGGATGCAGATGCGGTCCTCATGCGTGATGCGCTGCGCTTCCGCGACGAAATACCCGTTGTTGAGGATGTTGTGGTGCGTGAGCGTGGCCCCCTTCGGCGCGCCGGTGGTGCCCGAGGTGAACTGGATGTTGATCGGGTCATCGCTTTGCAGCGTCGCCTCGATCGCGTGCAGCTTCGCCAGCGCCTCGGCAGGGGCGGGCTGCATCAGCTCGGCGAAGTTGCGATAGCCCTTTTGCGTCTCGGCGCCGATCTGGAAGCGGTGGCGCAGCGTGGGCAGTTTCTCGGCGCCGAGGATGTCCAGCATGGTCACGTATTCGCTGGTCTTGAAACGCGTGGCGGTGACGATCGCCGCACAGCCCACCTTGTTCACCGCGTATTCCAGCTCGGAGAGGCGGTAGGAGGGGTTGATGTTCACCAGCACCAGCCCCGCCAGCGCGGTGGCATATTGCGTCAACGCCCATTCGGCGTTGTTGGGCGACCAGATGCCCACGCGCTCCCCCCGCTCAAGCCCGGCGGCGAGGAAATTAGCGGCCACATTCTCGGCATGGGCCAGCATCTCCGCATAGCTCCAGCGCACGCCCTGCTGCCGCGCGATCAGCGCCATGCGATCCGGGAAGCGGGCCACGGTGTTGCGGAAATTCGTGCCGATCGTCTCACCCAGCAGCGGCGTGGACGAGGTGCCATGGACGTAACTCAGCATGTGGCGTTCCTCCGCAATTGGGCCGCCGCCTCAGCGATGATCGCCGCGGGCGGGGCCGTGATGTCGAGCATGAGCGCCGCCTCGTCGGGGCCTGGCGGTTCCAGCGTGGCGAATTGGCTGGCCATCAGGCTGGGCGGCATGAAGTGGTTTTCCCGCGCCGCCTGGCGCGCGGTGATCATCGCGGGCGCGCCCGCCAGATGCAGGATGCGCAGCCCGGGCACGGCCTGGCGCAGCCGGTCCCGATAGGCGCGCTTCAAGGCCGAGCACGCAATAACGCCGCCAGCCTGCGCCGCCAGCCAGGCGCCCAGCGCATCCAGCCAGGGCCAGCGATCCTCATCCGTCAGCGGCGTGCCGGCGGACATCTTCGCGACGTTCGCGGGCGGGTGGAAGGCATCCGCATCGCCGAAGGGCAGCGCCAGCGCCTGCGCCAACTCCGCGCCGATGGTGGATTTGCCCGAGCCGGAAACGCCCATGACGAGGATGTGCAGGCTCATTCCTTCTTCGGCTCCAGATGCCCGCCAAAGCCCTTGCGCATGGCGCTCAGCGCCTTGTCGGCGAAGCTCGCCTCCTGGCGCGAGCGGAAGCGGGCAAAGAGCGCCGCCGCCAGCACGGGCACCGGCACCGCCTGCTCGACCGCCGCATCCACCGTCCAGCGGCCCTCGCCGCTGTCGCTGACGCGGCCGCTGTATTCGGTGAGGTCGGGGTCAAAGGCCAGCGCCTGCGCCGTGAGGTCCAGCAGCCAGGAGGAGACGACGGAGCCGCGGCGCCAGGCCTCGGTGATGTCGGGCAGGTCGAATTCGAAAGGGGCGGCGCGCATCAGGTCCAGCCCCTCGGCCATGGCCTGCATCATGCCGTATTCGATCCCGTTATGGACCATCTTGGTGTAGTGCCCCGCGCCATTCGGGCCGCAATGCACATAGCCCTGGGCGGGGCGGGCATCGCGCCCCTCGCGCCCCTCGGTGGGCAGGGTCGTGCCCTCGCCCGGCACCAGCGCGGCGAGCAGGGGATCAATCCGCGCCACCACCTCGGCCTCGCCGCCGATCATCAGGCAATAGCCGCGCTTCAGGCCCCAGACACCGCCCGAGGTGCCGATATCCAGGTAATGCAGCCCGCGCGCCGCGGCCTCCGCCCCGCGGCGCCGGGAATCCTTCCACATCGAGTTGCCGCCTTCGATGATGGTGTCGCCCGGGCTCAGCAGGCCGTGCAGCTCGGTGAGGCAGGCCTCGGTGATCTCGCCCGCCGGCAGCATCACCCAGATGATGCGCGGCGCCTTCAGCAGGGCCACGCATTCGGCCAGGCTGGTGGCGCCCATCGCGCCCTCGGCCACAAGGGCAGCCACCGCCGCATCGTCGCGGTCATAGGCCACGCCCTGATGCCCGGCCTGCATGACCCGGCGCAGGATATTCCCGCCCATCCGGCCAAGGCCCACCATGCCCAGCTGCATCTCGCTTCCCCCGATGTTTCCGGCGTGATTTGATGGCCCAAACGCCGCCAAGAGGAAAGCCATGATCGCACTTCCCGAAGCGGGCCAAGACTGGCCCGCCCTCAAGCAGGCCCTGCTGGAGGCGAAATCCCGGGATTATTCCTGGAAGCGCGGCCGCCTCGCGGTCTTCTTCTACTACCTGGATGAGGCGCTGGAGCGGGTGCAGCAGGAGGCCTACCTGGCCTTCTGGACCGAGAACAACCTCGGCCAACGTGCCTTCCCCTCTCTGGCGCGGCTGGAATCCGAGGTGGTGCAGATGGGCCTCTCCCTCATGCACGCCCCGGAGGGGGCGGGCGGCACCTTCACCTCTGGCGGAAGCGAGAGCATTTTCCTCGCACTGCTGGCCGCGCGCGAGAGGGCCGGCGTGGCGAAGCCCAACATCGTGATCCCCGACACGGCGCATCTCACCTTCGACCGCGCCGCCTGGTATCTGGGGCTGGAAGTCCGCCGCATCCCTGTGGCCGCCGACCGGCTGAGCGACATTCCCGCCATGACTGCGGCGATGGATGCGAACACCGTGGCGCTGGTGGGCTCCGCGCCAAACTACCCCTTCGGCGGAATTGACCGCATCACCGAGCTCGGCGCCCTGGCCGAGGCCCGCGGCGTCTGGCTGCATGTGGATGCCTGCGTGGGCGGCTTTCTCTCGCCCTTCCTGTCACGGCTCGGCGTGGACTTGCCCGATTGGAATTTCGCCGTGCCGGGCGTGACTTCCATCAGCGCCGATATCCACAAGCATGGCATGGCGCCCAAGGGTGCCTCGCTGCTGCTGCTGCGCGACGCCGCGCTGAAGGCGCATCACCGCTTCGAGAGCAAGGCCTGGGCGCGCGGGCTTTATGCGGCGCACACCGCGCAGGGCACGCGCCCGGGTGGCGCCGTGGCGGCGGCCTGGGCAGTGATGAACCATCTGGGTCAGGCGGGTTACCTGGACTGCGCGCAGCGGATCATGCAGGCGCGCGCCACCATCGCCGCCGGCGTGGCGGAAATTCCGGGGCTGGACGTGCTGCCGGGCGATCACGCCATCCTGGTCTATCGCAGCACCGATCCCGCGCTGAATATCGGCCGTGTGGCCACGGCGCTGGATGCGCGCGGCTGGCTGGTCAGCCGGCAGCAGGAGCCGGACGGCATCCACCTGCACCTGAACCCGCTGCATGCCGAAGTGGCGGAGGAATATCTGGCCGATCTGCGCGCGGCGGTGCAAGAGGCGCGCGAGGGTGCGGCGCCGGAAATGGCGGCGGGGCGGGCGTATTGAGCAGGCCGAGACGCGGCCCATCGAGGGGCGCCGCCCCTCGAGCACCCCGGCAGGAAACCAGTTTCCTGCACCTTCGTCAGTTTTCAGAGCCAGGCTGAACGACGACGCCCTGAGAGCGTGACGCCATCTGAATTTCTCCAGCCGACGAGTCACCCTTTCAAGTCATTCACTGCACGGAGATGCAAGAACCTGAGGTTCTTGCCGGGGCGCTTGAGGGGCAGCGCCCCTCAAAACCGCCGCAACAACCGATCAATGTAATCCAGCTCCTCCCCCGGCCTCTCCCGCTCCGCCCCACGCCGCCGCAGTTCCTCCTGCAGGCGTCGGGTGCGCAGCTGCTCGGCCTCATCCGGCACCCGAGTGTCGCTGCCGTTGTCAGCATTGCCCGTGTTCTCGCGGGCGCGGCGGCCGAGCGGGTCGCGACCCTCGCCGAGCTGCTGCTGGCCATCGGGGCCGTCGCCGCCCATCTCCATTTCGCCCATGCTGTCGTCTTCGCCTTCGCCCTCGCCTTCCCCCTGGCCCTGGCCGAATTGGCGCTGCATCTGCTGGGCCATCTGGCGGCCGCCCTCCTGGAGGCGGCGCATGGCCTCCTGCTGCGAGGGCCGGGCGTCGCGGCCCTCGGCCAGGGCTTCCATCGCCTCACGCATGGCCTGGTCCGCCTGGCCCAACGCCTCGGGGATTTCGCCGGTCAGGTCGCCCTGCTGCTGCATCAGCTCACCCAGGGCGCGGCGCAGGGCGCGCTGGCGGCGGGCATCGGCCTGCTGCTGGCGCTGCAATTCCTGCTCGGCCTGCTGCTGCTGCTCGGGCGTGGTCTGGCCAGGCTGGCCCGGGCGCTGGTTCCAGGGCTGGGCCTGGCGGCGCTGCTGGGCGGCGCGCTGTTCCTGCTGCTCGGCGCGGCGGCCGCCCTGGTCCACCATCTCGCCCTGGCGGCGGACCATGTCCTGCACGGCGCCCATCTGCTGCTGTCCGCGCTCGCGCTGGCGCTGCCGCTCGGGCGATTCGCCGCGCGCCACGCGGCCCTCCTGCAGGGCGCGGAGCATTTCCTCGAGTTCCGCGAGTTCGCGCTGGGCGTCCTGCATGCGATTCTCGCGATTGGCCTCCTCCATGCGGCGGGTGCGGCGGTCCATGTCGCGCTGGTCAAGCATGCGCTGCTGCGGGTCATAGGGCAGCGCCTCGGCATTTTCGCGTTGCAGACGCTCGGCCATGGCTTCGAGGTGGCGGCGGATCGCCTCGCGCAGCTGCTCGATGCGGCGCTCCACCTCGCTGCGCTGCTGCTCGTTCTCGGCCTGGGGGGTTCGCTCGGCCTCGTTCATCGCCTCGCGCAGCTGGCGCTGGGCCTCGGCCAGGGCGCGGGCGGTGCGGGTGTCGCGGCCTTCTTCCAGGGCGAGGGCGGCCTCCCAGAGCAATTCCTGCGCCTCGCCGACCGCCTCGGGGCGGCGGTCGCGCTGCAACTGGCCGCGCGCGGTGCGCAGCGCCAGCAGCGTGCCGGCATCATGCTCGAAGGCCTCGGGCGCCTGGGTGATGCGGTCCAGCTCGCGCATCGCATCCGCCCGCCCCTGCGGGTTGAGCGAAAGCGCCTTGCGGATCTCGATCATCGCGCGCGCCACGGGGTGGTTGAAGCTGCGCTCCGGCAGGGTGAGCGCGACGTCTTCCGAAAGCCCCTCCTGATCCGCGCCGTCGCGGGCGACCAGGCGCAGCACCACGGGCAGCCCGGCCCAGGGATGCGCGGAAAGGTCGGGCTGCGCCAGCCCACGCGCCTGCTTGGGCGCGGCGGAGGGGAGCGTCATCTCCAGCGTGATCGGCGCCGCATCCGGTCGCGCGACGAGGCGGAATTCGGCGCGCAGGGCCACCACGCCCCAATCATCCTCGGTGCGCCAGGGAACACGCAGCGCCAGGCCACGCGGCGAGCGCGCAGGCACCTCGGTGAAGGCGGCGACGGGCGGGGCATCGGCCTGCACGGCGAGGTTCCAGGTGACAATCTCCGTCCCCTCGCGCCGGATGGCGACGCGCGCGCCCGCCTGCATCACCGCCTGGGCGGTGTGGCTGCCGCCGCCCAGCGACTCGAAGGCCAGGCCCGGGGCGCCGGTGATCTCGGGCGTGGTGGTGCCGAGCCCGCCCGAGATCGCCACCTGGAGGCGGCTGCCGGCGGGGATGGTGGCGTTGCCGCCCTGGGCCGGCAGGAAGATGGGGGGTGCCCCGGTATAGGCGGGCGGCGTCACCCAGGCTTCGAAACGCAGCGGCGCGGGCGGTGCCACCGTGCCGAAGCTAGGCAAGAGGCCGCGTGCCAGCAGGGCCGGCGCATCGCCGCCGGCCACGACCAGCGCGGCCACGACGCCCACCAGCAGCCCGCCGCGCAGCGCCCGCGGGTCCCGCGCCGCAAGGCCCGGCCGCGGCGTGCCGACGCGCAGCTTCGCGATCATCCGCCGCATGCGGGATTGATGCGCGGCCCAGAGCGCCAGGCCATCGGGGTCCTGGGTGGCGGGCTGGTCCTGCAAGGCCGCCAGGGGGCGGTGCTTCAGGCCGGTCTCGCGCTCCAGCCGGCGGTCCCCGGCGGCGGCATCGGGCGCGCGGAACCCCGCGAAGCCGCGCCGCACGGCCAGGGCCAGCGCGGCGATGAAGCCCAACAGGATCAGCGCATGCACCCAGCCCGGCAGCAGGGCCGGCAGCCCGGCAAGGGCGAAGATCGCAAACAGCCCCAGCACGCCGAGCACGGGCCAGAGCGACGGCCATGTGGCCTCCCACCACAGCGCGGCCCGGGCCAGGGCGCGCTTGCGGGAGAGGCCCGGTGTCGTCACGCGGCGGCCCAATCCGGCAGGCGTTGCCCCTCCAGCAGGGCCGCATGGGATTGCCGGTCCCGGATCACCGCGAAGCGGTTCCCCTCCACCATCACCTCGGCCGCCAGCGGGCGGGCATT
>NZ_JAIEQY010000038.1 GCF_019747315.1 Roseococcus sp. | reverse complement strand
GTGCGACCAGATACAAACGGTCTCAAGGCTGGAGCCTTGGAGAGCAGGCCAGCGGACATCGTCGCCCATCGCAGACCTGAGGACTTCGGCGAAGCGATGTGCCTTCGGCGGGAATTTCACATGCACCTCTCAGGCCCCACACGACCGCCATCCGATGTAGACGATTGAGGTTGGTACAATCCTGGCGACCGAGGCAGCCAGCGTTCATTGCCAGGCCGCCGCGCGCCAAAGAACACGCAGGGCGATGGCGAAAAGGCAGGCGGCAAAGACGCGGCGCAGGAGCGGCACCGGAACCCGCGATGAGAGGCGCGCGGCAAACGGCGCCACAACGGTGGCTGGGAGGGCCAGCAGGATCGCCGCGCTCAGGCTGACGTAGCCGAGGGAATCAGGAGGCAGGCCGGGCCTGCCGTAGCCCAGGGCGGCGAATCCGAGCGTCGCTGGCAGCGCGACTGCGATATTGAAGACGGCGCCGGCACCGACGGCGCGATTGATCGGCGTGTTGAAGAGCCCGAGGGCCGGGCCGCTCAACGTGCCTGCGCCGATCCCGAGGCCGGCGGACAACCCGCCGATGGCTGCCGGCGGCAGCCAGCCAAGCGGCGGGGCCGGTAGGCCGGAAGCCAGCACGCCGCGAGCACCCGCCATCATCTGAATGCCAAGCAGAATGGCGACGGCAGCGAAGGCGCCGACCGACAGCGAGGCAGGAATCAGGGGTGCCACCCCCAACCCGAGCAGCGCGCCCGCCAGGAGTGCGGGCATCCAGGCCCGCAGGATCGGCTGATCGATGGTCCCGGCCGCAGCGTGGGCCGCTGCCGCCGCCAGTGAGGACAGCAGGATCGCCGCCTGCGCGGTGCCGATGGCCAGCGCGGCGCGATCGGCGTCTGACATGCCGCCTGCCGCGAAGACCTCAAGCAGCACCGGCACGGCAATGACGCCACCGCCAATGCCGAGCAATCCCCCGACCACGCCGATGGCCGCGCCAGCCAGGACGAAAGCCAGCAGGGTCCAGCCGCTGTAAGTGACAAGGATTTCCAACATGCTGACTTGTGCCGCCAGTCGAGAAACGGAACAACCTCATGGCCACTATCGGCGGTCCGATGTGACGGCGTTGCAATGAGACGTCAGCGTGCCGTGAAGCCGAACATCGGCCGCATCCTGATCCCGATCCAGCAGCCCGGCATCGCGGCGGCGAGCCACACGAAGCCGTGCAGGCTGCCCGATGATGCGCCACCGAGGAAGGCGCCGACATTGCAGCCGAAGGACAGCCTGGCGCCCACCCCCATCAGCAGCCCGCCCAGCGCCGCCCCTGTGGCACCGCGCCAGCCGATCGGCGTGCCGTGCCGCAACCGGCCTTGCCCTGCCGCAGCGAGAAGGGCACCGAGCAGCAGCCCTACATCGGACAGCGAACCGTGCATCGCGAGCAGCGGACCGTCGAGCGCTTCCCGTGTCCAGCCGGACGACCAGAACTCGAAGCCAGAAAGGTCCCATCCTAGGGCTTGCAAGGCTTGTGCGCCCCAAAGCGTCAGGCCCATCGTGATGCCCCAGGGCGTGCCCGAGACGAGGAACAGCGCCGCGGCGCCGGCCCCAATCACCGCGCCTGCCAGCAAGCGCTCGCGCGACGGCCGCGCTCCACGCAGAACCACCATCGCGCCGAGGCCGAGCAGCACCTCGGTCACCACAAGCCCGCCCCAGGGGCCAAGCAGGGCAGGCAGATCGATCTCGCCAAGGCTCGGCAGCCGGAGTGCGGCGGGGAGCATCAGGCTGCCCAGCACGCCGCCGAAGCAGAAAAATGGCAGAGCTACCCACATCCGGCGCGACCCCTGGCCGGCCGCGACCAGGGTGCCGGACCCGCAGCCATTGGTGATCTGCATGCCGATGCCAAAGATCGCGGCGCCGAGCAGCAAAGGCAGCCCGATGGGCGCGACGAAGCGCCCATAGCCATCCACCAGCATGCCGAAAGGCAGCACGACCAGCGCTGCCACCGCGGGCACGATGAAGGCTGCGCCGAGCGTGCGGCCATCACGCTCCACGAGCAGCGCGCGGAAGCCGCCGGCGAAACCGTAGTCAAGCCATACGAACATGGCGCCAAGCAACATCGCCACGGCGAGGACCGGCAGAAGCGCCGCATCGCCGATGCCGGAGACGCCCGCAACGGCCAGAATGGTGCCGGCCACCCCGAGCAGGAGGCCCGCCACTTGGACGCGCGGCGGCTCGGCCGAGAGCGCGCCCGCCACGCTATTCAGCGGCCTTGCGGACCAGAGTCTCGATGAAGGCCTCGGTGTCGCGCTGGCCCTCGGGCGGGATGGTGACGCCGTGACGGGCAAAGACCCGCTCCGCGATATCCGCCCCGGTGCTGCGGGTGATGAAGGTCCGGCCTTGATTGTCCTCCCACACCAGGACACGCATCGGCAGATCGATGGCGAGCGTCGGGTTGGCAGCCATGCCCGGCGTGCCGGCGCGCGGATTGCCGAACAGCACCACCGTGCGCGCCCGCAGCGTCATGCCGGCATCGCGGGCTGCCGCGGCGTGGTCGACCTCGGTGAAGACAACCCAGCCGGCCTCGCGCACCGCGGCCACGAAGCGATCGAGCGTTGCGCGGGTCCCATGCGCGCTTGGCGTGGTTACGAGACCGGCTTGCTGCGCATCCGCGGAAAGGCTGGATGCGAAGATCGTGAGCGCCGCGCCGAGGAAGATGGTGCGGCGCCTCATCTGGTGTTGGTATGGTTCATAGTTGAAAACTCATCCCTGTTCATATTGCACGGCTGCTTCTCGACGCCTCTCAGAATCGAGTGATCAACTCCACCCACCCATCCGGCAGCGCCGCTGTCAGCACCGCCTCTACCCGGCGATCCAGGCCGCTCAGCATGGCCACCCCAACCAGTGCCAGCACGCCGCCCAGCGCCGGCCGGCCCCAGCCCCCCGCCTTGGCCAAATGCCGACGCAACGCCGGCATGGCACTGCGCGCCACTGTGCCAAGCGCCAGAAGCGGCAGGGCCGCACCCAGCGCGAAGGCCGCCATCACCAAGGTCGCCTGCGCCGCCGTCCCGGCCTGAGCGGCCAGCCCCAAAGCCGCGCCGAGCGCGGGCCCGGTGCAGGGTGCCCAGGCCACGCCCAGCACAACGCCGAGCCCGAACTGACCACCGAGCCCCTGCGCTGGCATGCGCTGCGCCAGGGCTGAGATAGGTGCCATGATCGCTTCGCCCGCCATGGTCAGGCGTGTGGCGAGGCCCGCGACCAACAAGGCGAGGCCCGCCAGCAGCAGCATCACCGCGGACCCGATCCGCAGCACCTCGGGGTCGAAACCGATCGACGTCGCCAGCAGGCCAAGCACAACGCCCAGCCCAGCAAAGCCGATCACCAGGCCACCCGCCAAAGCCAACGGCGCCAGGCGATGCTCGGCGGTCGCGGCGCCGAGCACGATCGGCAGCAAGGGCAGCACACAGGGCGACAGGCTGGCGAGGATCCCCGCCAGCCCCGCCAGCAATAACGTTCCCATGGCCGCGGCGTCAGACGGCGCGGCGGATCAGGTCGCGGATCTGCGTCGCGTCGGTTACGCCGATGATGCGGCCGCGTTCCTGCGTACCGTTGAAGGCGATGATCGTGGATTGTTGCCGCACGCCGAGGCGGCGAAGCGCGTCCTTCTGCGTGTCGAAATCGACCGTGAGCAACAGCGCTGATGCCAGCGCCGGCTCCGCCAGGGTGGCGGTCACATGCGGCGCCTGGGCGCGGCAGGTCGGGCACCAGGGTGCCGTGACCTCGACGATCAACGGCCGACCGGCGGCCTGCGCCGCGGCGAAGGCGGCGTCGGACCAGGGCGCGCGCTCGGCGGCGCGGGCGGTCGAAGCAGCGGCAGCGACCCAACTGAAGGCGAGGGCCGCCAGCAGGGGGCGGCGGGGCAGGTTCGGCATGGCGGTCTGTCTCCTCAGTGGCGCGGGCGCACCCGCTCGCGTCGAGCTTCGCTGAACTTCGATCGAAGGTTACGCAGGCCGAGCAGAAATTTGGATCTTGCCGGCAATCGCAGATGTTCTAAAACGATCGCTCTAGAATTAGGAATATCGCTTCCTGATGGCACGCGCCCGTGAGTTCGACGACAACGCGGTCCTCGACGCCGCAACCGACCGCTTTTGGCGGCAGGGCTACGCCGCGACCTCGGTGCGCGACCTCGGTGAGGCAATGGGGCTTGTGCCGGCGAGCCTCTACAACGCCTTCGGCAGCAAGCACGCGCTTTTCGCGTTGTGTCTCGACCGCTACCTCGACCGGAACATGCGCGAACGGATCGAGCGCCTGGAAGCGAAGCAACCACCGCGTGTGGCCATCGAGACCTTCCTGAACGAGATCGTGGCGCGTTCGCTCGCCGATCCGCGCGGCTGCCTGCTGGTCAATTCGGCGCTGGAAGTCGCCCCGCATGATGCGGAGATCGGCGCCGTCATCGCGGCAAGGTTGGCGGAGCTGGAAGCCTTCTTCCATCGCTGCGTCATCGCCGGGCAGCGCGATGGCAGCATCACCGCAGCGCCCTCGGCGCGCGACCTCGCGCGGCTCCTGCTGACCACGGTGATGGGCCTGCGCGTGCTGTCACGCGCCAGGCCGGAGCCTGCCCTGCTGCGTGGCGCCGCGCGCCAGGCGCTGACGCTGCTCGATCCACCAGCCTGCGCAAACTGACACAGGAGACGCCGCCATGATCCGCTTCTATTTCCACCCAACCCCGAACCCCGCCAAGGTCTCGCTGTTCCTTGAGGAAACCGGGCTCACCTATGAGGTCGTTCCGGTCGATACCAGCAAGGGCGAGCAGCATCTGGCCGCCTTCCGCGCCGTCAATCCCAACGGCAAGCTACCGGCCATCGTCGACACGGAGGGGCCGGGCGGCAAGGAGGCGCGCGTCTTCGACTCCACGGCGATCCTGCTCTACCTCGCGGAGAAGACCGGCCAGCTGCTCGGCACGCCTGAGGATCGGCCGGAACTGCTGTCCTGGCTCGCTTTCCTCGGCACTGGCCTTGGTCCCTTCTCCGGCCAGGCGGTGCATTTCCAGTTCGCCGCGCCCGAGGGGTTGGACTATGCGCGCAACCGCTACCGGCGCGAGGCGGAACGGCACTACCAGGTGCTGGAAGATCATCTGGCCGGACGCGACGTCATCGTCGGCGACAGCTTCACCATCGCCGACATCTCCGCCTGGGGCTGGATCGACCGGGCGTCGCGCGTGCTGAAAGGCGATGGCGATCCGCTCGCGGCCTATCCGAGCATCAAGCGCTGGTTCGCCGCTATCGACAGCCGTCCTGCCGTGGCGCGCGCGAGGGCGGTCGGGCAGGACCATGAGTTCAAGAAGGTGCAGGACGAGGAAGCCCGTCGGCACCTGTTCCCGTCCAACTATCCACCGGCTGCGTAGAGCCACCCCAAGCGCGTTTGGAAGCGAACATGGCAGATACCCCAGAATATACGCCACCAAAGGTCTGGACCTGGGCCAGGCCCAATGGTGGCGCCTTCGCGAGCATCAACCGGCCGATCGCCGGCCCGACGCATGACAAGGAGCTGCCGGTCGGGCGACACCCACTTCAGCTTTACTCGCTGGGCACGCCGAACGGCGTGAAGGTCACGATCCTGCTCGAAGAGTTGCTCGCACTCGGCCATGCCGGCGCAGAGTACGACGCCTGGCTGATCAAGATCGCCGATGGCGACCAATTCGGCTCGGGGTTTGTGGCGGTCAATCCGAACTCCAAGATCCCCGCTCTGCTGGACCAAAGCGGACCGAAGCCGATACGGGTGTTCGAATCAGGCTCGATCCTGCTCTATCTCGCGGAGAAGTTCGGCGCTTTCCTGCCGACCGACATCGCAACCCGCACCGAGGCGCTGAACTGGTTATTCTGGCAGATGGGCAGCGCGCCGTACCTGGGGGGCGGCTTCGGCCATTTCTACGCCTACGCGCCGACCAAGATCGAGTATGCGATCGACCGCTTCGCGATGGAGGTGAAGCGGCAGCTCGATGTGCTCGACCGGCGGCTGGCCGAGAGTCCGTATCTCGCTGGAGACGACTACACGATCGCCGATATCGCGGTCTTCCCTTGGTATGGCGGCCTGGTGAAGGGCTGGTCCTACGGCGCGGCGGAGTTCCTTAGCGTGCAGGACTACACGCATGTCCAGCGCTGGGCCGATGCCATCCTCGCGCGGCCGGCGGTGCAGCGCGGCCGCATGGTGAACCGGGTGCGCGGCGAGCCGCATGAGCAGCTGCTCGAACGCCATGATGCCAGTGATTTCGAGACCAGGACGCAGGACAAGATCGCGGATGCGCCGGCGTGAGCGCCGCCCATCGCCGCCACTTCCGCTCTGTCTAACCAAGAAGGACCTACTCTATGACCGAGACCCTCTCCGGGCAGCTTGAATCCTATAGGGCTGGCTGGCGCGCCCGCGTTCCCACTGACCGCCAAGCGGTGATGGACGGTCATGTCGCGCATCTCGCCGCCAGCGGCATCGCAAAGACCGCAAAGCAGGTCGGTGACCGCGCCCCCGCCATCCAGCTGCGCGACCAGCATGGCGCCGAATTCGACGTGGCAAGCCTGCTCACCAAGGGAGCCGTCGTCGTCACCTTCTATCGGGGCGGCTGGTGCCCGTTCTGCAACATGGAGTTGAAGGCCTACCAGGCGGTGTTGCCGCGCCTCGCCGCGGCCGGCGCCAGCCTGGTCGCCATCAGCCCGGAGAAGCCGGATGACGTGGCCGATACCGCGACGAAGAACGAACTGAGCTTTCCCGTGCTCAGCGACATCGGCCACACGGTCGCCAAGGCCTTCGGCGTCCATTACGCCTTCACCGCCGAGGTCCGCACCGTCTACGACGGCTTCAAGCTCGACATCCCCGGCAAGAACGGCACACCGGATGACTGGTCGCTGCCGCTGTCGGCGACCTATGTCATCGGCAGGGATGGGACGATCCTCTTCGCCGATACGCGCACCGATTACCGCGAGCGCACCGACCCCGAAGAGATATTGCGGCTGCTCGAACACCGGGCTGCGGCCGAGTGACGTTTCATCACGCGACAAGGAGCCCTGGATCATGACCCACACCACGAAGCTTGCCGCCGGCGCGGCCTTTCCCGCGATCACCGTGCCGCGCCTCGGCGGCGGCGAAATCGCGCCGGCTGCGACCGCGGGCTGGCGCCTGCTGATCGTCTATCGCGGCAAGCATTGCCCTCTCTGCAAGCCCTATCTCGGCACGCTCGATAAGCTGCTGGAGGAGTTCGAGGCCGCCGGCGTCTCAGTCGCCGCCATCTCCGCCGATCCGGAGGAGAAGGCTGCGGCCGACCATGCCGAGTTCGGCTGGCGCTTCCCGCTGGGCTACGGGTTGACCGTCGCGCAGATGCAGGCGCTGGGCCTGTATATCTCCAACCCGCGCTCGGCCCAGGAAACCGACCGACCCTTCGCCGAGCCCGGTCTGTTCCTGATCAACCCGGCGGGCGAAGTGCAACTGATCGACATTTCCAACGCGCCCTTCGCGCGGCCGGACCTCGCGGGTATCGCCCGCGGCGCCAAGCGCATCCAGGAGATGAACTACCCGATCCGCGGCACGCTGGTCTGATCGCGCCATGCTGACCGGCATCCGCGCCTGCGTCTTCGATGCCTACGGCACGCTGTTCGATTTCGCTTCGGCGGCGGCCGGCTGCGCTGACGTGCTGGGCGACAAGGCGGGTCCGCTGACCGCGCTTTGGCGCGACAAGCAGCTGCAATACTCCTGGCTGCGCGGGCTGCAGGGCCGCTACGTGCCGTTCTGGCAGGTCACCGGCGACGCCCTGGACTTCGCGCTGGAGACACTTGATCTCCCGGCAGACGGGCCACTGCGCGAGCGTCTGATGAATCTGTACCGCACGCTCGGCACATTTCCCGAAGTGCCTGGCGTGCTCCGCGCGCTGCGCGAGGCAGGCTTTGCCACCGCCATCCTATCGAACGGCTCGCCGGACATGCTGGCAAGCGCGGTGGAGGGCGCCGGGCTCGCCGGGGCCTTCGATGCGGTGATCTCGGTGGATGAGGTCGGCAACTTCAAGCCGGACCCTCGGGTCTATCAACGCGCGGTCGACCGGCTCGGTGTCCCGGCGGAGGCTATTGCCTTCCAATCCTCCAATGCATGGGATGCGCATGCAGCGTCAGCGTTCGGCATGCGCGTGGTGTGGTGCAATCGCTATAGCCAGCGGCGCGAACGGCTGCCCGGGATGCCGGACTACGAAATCCATAGCCTTGCCGAGCTGCCGGCATTGCTTGCGACACAGGGATAGCGCCGAGATCGGCGATGCGGCGGCGTCGCCCACCGCAGTCGCTATCGAAGCCCGGATTGCTGGTTCTCTGGCTTCACCCTCGCGAGGCGGACCCGGCGACGCTTGGCTGATCTACGGATCGCGGAACGTGACCAACGTGGCGCAGCTTGCTTATGCTCTCGGTCGATGGGGACCCGGACCCGAAGCGCGGGGACCGCCGGAGACGCTGCACGAGGGGCAGATCGAGAGCGGTGGTGGGAAGGGCGGCGAACCCGCTGGTGCCCACCAGGCTGGCCG
>NZ_JAIEQY010000199.1 GCF_019747315.1 Roseococcus sp. | reverse complement strand
ACCAGGTGAGGCGCGCGATGTGCTCGGGCTTGCCGCCGGCCTCGGCCAGGACCGCGAGGATATTGGAGAGCGCCTGGCGCACCTGGGGCACGAAGCCCTCGCCGAAGCGCCCTGCCGAATCCCAGCCGATCTGCCCGCCGATGATGACGATGCGGCCCTCGCCCATCAGGCCGTTCGCGTAACCCTTGGGCGCGGGCCAGCCCTTGGGCTGCAGGTTGGTGAGGCTCATGGGGTCAGGCTTTCGCAGGCGGCGGCGTAGCGCGCAAGGGCCGCGCGCAGGTCGTCGGGGATGGGCTTGGGGCGGGCGGTGTCGAGGTCGGTCGTCGCGTTCACGAAGCGGAAGCGGACCAGTTCAACCTCGGCCTTATGGGCGTGCAGCGTGGTGGCGTAGGAGGCGCCGCCGATGCGGGTGATGAGCGGCGTGAAGACCACGTGATCGCCCATGCGGCCGGGCGCGAACCAATCGGCCTCGGCATGGACGAAGCCGGTGCCGGTGCGCCGCTCGCCGTGGATGTGGTGGAAATCGAGCTGGAGGGTGAGCTCGAAGAAATCCTCGATGGCGGCGTTGGCCAGCGTGAACCAGGCGCCGAAGAAGGCGATGCCGGCCGGGTCGCAATCGGAGAAGCGGATGCGGCCGGGGATGCGCGCGGACGCGGCAGGCAGGGCGGAGGCGGGAACAGGTGAGGGGCGGGTCATGAGTGCCTGAGGGCGAAACGTTGCAGCTTGCCCGTGCCGGTGCGGGGCAGGCTCTCCGCGAAGATGACGCGGCGCGGATACTTATAGGGCGCGATGGCCGCTTTCACATGCTCCTGCAGGGCCTTGGCCATCGCGTCATCGGCCGTGAAGCCCGCATGCAGCACGACATGGGCGGTGACGAGCATGCCGCGCTCGGGGTCGGGCGTGCCCACCACGCCGCATTCGCGCACGGCCGGGTGGGTGAGGAGGGCGGCCTCCACCTCCGGGCCCGCGATGTTGTAGCCCGAGGAGATGATCATGTCGTCGCTGCGGGCCTGGTACCAGAAATAGCCGTCCTCATCCTGGATGTAGGTGTCGCCGGTGATGTTCCAGCCATCCTGCACGTAGTTCCGCTGGCGCGGATCGGCCAGATACCGGCAGCCGGTGGGGCCGCGCACGGCCAGCCGCCCGGGCGCGCCGCGCGGCACCTCGCGGCCCGCTTCGTCCAGCACGCGCGCCTCATAGCCGGGGACGACGAGGCCGGTGCTGCCGGGGCGGATCGCTTCTTCCGGGGCGGCGATGAAGATGTGCAGCATCTCGGTCGCGCCGATGCCGTCCATCAGCTTGAGGCCGGACTTTTCCTGCCAGAGGTCGAAGATCGGCTTGGGCAGGGCCTCCCCGGCCGAGACGCATTTGCGGAGGCTCGTGATGTCATGGCTCGCGACATGCGCGGACATGGCGCGGTAGGCGGTGGGGGCGGTGAAGCAGATGGTGGCGCGGTGCGCGGCGATGGCGGGCAGCAGGTCCTCGGGGCTCGCGCGTTCCAGCAGGATGGCGGTCGCGCCCACGCGGAAGGGAAACAGCACCAGGCCGCCCAGGCCGAAGGTGAAGGCGAGCGGGGGGGAGCCGATGAAGCGGTCGGCGGGCTCGGGCTTCAGCACCTGGGCGGAATAGGCGTCGCAGATGGCCAGCATGTCCCGGTGGAAATGCATGGTGCCCTTGGGCTCGCCCGTGGTGCCGGAGGTGAAGCCGATCAGGCAGGTTTCATCGGCCGCGCTGTCATGGGCGGTGAAGTCGGGGCTGGCGGTGGCGCAGCGGGCCTCCAGCGCGCCATCGCCCCAGGTGAGGATGTGGCGCAGCTCCGGGGCATCGGCGCGGCGCAGCTCCTCGATCAGGCGGGCGTCGCAAAGCGCGTGGGTGATCCGGGCCTTGCGGGCGATCTCGCCGATTTCCTTGGCGCGCAGCAAGGGCATGGTGGCGACGACGATGCCGCCCGCCTTCAGCACGGCGAAATAGGCGGCCACCATCCAGGCATTATTGGCCGAGCGCAGCAGAACGCGGTTGCCGGGGATGAGGCCAAGCTCGCCCACCAGCACATTCGCGATGCGGTTCACGCGGGCGGCGAGCTCCGCATAGGTCAACGTCTCGGCGGGGGTCACGATGGCCGGGTGGTCGGCGCGAGAGGCGAGGTTGGCGTCCAGCAGTTCGGTCGCGCAGTTGAGGCGCTCGGGGTAGGGCAGGAGGCGGAATTCCGGCCATTCCTCGCGTGGGGGCAGGTTGTCGGCGGCGAAGCGATCCATGCTCACATCCTCTCCCGCTCGGCGCGCGCGATGATCACGCGCTGGATTTCGGAGGCGCCCTCATAGACGCGCAGCGCGCGCACTTCGCGCGTCAGCAATTCGGGCGGAGAATCCGCGACGACACCATATCCGCCATGCAGCTGCGCGCAGGCATCGGCGATGCGGCCGGCGGCTTCGGTGGCGTGCAGCTTGGCCATGCTGGCCTCGCGCGAGACCCGGGGCGTGCCCTGATCCTTCAGCCAGGCGGTGCGATAGACGAGGAGGGCCGAGGCCTCGACGCCGAGGGCGGCATCGGCGATGGCGGCCTGGGTCATCTGCTGGTCGAAGAGCGGCGCGCCGAAGAGTTTTCGGCTGGTGGCGCGGGCGAGCAGCAGATCGAGGCCGCGCCGCGCGAAGCCGAGGGCGGCCGCGCCCACGGTGGCGCGGAAGACGTCGAGCGTCGCCATCGCGATCTTGAAGCCATCGCCGGGCGCGCCGATGCGATGCGCGTCCGGCACGCGGACATCGTCGAAGCGCAGGCGCGCCAAGGGGTGCGGGGCCGAGACCTGGATGCGCTCGGCCGTCACCAGCCCCGGCGCATCACCCGGCACCCAGAAGGCCGTGAGGCCGCGCGCGCCCGGCGCCTCGCCCGTGCGGGCGAAGACGATGTGGCTGCCGGCGATGCCGCCATTGCTGATCCAGGTCTTTTCGCCGTTTAGCCGCCAATGCGCGTTGCCGTCGCGCGTGGCGGTCGTGGCGAGGGCCGCGACATCGCTGCCCGCCTCGGGCTCGGACAGGGCGAAGGCGGCCAGCGTGGTGCCGGCGCGCACGCCGGGTAGGACCAGCTGCCGCAGTTCGTCGTTGCCGAAGAGCGTGATGGGACCGGTGCCGAGGCCCTGCATGGCGAAGGCGAAATCGGCGAGGCCCGAATGCCGCGCCAGGATGTCGCGCGCGAGGCACAGGCTGCGCACATCGAGCGCGCCGGTCTCCGGCACGGCCATGCGCAGCAGGCCGGAATCGCCCAGCGCGCGGGCCAGGGCGCGTGTGCTGCCATCGGCGTCGTGGTGGTCGGTCAGGCGTTCGGCGTTTGCGCTGGCCCAGGCCTCGACCTCGGCCGCGAAGTCGCGGTGGCGCGGTTCGAAGAAGGGCCAGTCGAGGAAGCTCTGGTCCGCCATCAGTCGCCCTGGAAGACCGGGGTCTGCTTGGCGGCGAAGGCCTCATAAGCGCGGCGGAAATCCTGCGTCGTCATGCAGAGCGCCTGGGCCACCGCCTCGGCCTCGATCGCCTGTTCGACGCCCATCGCCCATTCCATGGCCAGCATCCGCTTGGTCATGCCATGGGCGAAGCCGGGGCCGGCGGCGATCTCGGCGGCGAGCGCGTTGGCGTCTTCGTGCAGATTCTCGGTGAGGCGGTTGAAGAAGCCCCAGCGTTCGCCTTCCTCGGCGCGCATCGCGCGTCCCGTGAAGAGCAATTCGCTGGCCCGCCCCTGGCCGATGAGGCGCGGCAGGATGGCGCAGGCGCCCATGTCGCAGCCGGCGAGGCCCACCCGGTTGAACAGGAAGGCGACGCGCGCGCGGGGGGTGGCCAGTCGGATGTCGCTCGCCATGGCGATGATGGCGCCGGCCCCGGCCGCGATGCCGTCCACGGCCGCGATGACGGGCTGCGGGCAGGCGCGCATGGCCTTCACCAGCTCGCCGGTCATGGCGGTGAAACGCATCAGCCCCTTGGTGTCGCGCTCCAGCAGCGGCCCGATGATCTCATGCACATCGCCGCCCGAGCAGAAATTCCCGCCGGCCCCCGTCACGATGAAGACCTTCGCCGCGTCATCCTGCGCGCCGGCGCGGAAGATGGCCGAAAGCTCGGCATAGCTCTCGAAGGTGAGCGGGTTCTTCCGCTCCGGCCGGTTGAGGGTGAGGGTGATGACGCCCGCCGCCTCGCTGAGTTGCAGATGCTGCGGCTGGTAGCGGGCGAGGGGGGTCATGGCGTGTCGAGGCTCTCGCGGATGGAGGATTTGGCGCGGCCGAGCAGGCGGTGCAGCCCGGCGCGTTCGGTCTCGGACAGCTGGCCGAGCAATTCGGCGATCCAGCCCTCATGCGCGCGGGATTGCCGTGCGAATTCGCGGGCGCCCTTGGCCGTGAGGCGCAGGCGGAAGGCGCGGCGGTCTTCGGCATCGAGGCGGCGCTCGATCAGCCCCTCGGCTTCGAGGCGTGTGGCGAGGCCGGTGACATTGCCGTTGCTGACCATCATCCGCCGCGAGACATCGCCCAGCGTCAGCCCCTCGCCATCGCGGTCGAGGGCGGCGAGGAGGTCGAAGCGGGGGAGGGTGGTGTTGAATTCCTCGCGCAGGCGGCGGCGGATTTCCGTTTCGATCAGCGTGGCGCAGGTGAGCAGGCGCAGCCAGAGCCGCAGGGAATCCTTGGTGCCGGGCGGGGCGTCGGCGAGCTGCGTCTCGGCATCCATCAGACTTCGCCCCCGCTGACGGGCAGCGCCGCGCCATGGATGCCGCAAGCGGCGCTGGTGCAGAGGAAGACCGTCAGCGCCGCAATTTCCCCGGGCTGCAGCAGGCGGCCCTGCGGGTTGTGCTTCGCGAGCTCCGCACGGGCGGCGGCGTCATCCAAGCCGGTCTTGGCCCCGATGAGGGCGATGCTCTCGGCCAGCAGCGGCGTCTCGGTGAAGCCGGGGCAGATGGCGTTGACGGTCACACCCTTGGCCGCGACCTCCAGCGCGAGCGCGCGGGTGAAGCCCAGCAGCGCGTGCTTGGCCGCCACATAGGGCACCACATAGGCGTAGCCCTTGAGCGCGGCGGTGGAGGCGATGTTGATGATCCGCCCATGGCCCTTGGCCAGCATGTGGGGAAGTGCCGCCCGCGTCAGCGCGACGGCCGACATCAGGTTGGCGTCCAATGCCGCGCGGAAATCGGCGTCGGTGGTCTTGAGGAAGGGGGCGCTGACGGCGGCCCCCGCGGCATTCACCAGGATCGTCACGGGCGGCAGGGGCGGTGGCGCCGTGGCGTCGCCGGCCAGCGCGGCATCGGCCTCGCCGCGCGCGACGGCGGCCTCGAGCGGCCCGGCCCGGCGGCCCATGATGGTGACATGGGCACCCGCCGCCTTCAGCGCGCGGGCGCAGGCCAGGCCGATGCCCGTGCCCCCGCCGCTCACCAGCGCAAACTGTCCTGCCAGCTCCTGCATATTTTAAGCTTAAAGCATTGCGGGATGCCTCCCTTCAAGCATATTTTGGCGATGCAGCCTCATGGAGTGACAGATGCGCATCGCGGTGATCGGCGGCGGCCCCGCCGGCCTGTACTTCGCCATCCTGATGAAGCGCGACCGGCCCGGGGCCGAGATCACGGTCGTCGAGCGCAACCAGGCGGATGACACCTTCGGCTTCGGCGTTGTCTTCTCGGACGCGACGCTGGATGCCTTCCGCGACGCGGATGAGCCCTCCTACCGCGCCATCACGGAGAGCTTCGCCTATTGGGATGACATCGCGATCATCGCGCGCGGGCATGAGCATCGCGTGGGAGGCAATGGTTTCTGCGGCTGTTCGCGCCGCACCCTGCTGACGCTGTTGCAGGCCCGCGCGCGGGAACTCGGCGTCACGCTGGAATTCCGCCGGGAGGCGAGCCCTGAGGATTTCCCCGATGCGGACCTGATCATCGCCGCCGATGGCGTGAACAGCCCGATCCGCGCGCGCCACGCCGATCACTTCCAACCCGAGGTGGACCTCCGCCCCAACCGCTTCGCCTGGATGGGCAGCACGCGGCCGCTCGATGCCTTCAGCTTCTTCTTCCAGCAGCGGCCCGAGGGCATCTTCATCGCCCATGCCTATCAATATGCGCCGGGCCAGAGCACCTGGGTGCTGGAAACCGACCCCGAGACCTTCGCCCGCGCCGGCCTCGGCGCCATGAGCGAGGCGGAGAGCGCCGCCTATCTGGAAGGCGTCTTCGCCGAGGCGCTGCAGGGCCACAGGCTCATCACCAACCGCAGCACCTGGCGGCAATTCCCGATGATCCGCTGCCAGCGCTGGGTGAAGGACAACATCGTCCTGCTGGGCGATGCCAAGGCGTCCGCGCATTTCTCCATCGGCTCGGGCACCAAGCTCGCCATGGAGGATGCGATCGCGCTGCATGCGGCCTTCATGGCGGGTGGCGACGTGGCCACCTGCCTGCATCGCTTCGAGACCGGGCGGCGCGAGGAGGTGGAGAAGATCCAGCACGCCGCCGATGTCTCGCTCGTCTGGTTCGAGCAGGTGAAGCGCTTCTGGAATTTCCATCCGGCGCGCTTCGCCTTCGGCGTGATGACGCGCAGCAAGGCCATCACCTGGGACAACCTGCTGCTCCGCGCCCCCGAATTCATGGGCGAGGTGCAGCAGGTGGTGGCCGCCGAGACGCCCGGCGGCGATGCACGCAACCCGCCCATGTTCCAGCCCTTCGCGCTGCGGGGGATGACCTTGCCCAACCGCGTCGTCGTCTCACCCATGTGCCTCTATTCGGCCGAGGATGGCCTGCCGAACGACTTCCACCTCATCCATTACGGCGCGCGCGCCATGGGCGGTGCGGGCCTCGTCTTCACCGAGATGACCTGCCCCGCGCCGGATGCGCGCATCACGGCGGGCTGCGCGGGCCTGTGGAATGATGCGCAGCAGGCGGCCTGGACGCGCATCGTGGGCAATGCCCATGCGGCGGGGGCCAGGATGTGCCTCCAGCTCGGCCATGCCGGGCGCAAGGGCGCGACCAAGCTCATGTGGGACGGCATGGACCAGCCGCTCGAGAGCGGCGCCTGGCCCATCCTTTCGGCCAGCGCCATTCCCTATTACCCCAACAGCCAGGTCCCGCGCGCCATGGACCGCGCCGACATGGACCGCGTGAAGGCCGAGTTCCTCGCGGCGACGGAGCGCGCCATCGCCTGCGGCTTCGACATGCTGGAGCTGCATTGCGCCCATGGCTATTTGCTCGGCAGTTTTCTGTCCCCGCTGACCAACCGGCGCAGCGACGACTATGGCGGCTCGGTCGAGAACCGCCTGCGCTACCCGCTGGAGGTCTTCACCGCCATGCGCGCCGTGTGGCCCGCTGATCGCCCCATGTCGGTCCGCGTCTCCGCGACCGACTGGGCCGAGGGCGGCATCACGGATGCGGACATGCTGGCCATCGCCCGCGCGTTTCGGGATGCGGCCTGCGACCTGCTGGATGTCTCCACCGGGCAGACCGTCGCCGACGCGCAGCCCATGTATGGCCGCATGTTCCAGCTTCCCTGGGCCGACATGCTGCGCAACGAGGCCGGAATCGCGGTCATGTGTGTGGGCTCCATCACCTCGGCCGACCAGGTGAACACCATCATCGCGGCCGGGCGGGCCGATCTGGTGGCGCTCGCCCGGCCGCATCTGACGGACCCTTCCTTCACGCTGCACGCTGCCGCAGAATACGGCGCGCGGGGCGTGAACACGCCGGTGCAATATGGCTGGGGCAAGGATGCGCTGTATCGCAATGCGAAGCGCGCCAGGGAGGATCTGATGGAACTGCGCCGCAAAGCCAAGCCCGCGAGCCACGCGCCCCGATGATGGATCATCGCCGCCACCGCAAGCCGGCACCTCCCGCGCCCATCCTCATCGCCGGCGGTGGCATTGGCGGGCTGACGCTGGCGCTCTCGCTGCATGAGCGCGGCATTCCCTGCATCGTGCTCGAAGCGGCGAAGGAGGTGCGGCAGCTCGGCGTCGGCATCAACACGCTGACCAATGCCATCCGGGAGCTGGCGGCGCTCGGCCTTTTGCCAGCGCTGGACGCCATCGCCATCCGCACGCGGGAGCTGCGCTACCTCGACCGCTTCGGAAACCGCATCTGGACCGAGGCGCGCGGCCTGCATGCGGGGCATGATTCGCCGCAGCTCTCCATCCATCGCGGCCGCATGCATGGCGTGCTCTGGCAGGCGGCGATGGAGCGGCTGGGGCCGCAGGCGGTCCGCACCGGCATGCGCCTGGTGGGCTTCGCGCAATCCGGCACCAGCGTCACGGCCAATTTCGCCGATGGCTCCAGCATCCGCGGTTCCGCGTTGATCGGCGCCGATGGCATCCATTCCATGCTGCGCGCGACGCTGCATCCGGCGGATCCCGGCATCCGCTGGAATGGCATCCAGATGTGGCGCGGCGCCATCGAATGGCCGGCCTACGAGACGGGCGACGTGATGTTCGTGGCCGGCGACATGAAGGAGAAGCTGGTCTTCTACCC
>NZ_JAIEQY010000106.1 GCF_019747315.1 Roseococcus sp. | reverse complement strand
CTCGCCCGCAACTTCGCCTCAGCTGTCGCGCTCGTCTCGGCCATCACCTGGTGGACCTGATTGAGTCGCGACCCTAGAGCGCGACGATCAGGTCCACCTCGACCAGGGCACCGAGCGCGAGGCCGGTGACGCCGACCGTAGTGCGTGCTGGCAGGCCGCCCACGGGGAAGGCCTTTTCCCAGATGGCATTCATCGCCGCGTAGTCGCGAGCGAATTCCGTCAGGTAGATGCGCGCCATGACCGTGCGCTCCCAATCCGCGCCGCAGCCGGCCAGCACGGATTTGAGATTGGCGATCACCCGATGCGTCTCAGCCTCGATGCCGCCCGGCACGCAGCGCGTGTTGTCCGAGGGCTCCGTCGGCATCTGGCCGGTGACGAAGAGGAAATCGCCGGCCCGAACCGCGTGGCTGAAGGGGGCGACGCGCTTCGGGCCCTCGCCCAGCAGGAAGCGGGTGATTTCCACGCTCACAGCGCGCGCTCCGAACGCGTGGCGTCCAGGTCATCGGCGCGGAACGCAGCGAGGATCTCAGGCACGCCCTCCTGCGGGGCGAAGCCCAGCGTGCGAGCGCGGGTCGCGGCAAATTCGGCGGGCCAGCCACCGACGATGCCCGCGATGGTCGCGTCCGGCTCACGCTTCACCAGGGCGCGTTCGTCCGGGCTCAGGGCGGCCAGCATCTCACCCACGCTCACGGCTAGGCCGGGCGGGTTGATCCCGCGATCCACGCCGAGCGGGGCCGTGTCCATCGTGGCCGCGTGGAAGAGCCAGTCCACCGCGCGGCGCGGCGAGCAGACCCAGACGCGGAAGCCATCCTCCACCGGCAGCGGCGTCTCCAGCCCCAGCAGCGGCTCGCGCAGCATGGCCGAAAAGAAGGAGGAGGCTGCCTTGTTCGGGCGGCCGGGGCGGACGATCACGGTCGGCAGGCGGATGGAGACGGCATCCAGGAAGCCCTTGCGGCTGGCATCCTGCAGCAGCAACTCGGCCGCGGCTTTCTGAGCGCCGTAGGAGTTCGTCGGGATTTGCCGCGCGTCATCCGGCAGCAGCGCGGATTGCCCGCCACCGAAGCTCGCCACGCTCGATGTGAACAACACGCGGGGCGGGGCCGCCAGCTTCCGGCAGGCTTCGATCACGGCCAGTGTGCCATGCAGGTTCACCCGCATGCCCAGGTCGAAATCCGCCTCGGCCGCCGCACTCACCACGGCGGCCAGATGCACGACGAGCGCTGTGCCGGGCGGGATGGCGGCCGAGACATCCGTGAGGCTCGCCACATCGCCCCCCAAGCAGGTGACCGGGAAGGGCGCCTCCAGCTTCTTGGGCGCGGCGAGGTCAAACAGGACCAGGCCGGTGACCGGCTGCCCGCCGAGATGCCCCTGAGCGGCCAAGCGCTCGGCGAATTTGCGGCCGAGGAAACCCCCGCCGCCGAGAATGGTGATCTGCATGGAAGCCAGATTGCCCCCGGCCGCGCGCCACGCCAAGCTCGCCCCCATGCATCCCTTTCGCCTCGTTCTGAACCGCCATCACGGCACCCCCGGCATCATTGTCCTGCCCGAGGGCGGCTATCGCCGCGCCCGGCGGGAAATCACCTCCTGGCCCGGCTATACGCCAACACCGCTGCATCAACTGGAGATCGAGGGCGTGGCCTCCGTTCATTTCAAGGATGAGAGCGGGCGATTCGGCCTGGGCAGCTTCAAGGCGCTGGGCGGGGCCTATGCCGTCTGCAAACTGCTGGGGGCGGAGCTTGCGCGGCGCGGCACCGCCAACAACGCCGATGGCGCGGCACTCGAATCCGGCCAATACGCCCATGCCACCGCGCAGATCACAGTCACCTGCGCGACGGATGGCAATCACGGCCGCTCCGTCGCCTGGGGGGCGCAGCGCTTCGGCGCGGGCTGCGTGATCTTCGTGCATGAGAACGTGTCCCAGGGCCGGCAGGACGCCATTGCCCGCTACGGCGCCAAAATCCGCGTGGTGCCCGGCAATTACGATGACAGCGTGCGGGCCGCCCAGCACGCCGCCGATGAAAACGGCTGGTTCGTGATCAGCGACACCTCCTACCCTGGCTATACGGAGCCGCCGCGCGACGTGATGCAGGGCTATCGCCTGATGGCGGAGGAAGCCATCACCCAGATGGGTGGGGTGGAGCCGACCCATGTCTTCGTCCCCTGCGGCGTGGGCGGCGTGGCCGCCGCCGTCGCCGTGCAACTCCGCAACAGCCTGGGCGCCGGCCCGCGCCTGATCGTGGCCGAGCCCGAGGAGGCCGCCTGCCTGACCAACAGCCTGGAAGCGGGCGAGCTGCGCACCGTGACGGGCGCGCTAGACACCGTCATGGCCGGGCTGGCCTGTGGCGAGCCCTCGTTGCTGGCCTGGCAGGAGCTGGAGCGCAGCGCCTTCGCGGCCATGACCGTGCCCGACGCGCTGGTGGGGCCCACCATGCGCGCGATGAGGGAACAGGGGATCGAGGCGGGGGAATCCGGCGTAGCGGGGCTGATCGCCCTGGAGGGGGCGCTGGCGCACCCCTTCGCCGGCGCCGTGCTCGGCCTTACGCCCGAGAGCCGGGTGCTGATCTTTGGAACGGAGGGGGCCACCGACCCGGAACTCTATGAAAAACTTACCGCAGATTAACCCGCTTCACGGAACTGACATTTTAGTGTCACATGGGGGCAATGGTGGGGGCTTAGGCGCCACCCATCGAAATCACTCGGGAGAGCCCACCATGTTGCGTCGCACCCTCGGCAAGGCCGTCCTTGCCACCCCCTTAGCCGCCCCTGCCTTCGCTCAATCCGGCCCGATCGAGCTCTCCTTCTGGCATGGCCTGGCACAGCCGCTGGGCGGCCTGCTGGAAGAGATCGCCACCGAATTCAACGCGAGCCAGACGCGCTTCCGCATCGTCTCAAGCTTCCGCGGCTCCTACCCCGAGACGATGGTGGCCGCGATCGCCGGCTTCCGCTCGGCCACGGCACCGCACATCGTGCAGATGTTTGAGGTCGGCACCGGGACGATGATGGCCGCCGGCCGCGCCATCAAGCCCCTGCATGAACTGCTGCGCGAAACCGGCGTGACCATTCCCTTCGACGACTACCTGCCGGCCGTGCGCGGCTATTACAGCCTCGCCGATGGCCGCATGATGGCGATGCCGTTCAACTCCTCCACGGCCATCATGTTCTACAACAAGGACGCCTTCCGCCGTGCGGGCCTGAACCCCGATGTGGCGCCCAAGACCTGGGCCGAGATGCGCGCCGCCGCCACCCGCCTGCGCGCGGCCGGCGTGGAAATCCCCGTCACGACCGCCTGGCCGACCTGGACGCAGGTGGAGCAGTTCAGCGCCATCCACAACACGCCGCTGGCCACGCTCGACAACGGCTTCGGCGGGCTGAATGCCGAGCTCCGGATCAACAACCCGCTGATGGTCCGCCACATTAACACGATAATGGAAATGGGCCGCGACGGCACCTTCCGCTGGGGCGGACGCGATGGCGCGGGCGATGCGCTCTTCGCCAATGGCTCCTCGGGGATGATCTTCGCCTCCTCCGGCGCACGCGCACGCTTCGTGCGGGAGCTGCCGGGCGGGCTGGCCAACCTCGGTGCGGCGATGCTCCCCTACTACGATGATGTCCAGGGCGCACCGATCAACTCCATCATCGGTGGTGCCGCCTTCTGGGCCATGAATCGCGGCCCGAACGCCGCCCGCTCGGCCGATGAAAATCGCGGGATCGCGGAGTTCTTTGCCTTCCTCGCGCAGACCCGCGTGGTGGCGAACTGGCACACGGCGACGGGCTTCCTGCCTGTGACGCGGGCTGCCTTCGAGCAGGTGAAGGCGATGGGCTTCTACACGCAGAACCCGGGCGCCGACATTCCAATCGAGCAGCTGCTGCGCGGCGGCGGCCAGATGACGGGCAATAGCCGCGGCATCCGCCTGGGCGGCTTCGTGGAGATCCGCACGGCAATGCAGGAGGAGATGGAGCGCGCGCTGCAGGGCCAGCAGACGGCGCAGCAGGCGATGGACAATTCCGTCACGCGCGGGAATGTCGTGCTACGGAACTTCGAGCGGACGAACCGCGGCTAAGTTGAGGGGCTCCGCCCCTCAAACTCCCCGGCAAGAACCTCAGGTTCTTGCATCTCCGATGAATATGGGTGCAGGGAACTGGTTCCCTGCTGCGTGGGTGTGGGAGGGCAAAGCCCTCCCACGAAACGGAGTGCGATGAAAAAGGTCTACTTCAAGGGCATCGCCCTCCCCTACCTCCTCCTCTTGCCACAGATCATCGTCACCGGCCTCTTCTTCTTCTGGCCGGCGGCGCAGGCGGTGCGGCAATCCTTCCTGCGCGAGGATGCCTTCGGCCTCTCCAGCCAATTCGTCGGATTCGAGAATTTCACTGATGTGCTGAGCGACCCGACCTGGTTGGATTCGGCCTTCCGCACGCTGGTATTTTCCACCTCGGTCGCGGTGCTTGCGCTGGGGGCGGCACTCTTCCTAGCGGTGCAGGCCGACAAGCACATCCGCGGTGCGGACACCTACAAGACCCTGCTGATCTGGCCCTATGCGGTGGCGCCGGCCATCGCGGCGGTGCTCTGGCTCTTCATGTTCCATCCCAATATCGGCATTTTCGGCCGCGCGCTGAACGCGATGGGCGTGCCTTGGGACTACAAGCTGAACGGCAACCAGGCGATGCTGCTGATCATCTTCGCCGCCGCCTGGAAGCAGGTGAGCTACAACTTCATCTTCTTCCTGGCCGGGCTGCAGAGCATCCCGAAATCCGTGCTGGAGGCCGCGGCCATTGACGGGGCCGGGCCGATGCGCCGCTTCTGGACCGTGGTCTTCCCCTTGCTTTCACCGACGGCCTTCTTCCTGCTGGTGGTGAACCTCGTCTATGCCTTTTTCGACACCTTCGGCATCATCCATTCGCTGACCCAGGGCGGCCCGGGCAAGGCCACGGAAACCCTGATCTACCGCGTCTATACGGATGGCGTGATGAACCTGAATTTCGGGTCGAGTGCCGCGCAAAGCGTGATCCTGATGATCCTGGTCATCGTGCTGACCATGGTCCAGTTCCGCTATGTCGAGCGGAAGGTGCACTACTGATGAGCATCTCGATCAACGAACTCGCCGACCGCACGCGGCGGCGCCAGCGGCGCGAGGCCTTCGTCACCCATGCCTGCCTCGTGCTCGGCGTGCTGATCTTCGCCTTCCCCATCTACCTCACCATCATCGGCTCCACCCATGATGTGAACACCATCGGCCGCGGCGATGTGCCGCTGCTGCCGGGCGGAGAGGCGGGGGCGAATTACAGCCAGGCCTGGGGCGTGGGCGGCGGGCGCTTCATGGGCGTGCCGGCTGGGGTCATGTTGTTCAACAGCATCATCATGGCGATGTGCGTGGCCATCGGGAAGATCGCGATCTCGCTGACCTCGGCCTACGCGGTGGTGTTCTTCCGCTTCCCGCTGCGGATGATGTTCTTCTGGTTGATCTTCATCACGCTGATGCTGCCGGTCGAGGTGCGCATCATCCCCACCATTCAGGTGATGGTGGATCTGAACATGACCAACTCGTACCAGGGCCTGATCATCCCGCTCATCGCCAGCGCCACCGCCACACTGTTGTTCCGGCAATTCTTCCTGACCATTCCGGATGAATATGTTGAGGCTGCGAAGATCGACGGTGCAGGGCCGGTCCGCTTCTTCCTGGACGTGATCCTTCCGCTGAGCCGCACCAATATCGCGGCGCTCTTCGTCATCCTCTTCATCTATGGCTGGAACCAGTATCTCTGGCCGCTGCTGATCGTGAATGACCGCAGCATGGAGACGATCGTCGTGGGCCTCACCAAGATGATTGGCGGCGGCGATGCGCAGAACGAGTGGAATGTGATCATGGCGACCGCGGTGCTGGCCTTGCTGCCGCCGGTGGCTGTTGTCGTGCTGATGCAAAGATGGTTCGTGAAGGGCCTGACGGAGACTGAAAAGTAATGGCCACCCTCACGCTGAACCAGGTCAAGAAATCCTTTGGGCCCACCGCCGTACTGCACGGCGTGGACCTCGATGTGCGCGACGGCGAGATGATAGTCATTGTCGGCGCCTCGGGCTGCGGCAAATCCACCCTGCTGCGCATCGTGGCCGGCCTCGAGACTGCGACCTCCGGCGATGTCATCATTGACGGCCAGAACGTGACGCCACTGGAGCCCGCCGACCGCGATGTCGCCATGGTATTCCAGAACTACGCGCTCTACCCGCATATGAGCGTGTTCCAGAACATGGCCTATGGGCTGAAGATCCGCGGCATGCCGAAGGATCAGATCGTGAAGCGCGTGGATGAGGCGGCGAAGCTGCTCGGCATCGGCGCGCTCTTGGAGCGCAAGCCGCGCCAACTCTCGGGCGGGCAGCGGCAGCGTGTGGCGATGGGCCGTGCCATCGTGCGCAACCCCAAGCTGTTCCTGTTCGACGAGCCGCTCTCGAACCTCGACGCCAAGCTGCGCGTGCAGATGCGCGCCGAAATCCGGCAACTCCAGAAGCGCCTGCATGTCACGAGCCTCTTCGTCACGCATGACCAGGTGGAGGCGATGACGCTGGGTGACCGCCTGGTGGTGATGCATGCGGGCCACGCCGCGCAGATCGCGACTCCCATGGAAATCTGGGAGAAGCCCGCCGATACCTATGTGGCCGGCTTCATCGGCAGCCCCTCCATGAACCTCCTTCCCGCCACGTTGCTGGAAGGCGGCGGGGCCGCGCAGCTCGATGGCAGCGGCCTGGTCCTCCCCTTCGCCGACGGCGCACGAGCAGGTTCCGCAGGTCGCAAGCTCACCATCGGCATCCGGCCGGAGCATCTGCGCATCGGCCGGGGCGGCCTGGATGTGCTTGTGGATCTGGTGGAGCCCTTGGGCGGCGAGAGTGTGCTGCATGGCAAGCTCGCCGATGGGACGCTGCTGACCGCGCGGCTCCAGGGCGCGGCCTACAGCGACGGCCCGATGGGCTTGATCCTGCCACTGGAATTGTTGCACGTCTTCGACGGGGAGACTGGCAAGAGGATTGAAGCCGGGCGGTAAAATCCCCAATCTCCCGCGCAATCAAACGGGAGATCACGTTCCATGCTTCGCCGCCAGGTTCTCGCGCTTTCCGCCTTGGCTACGCCTGCCCTCGCCCCCATCGCCTCTGGGCAGACCGCAACGGATTGGCCGAGCGCGCCGGTCCGATTCATTGTCCCCTTCGCCGCTGGCGGCCCGACCGACATCCCCGCGCGCATGATCGCCGAGGAAATGTCCAGGGCGCTGCCCAACCGCATCGTGGTGGAAAACCGCACCGGCTCGGGCATCATCATCGGCACGGATATGGTGGCCAAGGCGCCGAAGGATGGGCTGACGGTGCTCTACACCACCGTCGGTCACGCCGTAGTGCGCGCGCTGTTCTCACGTGTGCCGTTTGATCCCATAGCGGATTTCACGCCCGTCGCGCTGGTCGGGCAAATCCCGATGATCATGATGGTGAACAACAATTTCCCGGCCCGCACCCTGCCGGAGCTGATCACGCTGGTGCGCGCCAATCCGGGCCGCTTCGACTACGCGAGCAGCGGCAATGGTGGCGCCGTCCACCTCGCCTCGGAGCTTTTCCTGCACATGGCGGGCGGCCCCCAGGGGCCGCTGCGCATGAACCACATCGCCTTCCGCGGATCCTCGGCCGCCATGCCGGATGTGCTGGCCGGCCGCATCCCGATGATGCTGGACGTGGCGGCGGCCACCATTCCCTACATCAATCGCGGCGAGCTGCGGCCGCTTGCAATCTCGACGAAGGAACGCAGCCCGCTGGTGCCGAATGTTCCGACCTTCATTGAACAGGGGGTGGCGGGCTATGAGGCCTACACATGGCACATGGTGCTGGTGCCGTCGGGCACGCCCGCGCCAGTGGTGCGCGCGATCAACGCCGCTGTGAATCGCGCGGCGGGTCTGGAGAGCATCCGCACGCGATTGACCGAGATGACCATGCAGGTCGTCACCGACAACACGCCCGAGAGCACCGCCGCCTTCCTGCAAGCCGAGATCAACAAGTGGGAGCCCATCATCCGGGCTGCCGGCATCAAGGTGGAATAGCGCCGTGGCTGCTTATTTGATTGCCAATATCGTCGTGAATGATCCCGCGCGCTTCGGCGAATACAGGGATCAGGTGGCGCCCATGATCGCGGCGCAGGGCGGGCGCTATCTGATCCGCGGGGGCGAGGTGACGGTCGTAGAAGGCGAGCCCGGCTTCAATCGCGTCGTGGTGCTGGAGTATCCCAGCATGGAGGCGCTGAAACGCTTTTACCACGGTGCAGACTACGCGTCGCTCATCGCGCTCCGCCAGTCCTGCACGGTATCCCACGTCGCGCTGGTCGACGGCTACGCAGGCTAGAGCCTCTTCACCTCGGACGGAATCATTTTGGGGGTTCCGGCACGGGCTGCGGATGTGATTCATCACTCT
>NZ_JAIEQY010000311.1 GCF_019747315.1 Roseococcus sp. | reverse complement strand
CCTGATCGCCGGGCCGATTCACGCGGATGCGCGAAGGGCGCATCCACGATCGGGCCGGGCATGATGCACGGCACGCACGGCGCCGGCCCCTGGGGGCGCGGCCTGGCCTGGGTGACGGCGCTCTACCTGGTGCTGCCCATCCTCATCGTCCTGCCGGTGGCGCTGACCGATCAGCGCTTTCTCTCGCTGCCCAAGGAAGCGCTCAGCCTCCAGCATTTCCGCACCGTGCTGACCTCGCCCGAATGGCTGGGCTCGATCTGGCAGAGCTTCACCATCGCGCTCGCCGCCACGGCGCTCTCCGTCGTCGCCGGTACGCTCTGTGCCATCGGCTGCTGGCGGATTTCGCGGCGCTCCACCGACCTCGTGCGGCTGCTGATGCTGCTGCCGCTGATCATCCCCTCCATCGTCTATGCCATCGGGCTTTATCGCTATTTCGGGCCGCTCGGGCTGCTGGACCGCTTTCTCGGCGTGGTGATCGCGCATGGCGTCACCGGCATTCCCTATGTGGTGATCACCGTTTCCACCGCGCTCGCCGCCTTCGACCCGCGGCTGGAGCAGGCGGCGCGCGGCATGGGGGCCTCGCTCTCGCAGACTTTGCGCTGGGTGATCCTGCCGCGCATCATGCCGGGCATCGTCTCGGGCGCCATCTTCGCCTTCATCCATTCCTGGGATGAGCTGGTGCTGGTGCTCTTCATCGCCTCGCGCGACGTCTTCACCCTGCCGCGGCGCATCTGGGACGGGATCAATGAAAACCTGGACCCCGCCATGGCGGCGGTGGCGGTGCTGCTGATCCTGTTCACGCTGGGGCTGCTGCTGGCGGACCGGGCGCTGCGGCGACGGGCGGAGAACTAAAACAATAGGCCTCCGGCGGCTGGGGCCATTGGCCCCAGACCCCTTTAATTGATGGGGTCTGGGGCCTCGGCCCCAGCCGCCGGAGGCCCTTTTTCTTATCCCCGCCAGGGCCGGCGCTGCCACAACGCCTTCAGCTGATCATCCGTGCGTTGCGCCATCGCCCGGTACTCCGCGCCCAGCAGGGGATTGAGCGGCATGAATTGCCGCTGCGCCTCCCGCAGGAAATCGCCGTCGCGCAGCGCCACGGCGAAGGCCTGGGTCAGCCGCTCGGTGATGGGGGCCGGCAGGCCGGGCGGGCCCACAATGCCCCGCGCCGCGCCATTCAGGATATCCAGCCCGACCTCCCGGAAGGTCGGCACATCGGCCGCCTCCGTCCAGCGGGTGGCGCTGGCCTGGGCCAAAATGCGCAGCCGCCCTTCGCGCTTCAGCTGCAAGGCATCGCCCACATTGATGGCGGCCAGCTCCACATGCCCGCCCAGCAATTGCGGGATGAGCGGCGCGGCGCCGGCGAAGGGTACATGGACCAAGGGCGGCACATTCGCCGCCTGCTCGAAGTTCAGCATGAAGAGATGATCATCCGAGCCGATGCCCGTGGTGGCATAGGTCATCTGCCCGGGCCGCGCGCGGGCGGCGGCGATGAGCTCGGCCACGCTGGTGATGGGGCTGTCGGCGCGGACGTAGAAGCAATTCGCATCCTCGACGATGTTGGCCAGGAAGGTGAAATCCATCGCGCGGAATCGCGCCGGCCGCTCCATCGGGATGGCGTTGTGCGCGGGCAGCGTGGTGGCGCCGAGCGTATAGCCATCGGGCGCCGCGTTGAACGTGGCCTCCAGCCCGATCTGCCCCGCCGCGCCGCTGCGATTGGTGACGATGTGCCGCATCCCCGGGATCTGCGCGGCGACCAGCGGGATGATGAGCCGCGTCATCACATCCACGCCACCACCCGCCGGGAAGGGGACAATGACCTCGACGGGCCGTTCCGAGGGCCAGGCCGGCTGCGCGAAGGCGGGGCGGGCCAAGGCGGCGGCCGGAGCGGCGGCCAGGATATCGCGACGCTTGAACATGCTTCTCTCCCTGTCTTTGCCGGGAGCGTGGCGCAGCGCCCGCATCGGTTGCAAGCGAGGAATGAGGCGGCCCCGCGAGGCTAGGCGTTTTCGCGCGTCCTGTTAGCGTGGCGCCGGTTGCAGACGGGGAGTGACATGCTGAAACGGCGCGACTTCGACGCCGGCGCCACCGGCGCGCTGGAAGGGCTGCGCGTGGTGGATCTCTCGCGCCTCGTCGCGGGCAACATGCTCACCAAGATGCTGAGCGACCAGGGCGCCGAGGTCATCAAGGTGGAGCCGCCCGCCGGGGATTCGCTGCGCGCCTGGAAGGTCGGCGGCGTGGAGACCTCCTGGAAGACCTGGTGCCGCAACAAGCGCAGCATCTGCCTCGATCTCCGCCAGCCCGACGCCATCGGCGTGGTGAAGCGCCTGGCGGAAACGGCCGCCATCTTCGTCGAGAGCTTCCGGCCCGGCGTGCTGGAGGAGATGGGACTTTCGCCCGAGACCCTGCACGCGCTGAACCCGCGCCTGGTCATCGTCCGTGTCTCCGGCTGGGGGCAGACCGGGCCCTTCGCGCATAAGCCCGGCTTCGGCACGCTGGTGGAGGGCTATTCCGGCTTCGCCGCCATCAATGGTTATGAAGACCGACCGCCCGTCCTGCCGCCCATGTTCATGGCCGATGCCTATGCCGGGCTGATGGGCTCGGCCTCCACCCTCATCGCACTGCGGCATGCCGAGCGCACCGGCCAGGGCCAGGTGGTGGATCTCTCGCTGTTCGAGCCGATCTTCTCGGTGCTGGAGCCGCAGATGGCCAATTACCGGCTCACCCGGAAGGTGAAGCCGCGCACCGGCAGCCGCAGCACCAATACGGCCCCGCGCAACGCCTACCAGACGAAGGATGGCGGCTGGGTGGGCCTCTCCAGCTCCACCCAGGCGATCTTCGTGAAGCTGATGAAGAGCATCGGCCGCGCCGAATTGGTGGAAGACCCGCGCTTCCGCACCAATAGCGACCGCATCCGCCACATCGAGGAGATCGACGCCGTGGTGCGCGACGCCGTGGCGCAACTGACGATGGCGGAGGCGCTGGCGCAGTTCGACCGTGATGGTGTCACCATCGGCCCCATCATGGATGTGGCGGGGCTGGAGACGGATCACTACGTCGCCGGTCGCGAGGCGCTGATCGAGGTGCCCGATGCCGAAATGCCGGGCGGCTGGCTGCCCATGCATGGCGAGGTGCCGCGGCTTTCCGCCACGCCCGGCATCCTGCGCAACCCGGCGCCGACGCTGGGCCAGGACAATGACGCCTTGCTCGGCCCGCTGCTGGGGGCTGAGGAACTCGCACGGCTGCGCGCGGCCGGAATCGTGATTGACCAGGAGAAGCGGGCATGACCCGAGTTTGGCGTTCCATGCTCTACGTGCCGGCCAATGTGCCGCGCTTCGTGGAGAAATCCGCAACCTCCGGTGCCGATGCCATCCTGCTCGACCTCGAGGACAGCGTCCCGGCCGAGCGCAAGGCCGAGGCGCGGGCGGCGCTCGCCACCGCCATCCCCATCGCGCGCTCGGGCGGCGCCGATGTGCTGGTGCGGGTGAACCGCCTGATCGGCCAGGCGGTGGGCGATATCGAGGCCGCGGTCGCGGCCGGCGCCGATGGCATCCTGCTGACCAAGGTGCTGGGCCCGGATCACGTGCAGCTCGCGGCGGAGCTGCTGACCGGCGCGATGCGCATCATCCCCATGATCGAAACCGCCGCCGCGCTGCAACGCATGGCCGAGATCGCCCGCGCCTCGCCGCGCATCGCCGGCCTGCTGGTGGGTGCGGAGGACCTCGCCGCCGAGTGCGGCGCCGCCTCGGATGACGAAATCATCGCCATGGCCAAGCGGCAGATGGTGCTGGCGGCGGTGGCGGCGGGTGTCGCGCCGCTGGGCACGCTCGGCACCGTCGCCGATTATCGCAACCCGGAGAAGATCCGCGCCCTGGTGGCGCGGTCCCGCCGCGCCGGCCTGGTGGGGGCGAGCTGCATCCATCCCTCGCTGGTGCCGATCCTGAACGAGGGCTTCTCGCCCAGCGCCGAGGAGCTGGATCTGGCGCGTCGGCAGCTCGCGGCCGGCGAGGCGGCGGCGCGCGAGGGGCGCGGTTCCTTCGTGGTGGATGGGATGATGGTGGATGAGCCCATCCTGATCCGCGCGCGGCGCATCCTGGCCCGCGCGGGGTAGCTCAGCCGGGCTTGGCGAGCGCGAGGCACTGGCTGGCGGCCTCGGCCGCCTGGCGCGCGGTGTCGCGGTTCATCGCGGCCGAGAGGGCGACAGAGGCGGCAGCCGAGCGCAATGAATCCGAGACCGATCCGCCGCCGAGCACGCCCGGCAGGGCGCGCATGAAGATTTGCTGGCCCATGGGCTGCAGCCCGGCCGCGCAGCGTTCGGCCGCCGCGCGGTCCTGTGCCAGGGCGGGGGTGGCGAAGACGAGGGCGGCGATCAGGGTCCAGCGGGGCATCATGTTGCTCACATAGGGCAACGGCAGACAGGAAAAAAGGGCCTCCGGCGGCTGGGGCCACGGGCCCCAGACCCCTTCAGTTATTGGGGTCTGGGGCCTTTCGGCCCCAGCCGCCGGAGGCCCTTTGCTTCTTTTCAACTGTCCAGCCGGATCCCCAATTCCCGGATCAGCGGCCGCCAGATGGCATTCTCCTCCCGCACGAATTCCGCCATCTGCGCCGGCGTGCGCAGCACCGGCTCGGCGCCCGTGTCGTTGAACTGGCGCACCGCCTCCGGCGTCTGGATCGCCTCGTTCAGCAATTCGCTGAGCCGCGTGACCAGGGGCGCCGGCGTGCCCGCGGCCACCGCCAGGCCCTGCCAGCCATAGGCCACGGTCCCCGGCAGGCCGAGTTCCAGCCCGGTCGGCGTGTCCGGCGCGCGGGGTGTGCGCGCCTCGCCCAGGACGAGCAGGCCGCGCGCGCGGCGATCGGCCAGGAAGGGCGTGGCGTTGGTGACGTCGGCGATGGCGCAATCCACCTGCCCGCTCAGCAGGTCCTGCATCACCGCGGGCATGCCGCGATAGGGCACATGCGTGGCGGCGAGGCCCGAGCGGCGCTTCAGCACCTCCATCGCCATGTGGTGCGGCGAGGCGACGGCGGGCGTCGCATAGGTCACGGCGCGCGTGCGGGAGGCGGCGAGGATATCGGCGAAATTCTGGATCGGGCTTTCACCGCGCACCAGCAGCAGCAGCGGGAAGCGGCCGATGAAGCCGACATTCACGAGGTCCCGGTCCGGGTCGAAGGGCAGCCGCGCATAGAGCGCGGGGTTGTAGACCATCACGCCATTGTCGACGTGCAGGACGGTATATCCGTCGGCCGGCGCGCGGATCACGGCTTCGGTCGCCACGATGGCGCCGCCGCTCGGGCGGTTCTCCACCACCACGGGATGGTTGATGCGCGCCGAAATCTGCCGGCCCAGCAGGCGCGCGAAGATGTCGCTGGCGCCGCCGGGCGGATAGCCCACCATCCAGCGCAGCGAACGGTCCGGCCAGGCGGGTTGCGCCTGCGCGGCCGTTCCGGTGGCGGCGAGGCTGGCGAGGATTCCAAGGTCACGGCGGCGCAGCATGGCGAGGCTCCTGTTGGGGCGAGGGCTCAAGCGTCGGGCAGGACGGGCGGGCGGGCAAGGCCTTCCGCGCGCAACCGCTCCAGCAGCGCGCCCAGGCGGGCGCGGCGATAGGCGGGAATGTCCATCCCCTCATAGTCGAGGAAGCCCTGCCCGGCCGCGACGCCCGTGCGCCCCTCGGCCATGTTGCGCGCGATGATCTCGGGCGCGGCGTAGCGTTCGTTGCCCAGCGCTTCGGTGAGGTAGCGGCTGGCGTGGTAGAGGATGTCGCCGCCGCCGAAATCGATGAATTCCAGCACGCCCAGCACGCCGAAGCGGAAGCCGAAGCCGTATTTCACCGCCTTGTCGATATCGGCGGCGGAGGCCACGCCCTCCTCCACCATCCGCGCCGCCTCATTCATGGCCAGCGCCTGGATGCGCGGCACGATGAAGCCGGGCGAGGCGGCGCAGACCACCGGCACCTTGCCGATGGATTCCAGCATCGCCTTCAGCCGCGCCGTCACCTCCGGCGCGGTCGCCTGCCCCGGCGAAACCTCCACCAGCGGCACGATATAGGCGGGGTTCAGCCAATGGGCGTTGAGGAAGCGCGCGGGGTTCACCACCGTCGGCGAAAGGTCATCCACCAGGATGGTGGAGGTGGTGGAGGCGAGGATCGCATCCGCGCGCATGGCGGCCGAAGCGCGCGCCAGGGCTTCGCGTTTCACGTCCAGGATTTCCGGCACGCCTTCAAACACCAGGTCGGCCTCGGCCAGCGCGGCATCGGCATGGGCGGCGGGCACCACGCCCACGCGCGCCATCAGCGCCGGGATATGCGCGGCATCGAACAGCCCCAGCCCGGCCAGGGTGGCGAAGGTGGTGCACACCTCATCCAGGGCCGCGCGCGCCAGCGTGACGAAGCCCGCCTCGTCGCGCGGCTTGGCGTCGAGGATGGTGACCTCATGCCCCGCATAGGCGAAGCAGACGGCGATGCCGCGCCCCATGCGGCCGGCACCGAGGCAGAGGATGCGCTCAGCGGAAGCCATGGCGCAGCACCTCCGTCACCTGTGCGCGGTCCATCCCGCCCAGACCCACATTGGCGAGCGTCCGGCCCTCGTGATTCGGCGCATCGCCGCGAATGGCGGCACCAATGGCGGAGAAGCCCCGCGCCAGCGGCACCTCCACGCCGGCCAGCGCGGCCGCGCTGATGATGAGCGAGAGGCCCAGGCGCGTATCCTCCAGCATGTAGCGATGCTCGGTCAGCACGATGCGCTCGCGCCAGTCGCCCGATTGCGTCAGCCGGTCATGCGATTTGCGGCCATACATCCATTCGGGGCCTTCGCTCGCATAGTGATCGGCCAGCGGAAAATGCGGGCCGCCATAGCCCAGCGCCTCCCGCACCGCGATGCGCTCGGCATCCAGCGCATCGGTGGTGCGGCGGATGGCGGGCTGGGTGCCCTCGTTGTGGATGTCCCATTTCGGGAAATGCTCGAGCGGGCCGGCATTCATGATGATGAGGGGCGGGTGGATGATGCAGCCCGCATTCATCAGCGCGGCCGAAAGCGCATCGCCGCAATCCTCGATCACGCCCGGGAAGGCCTGGCCGATCACCGCCAGCGCATGCGATTCGAGATCGCGCGGAAACACGCCGACCGGCAGGCGCTTGGCGCGGATCGTGATGGCGATTTCGTGCGGGCCGCGCTTGCGCACCAGCCAGGGCAGCGTGCCGGTCTCGGCGAAGGCGACGCGCCTGGTGCAGTGCCGCGCGAAGAGCACCGAGCCCAGCGTGCCGGGCGGCAGGAAGACGACCTGGCCATCCTCCAGCAGGGGGGCGAGTTGGGTGGCGATCTCGGCCTGGGCGGTGGCGGGTGTGGGGCAGAGGATGAGTTCCGCTCCGCCCACGGCGGCAGCGAGATCAGACGTGATCAGTGCGGGCTGCGCGACATGCGTGCCCGCCGCATCCAGCACGGTGATGGTGCAGCCCGCCGCGCGATGCGCCTCCACCGCCGCCGCGTCACGCCGCCAGAGGCGCACCTCATGCCCGGCCAGCGCGAAATCCGCGGCCGCCGCAAAAGAGCCATTGCCTCCACCCAGAACCGCGATCCGCATGCTTGTCCTCATGTGTTGGTGGGGCGGTGTTGCGAGAGGGCTTTGCCCCCTCGCGCTCCCCCAGCAGGGAACCAGTTCCCTGCACCCTGATTTGTGGAAGGTGCAGGAAACTCAGTTTCCTGCTGGGGAGTTTGAGGGGCAAGGCCCCTCAAGGCGTCTTCAGGGTCAGCCCGCCATCCACCACGATCTCGGCCCCCGTCACGTATTTCGCCTCGTCGGAGGCTAGATACAGCGCCGCATAGGCGACATCCCAGGCATCGCCCATCCGCCCCATCGGCGGCTGCGCGTTGCGCCTGGCCACGATCGCCGCGACATCCCCGCCGCTGCGCTGGCTGGCGAGGCGTGCCTCCACCAGCGGCGTGTGCATCAGCCCGGGCACCACCACGTTGCAGCGAATGCCCTGGGCCGCATACCGCACCGCGATCATCTTCGAGAGCGCGATGACGCCCGACTTCGACGCCGCATAGGCCATGAGGTCCGAGCCGATGTGGCGGAGCGCCGCGACGGAGGAGAGGTTGACGATGGCGCCCCCACCCTGCGCCACCATGATGGGCAGCACCGCCCGCGTGCTGAGATGCACGTAGTGCAGGTTGTGATGGAACTGCCTGTGCCAGACCTCGGGCGACATCTCCTCCGGCCCGCCGGGCACGCTGCCGCCGACATTGTTCACGAGGATGTCGATGCGCCCGAAGGCCGCCATGGTGGCGGCCACGATGCGGGCGATCTCGCTCTCCTGCGTCACATCGGCCGAGAGCGCGAAGGCCTGCCCGCCCTCGGCCGCGATCAGCGCCGTGGTCTCCTCCGCGGCGGCAAGGTTGAGGTCCACGCAGGCCACCTGCGC
>NZ_JAIEQY010000353.1 GCF_019747315.1 Roseococcus sp. | reverse complement strand
GTCGAGGGCACCAACCTTGACCAGCTGGAAGCCGGGCGCCTGGCCAGCATCCAGGGTGTGGAAGCCGATGATTTCACCACCGCCCTGCAGGAGGACCTGACCTCCGGCCGCAACCTGCTGATCTTCATCCATGGCTTCGCCAACAGCTTCACCGACAGCATCACCCGCGCCGCCTTCAACCGGGAATGGCTCGCGGCCTCCGGCGTGGCGGCGGCGGATTGCAGCGTCGTCTCCTTCTCCTGGCCTTCGCGCGGCGTGGTGGTGAATGCGGGCGACATCATCGGCGGCCTCGCCATGGGGCCGCTGACGCTGGCCTTGAAGCTGCTGGGCATCACCGCCTCGCCTTTGGCCAATGCCTATTTCGAGGACCAGAAGGCCGCCGCCGCATCGGGCGCCGATCTCGTCAGCTTCCTGGACCGGCTGCGCCCCGCCATCACCAAGGTGCGGCGGCGCGGCGGGCGCGTCTTCCTGCTGGCGCATTCCATGGGCAACTGGGCGCTGGAACACGCCCTGAACCACTGGGCCAGCATGGGCCTGCCGCGCACCACCCTGTTCGACGAAGCCATCAGCGCCGCCGCCGATTCCCCCTTCGCCGAGAAGGGCGTGGCGCCGCTCTGGCTCACCCATCTGGGCAAGCTTTCCGGCCGCGTCAGCATCTACCACTCGGCCGGGGACCAGATCCTGCAGCTGAGCCAGGTGGTGAACAACATCCAGCGCCTCGGCCGCAGCGGGCCGATCGACCGCACCGACCTCACGCGCTATCCGCGGGATCGCTGGCGCTTCGTGGATTGCGAGAACCTCGCCGATACCGGGCCGGGGCTCAGCCTGGATTCCAGCCACCAATTCTATCGGCGCATCCCCGCCGTGCGCGACGACATGGCGCGGGTGATGAATGACAAGGGGGCGGGCGGGCGCGTGGTCTTGTGAGGGCGCCGCCTATCTCAGGCGGGCCAATGTGCCCGCCGTGGCTGCGGCCACCATGGCCGCCGCGTCCTCCGCCAGCAGCAGGCGCTCTGCCACCAGGCGTTCGGCGCTGGCGCGCACGGTCGCCACATAGGCGGCCTGGTCGGGCCAGCGCTCGGCGATGGAGAGGCGCGGATCCCCCCGCGCCTCACGCTCCGCCCGCGTGGCCGCGAAGGCCAGCGCGGCGCCCTGGTTGGTGCAGAGGGCACCCGCCCCGAACCCCGCCGCACGCGGGTTGAAGCCGGTATAGGTGGCGCGCGGCGCCGCGATCACCGGCAGGCGGATGCCGGCCAGGGCGTTGCCATCGGCATCCACGGCCGGCACCAGCACCGGATAGCTGCCGATGATGCGCGGCGGCACGGCGGCCAGGTCCAGCCTGGGCGCGGGCGTCAGGGAATCGGGCGCGACCAGGCCCGGCATGGCCGGGAAGGGAAAGGCCGTGATGCGCTGCCCCGGCGCGCCGAGGCCCGAAGGGCGCAACGTGCCTTCCGCCACGGTCGGCGTGCGGGAGGCCGGCGGCTCCACCCCCTCGCGGATCCAGGCCTCAAGCGCCACCATCAGGGCCCGCATGGGTGCGCCGGCCTGGAGCGGATTCAGGGCCATGGCGCAAAGCCGGCCCTGATTGGCCCAGGCATCGGCGGTGGCGTAATGCGGGTGGCCGGTGAACATATAGGCGCGGACATTGGCGGGCAGCGCGACATGGCCGCCCGCCGCATCCGTCACGGTGAGTGAGCCGCGCGCGCCCCAATACTCGAATTCGCTGTCGGTCTGCATGATGCGCGGGCAGTTGCGCCGCTCGGTGCAGCGGCGGAGCAGGCCATCCGTCACGCCGCTCAGCGGGTCGGTCGTGTCGGCATAGGTGAAGGGGAACTGGTCGGCCGGGTAGAGGCGGTCCGTGTGGTCGGAGGGGTTGCGGCCCGGCTGGGCCCAGCGGGCGTTCATGTCGGTGCGCCGCGCGCCTGGGATATGTGGCACCATGGCGTCAAAGACCGGGCGGCCCTGCGTGTCCTCGTTGAAGCCGAGATACACCGCATCGCGCAGGAAGCGGCCGGATTGCGAGACGCCCAGCGTCACCGCCCGCGCCGAGGCCCGCCCGGCCTGTGGGTTGGCCCCCGCTTGCGGATCCATGGGCGCCTCGCCATGCCGCAGTGCCGCCGAGACATCGCGGAAGGCGGCGAAGCCCATGCCCATCACGCCCGGGTTGCGCGCCGTATAGGTCACCTCGTAGATCGCGCCCGCATCGAAGCCCGCGGGGCGCGTGATGCTGATGCGGTCCGGCGCGGTGAAGGCCACGGCCAGCCCGTCCAGCGTGGAACGCGCATCCTCGGTGCGGGCGCGCACGGTGACCCGCATGATGGCGGGATCGGCGAGCTCGTAGGTGAGCTGGCCGGTGGCGGGATTGGTCGTGTTGTCGAAGACGAACTCGTCGCGCACGGGGCCGGTCACATGCGGCACGCGCGGCACCTGGACGCGCATGCCCTGCCCCGGCGTCGGGTCGCCCTGCCAGCCGATCCAGGCCAGGGTGTAGCCCTGCCGGAACATCCAGCCATTGCCGGCATCGGCCGCCGTCGCGTAGCGGCCATTGCTGGCGCCCGGTGCGTCATTCAGCAATTGCCCGATGATCTGCCGGCCGCGATTGGGCGGCTCCACCAGCAGCGTGCCATTGGCGCGCGCGGGGTCCGTGGGGCGGAGGATCAGGACATCGGCCACGGCCTCGACACGGCCCGCCGCGTTGCGCGGAGCCAGCGCGATATCGGCGATGACGGCGTTGCGGGGATCGGCGGGGTCGAGCGCGACGGTGGCGCGGCCGCGGACCAGTTCGTAGCTGCCGGCGGCGCCGAAGCTGGTGCCGGCATAGGCCGGCGTGGGCGCCTCCATCTCGAAGCGAGCGACCTGCGCGGCGGCGGGCGTGGCCAGCAAGGCCAGCGTGAGTGCGATGTTTCGCATGGGGTGTTTCCTCTCCGAAGGCACAGCTTGCGCGCGCGCCTGGCCTGCGCGCAAGCTCACCCCATGTTCCGACGCAGCCTGCTCCTCACCGCCCTCGCCACGCCAGCCTTGGCGCATATGGAACGCCCCTTGCGCATCATCGTGCCCTTCGCGGCCGGCACCTCTTCGGATGTGCAGGCGCGGCTGCTGGCGCTGCACATGTCGCCGCTGCTGGGCCAGCCGGTGCTGGTGGAGAACCGCGCGGGCGCCGGCGGCGCCGTGGGGGCGGAGGTGGTGGCGCGCGCCACGGATGGGCAGACCATCCTGCTCGGCTCCAACGGACCGCTGGTGAACAATCCGGTGCTGCAACCGCGCCTGCCCTACGACTCGCCCGGCGACTTCACGCCCATCGGCATGGTGAGCCGCAGCCCGCTGACGCTGACCGTGCGCAGCGAGAGCCCGATCCGCGGCGTCGCGCAATTCGTGGCGACACCGGGCCTTACCATCGGTTCCTCCGGCCAGGGGAGTGCCACGCATTTCCTGATCGAACAGCTCATGGCGGGGGCGAATATCCGCCTGACCCATGTGCCCTATCGAGGGTCGAGCCTCTCGGTCCCCGATGTGCTGGCCGGCAATGTGGCGAGCGTAATGGCCGAGATCTCCAGCGTCTTCCCGCTCTGGCGCGATGGGCGGCTGCGCGTGCTGGCTACCACCGGCCCGCGCCGCTCCATCCTCATGCCCGATGTCCCGACGCTGATCGAGGCCGGCTTCCCCGGCCTGACGGGCGGCAGCTGGGCCGCGCTGGTGGCGCCTTCCACCATGCCATCAGCCAATGTCACAACCATCGCGACGGCGCTGCTGCGCGTGATGGAAACGCCCGCCTATCTCGACCGGCAGCGCGAACTGGGGGCGGATGTCGCGACGCCCGAGGAACGCGGCCCGGCCGCACTCGCCGCCTTCTGGCGGGCCGACCTGGCCCGCACCCGCGCCACGGCCCAGGCCGCGAATATTCGCGCCGAGTAGAGCCTCAGCTGCCCACCTTGAGAGTGCTCGTCATGCCCCGCAGGCAGGCGAGGATGGAGAGCGGCGTGATCTTGCCGGTGCGCGGGTTCTCGACACTCGGCACGTTCTCGATGGTCATGGTCAGCCGCACCTCGGCGCTTTCAACGCGGATGGTGTGCTGGTTGCGCGTCATCGCCGGATCCGCCCAGATTTCCACCATGGTGCGCTCCGGCCCGATGCCTGCCAGCGCGAGCGCGGCCGCGACATTCACATTGGCCGGGAAGCCCTGCGCCGCGTCGAAGGCATTGCCCTTGAAGATCATGGTCGGCGTCGTGATCGCCAGCACGTCGATCTTCTGCTGGTCCAGATAGGGCGCGCCCACCAGGCCGCCCGGCGGCTTGCGCGTCTCGATCGTGACCGAGGAGACATTGCCCTCGGCCGCGGCCCGCACGGCATCCAGCCCCAGCAGCGCGCCGGTGGGGACGATGATGCGCGCACCCGTCTGCTTCGCGCGATCCACCAGGTGCATGCGCGGCAGCAGCGCGCCGCAGGAAGAGGGCACGAAGATGCGCCCGCGCTCGATGGCGGCCGTGGCCACCTCCTCGAAGACGGCGGCGGGCGCCGCTTCCACCACGATGTCCGCCAACTCGGCGAGCTGTGCGAGCGGCACGATGGCAGGTTTACTTTTGAAGCCCGCGATATTGGCTGCGGCCTTCGCCTGGTCCTTGGCACTGACCGCGACGAGGCGCAGCCCCTGCACGCCCTGGTCGAGCGCGCGCGCCAGATGCAGCCCGATGGCGCCAAGACCGGCGATGCCGACCGTCAATTCCGCAGACATGAAAACCCCTCCCGAGTGACCTCGGAAGGGATAAAGCACCGGATGGGCCTGGCGCAAAGGCATGGGGTCTGGGGCCTCTCGGCCCCAGCCGCCGGAGGCCCTTTTTCTCTCCGGCTCAGTCTTCCTTAAAGCCGTAATCCGGGATGCCCTGCTCGTTCCCGTAATACTTGTAGGGCAGGAACTTGCCGGACATGGTGATCTTCACGCGGTCGCCCTTCGGGTTGGCCACGCGCTCGAAGTCGAAGTCGAAATCGATGGCGGACATGATGCCATCGCCGAATTCCTCCTCGATCAGCGCCTTCCAGGCCGGGCCGTTCACCATCACCATCTCGTAGAAGCGATAGATCAGCGGGTCGGTCGGCGGCATCGTCGTGCCGCGATAGGGGACCTCATTCAGCATCCGCTCCTCGACCTCGGAGAGGCCGAAGAGCTTGGCGGCCTTGGCGGCCAGCGGCTTCACGAGCTTCATCTGGCCGAGCAGCGCCCCCACGATCATCGTGGGCGACATGCCGCCGATCTCCTCGGTGATGTACTTCCAGCTCCAGGCCTTCTCGCGCTTGATGTCGAGAATCTTTTCGGTGAGTTGGGCGCGAGTCATCGCGTGGGTCCTTCGTGTGGGTGGTTAGCCGCCGAGATGCACGGCGGGCGGGTTGCGGGCGTCGTAATCCGCGGGCGCCGCCCCCGCGAGGGTGCGGCTGCGCGTGATCAGGAAATCCATGATGTGGTCGCGCAGCGGGTGATAGCCCGGCATGTGGTGCAGATCGGCCCTCGTCCGCGGGCGCGGCAGGTGGTTGTGCACCACCTCCGCCACGCGCGCCTCGGGGCCATTGGTCATCAGCAGGATGCGGTCGGCCAGCAGGATCGCCTCGTCCACGTCATGGGTGATCATGAAGGCGGTCTGCCCCGCATCGGTGACGAGGCGCGAAACCTCCTCCTGGAGCGAGCCGCGCGTGAGCGCATCCAGTGCCGAGAACGGCTCATCCATCAGCAGCAGCTTGGGCGAGACGGCCAGCGCGCGGGCGATGCCCACGCGCTGCTTCATGCCGCCGGAAAGCTGCGAGGGCTTGCGCTCGGCCGCCTGCGTCAGGCCCACGCGGGCCAGCGCCTCACGCGCCGCATCGCGCACGCGGGCCTTGTCCCAGGAGGGGTTCCGGCAGGAGACGGCGAAGGCGACATTCTGCTCGGCCGTCAGCCAGGGCATCAGCGCATGGCCCTGGAAAATCACCGCGCGGTCGAGCGAGGGACCCGTGATCTCCTTGCCATCCACCAGCACCACGCCATCGCTCGGCTCATCGAGCCCCGCGAGGATGTTGAGGATGGTCGTCTTGCCGCAGCCGGAATGGCCAACGAGGCAGACGAACTCGCCCTGCTCGATGCCGAACCAGACGTCCTGGAAGACGGTGAGGCCAGGAAATTTGCGCGCGATTCCCTCGACGGAAACAATACGATTTGTCATCGCATCACTCCTGCCAGGCCACAGCCTGGGCGATCAGGCCCAGCAGCCGGTCCAGCGCCAGCCCCACCAGCCCGATCATCAGGATCGCGATCACGATGTCCGCGATGCTCAGATTGTTCCACTGGTTCCACACCCAGTAGCCGATGCCCGTGCCCCCCACGAGCATCTCGGCCGCCACGATCACCAGCCAGGCGATGCCGATGGAAATCCGCATGCCGGTCAGGATGGTGGGGGCCGCCGCCGGCAGGATCACGCGGATCGCGGTCCGCCAGCGCCCGGCTTCCAGCGTGCGCGCCACATTCAGCCACTCCTTGCGCACCGAGGCCACGCCAAAGGCCGTGTTCAGCAGCATCGGCCAGATCGAGCAGATGAAGATGACAAAGATCGAGGAGATGTTGCTGTCCTTGATCGTGTAGAGTGCCAACGGCATCCAGGCGAGCGGCGAGACCGGCCGCAGCACCTGGATGAAGGGGTTCAGCGCCGCATTCAGCAGCGGGCTCATGCCGATCACGAAGCCGAGCGGAATGGCGATCACGGCGGCCAGCAGGAAGCCCGCCATGACGCGCCAGAGCGACCAGGCGATCTGGATGCCGATGCCCTGGTCATTCGTGCCGCGCTGGTGGAAGGGGTCGCTCAGCAGCTCCACCAGGCGCGCGCCGATATCGGTGGGGGCCGGCATCGCCGTCTGCCCGCCGCGCGCGGCTTCGGGGCTGAGAAGAGCGGCCAATTCGGGGTCCACCGTGGGGGCGCCGCCGGTGGCGCTGCCCTTCACGGCCATCTCCCAGGCGAACAACAGGGCAAAGAGCAGCGCAGCCGACAGCAGCGCGGCCCGCCACACCGGAACAGTGGGGGTCATGGGGTCAGTTCCGGCGAATGCTGAAGCTCGCCATGTAGGCTTCGGGCTGCGTCGGGTCGAAGGTCTTGCCGAGGATCGTCTCGGTCCGCATGGAGTTCGCGGGCACCGCCATGCCGAGGTCACGCATCACGCGCCCGGCATCGAGGGCGAGGAAGGTCTGCTCGGCCACTGCGCGCCAATCCACGTCGCGCTGCAACTGGTTCCAGCGGCGCATCTGCGTGAGGATCCAGACCGCCATCGAGTGATAGGGGAAGGGATCGAAGCCGATGCGGTTGGGCTGGCGCACCACCTGGCCCAGCCCGTTGGCGAAGGTGCCGGTCAGCACCTGCTGCACCACGGTCAGCGGCTGATTCAGGTAGTTGGGGCCATGGATGGCCTGCGCCACCTCGACGCGATTCGCCTGGTTGTCGGAATAGGCGGTCGCTTCCACGATGGCGCGCAGCAGGGCGGCATAGGTGTTGGGCGTATCCGTGATCATGCTGCGCGGCACGGCGAAGGCGCAGCAGGGATGCCCGTCCCACAACTCGCGCGTCAGGATGTGGATGAAGCCCACGCCGTCGAAGACCGCGCGCTGGTTGAAGGGATCGGGGCCGAGGAAGCCGTCGATGTTGTCGGCGCGCAGGTTCGCCACCATCTCGGGCGGCGGTACGGAACGGATCTGGATGTCGCGGTCGGGATCGAGCCCGGCTTCCGCCACATAGGCGCGCAGCAGGTAGTTGTGGATCGAGAAGTCGAAGGGCACGGCGAAGCGGAAGCCGCGCCAATCGGCCGGATTGCGCCGCTCGCGGTGCTTGTTGGCGAGCGTGATGGCCTGGCCGTTGATGTTCTCGATGGCAGCCACCGCGAAGGGAATGGGCTGCGCCACGCCGATGCCGAGCGACATGGCGACCGGCATGGGGGCGAGCATGTGCGCCGCGTCATATTCGCGCGCGATGGAACGGTCGCGGATCACCGCCCAGCCGGCGGTGCGGATCACTTCCACGTTCAGCCCGTGCTTGCGGTAGAAGCCCATCGGGTCGGCCATGATGATGGGTGTCGCGCAGGTAATGGGGATGAAGCCGATCTTGAGGTCGCGCTTCTCGGGCGCGCCCGTTGCTTGCGCCATGGCCTCGCGCGCATTGCCGAGCGGCAGCACGCCTTCCAGCGCCGCCAGCAGCGTGCCGGCGCCGAAGGCGGTCAGCATGGCGCGGCGGGTATTGGCCTCGGGGAAGGCGGCGCGGATTGCCGCCTCATTCACCGCACGGCCAAGCTC
>NZ_JAIEQY010000092.1 GCF_019747315.1 Roseococcus sp. | reverse complement strand
CGTCTGGTCGTGAGGCGCAGCCGAGCGTGAATCAGCCGGGCAACGCGTCTGATCGTGAGGCGCAGCCGAGCGTGAATCAGCCGGGCAACATGCACCGCAGGGGCGTCTGCCTGGTGCTTGCCTCAGCGCCCGGTGGCGGCAAGACCAGCGTCTCGCGCGAATTGCTGAAGACCGAGCCGGAGCTTGCCCTCTCCATCAGCGCGACGACACGCGCGCCGCGCCCTGGCGAGCAGGAAGGCGTGCATTATTTCTTCCGCACGCCGGAGCAATTCGCGGCCATGGTCGCCGCCGACGAATTGCTGGAGCATGCGAGCTTCCTCGGCCGCTCCTACGGCACGCCGCGCGCGGCTGTGGAGGCGGCGCTGAGTGCGGGGCGCGACGTGCTTTTCGACATTGAATGGCAGGGTCACCGCCAGCTCCGCGCGAAGATGGCGCAGGATGTGGTGGGGATCTTCCTGCTGCCGCCTTCGCTCACGGAGCTGGAGCGCCGGCTGCGCGGCCGCAACCAGGACAGCGACGAGGAGATTGCCCGCCGCATGGTCGCCGCCCGCACCGAGCTCGCCCATTGGGACGAGTTCGACCATGTGCTGGTGAATGAGGATTTTGCCGCGACGGTCGCCGCCGTGCGCGCCATCCTGCATGCGGCGCGCACCCATCGCAGCCGCCAGCCCTGGCTGCCGGGCTTCGCCGCCGCGCTGCTCGGCCCCGCGTGAGGGAGGCCTTTCTCGTCCTGCTGGAGGTGGTGGCGCCGATCTTCGCCATCATCGCGGCGGGATATTTCTCCGCTCGCCGCGGCTTCGTGGATGCGGCGGGGTTTCGCGGGCTGAACATCTTCGCCTTCTCGCTGGCGGCGCCCGCGCTGCTCTTTGCCAGCGGCACGGCGGGGCACCAGGGCGGCGGGGCGGCGGCGCTGGCCTTCTTCCTGGCGGCGGGGCTGCTTTATGCGGCCGTGCTCTGGGGCGCGCGGCGCGCGGGCATGGGGCTGGCGGCAGGGGGCATGCTGGCGCTGGACGTGAGCTACGGAAACACCGTGATGATGGGGATTCCGTTGATGGCCGCCGCCTTCGGCCCACCGGGCCTGGCCATCCTGCTCACCATCCTCGCGCTGCATTCCATGGTGCTGCTGGGGGCTGCGACGGTGGTGGCGGAGATCGGCCAGAACCAGCGCGCGGCACCCTGGCGGCTGCTGCGCACGACGCTCGCCGGCGTGGCGCGCAACCCTGTGGTGATGGCGGTGATCCTCGCCATGGTCTGGAGCCTGCTGGCCCTGCCGGTGCCCGGTGCGGCCCGCCGCACGCTGGAACTTTTGGGCGCGGCCTCGCCGCCCGTGGCGCTGTTCTGCCTGGGCGGCAGCCTGCATGGGTTCGACGCGCGCGCCGCCTGGCGGCAGACCTCGGTCACGGTGGTGCTGAAGCTGCTGGCGCTGCCGCTGCTGGTCTGGGCGATCGGCAGCGCGATGGGGCTGTCCGATCTCGAGCTTGCGGTGGCGACGGTCGCGGCGGGGCTGCCGACCGGGGCCAATGCCTTCCTGCTGGCCCGGCGCTATGCCGTGGGCACGGAGGCCTCGGGCGCCTCGGTGCTGGTTTCCACGCTGCTCTCCGTGCTGACGCTGACCGTGCTGCTGGCCCTGTTCCGGGGGTAGCCCCGCGCGGCCTGGACCGTCGGAGCGAGCTGCCCCAGCAGATCATGATCTGCTGCCCCGTGATGGCACCTCCCTGCGGGCCGAGCAGGAAGCCCACCATCGCAGCCACCGTGGCGGAGGAAATGCTTCACGCCCTGCGTGCAGAACCATGTGGCCTTCATCGCCCCGCTGCCCGGCGGCACGCCGTAGGGGAGCCCGGGACATCTCCTCCGTCATGGCGCTGACACTGGCGGCCTCACCTGGCCGCAACGCGCCGCTTCATCGCGGGCGAGATCGTCCGCGCCACGGAATTGCTGCGCAGCGTGGCCCAGCAGCCGGAATAGCGCGGCCTATTCCGCCGTGATGCCCGCGCGCTCCAGCGCGGGCTTCCAGCGCGCATGGTCCGCCTCCAGCGCTTCGCCCAGCGCGGCGGTGCCCAGGAATTCCGGGTCGAAGCCGCGCTCCATCAGGAGCGAGGTGAAGGTGGGATCGGCCATGGCGGCGCGGGATGCGGCCTCGATGGCCGCAACGGCGGCTTGCGGGGTGCGGGCGGGCACCGCGAGCGTGTACCAGAGCTCCGCCGCATAGCCCGGCAGCGCCTCGGCGATGGCGGGCAGTTGCGGCCAGGCCCGGGCGCGCTGGCCCGCGGTGTTGGCGAGCGCGCGGATGCGCCCGTCGCGGATCAGCGCATCCACCGCGCTGACCGAGGCGAACATCGCCTGCACCTCGCCGCTGAGCAGCCCCGCGACCGAGGGGCCGGTGCCGCGATAGGGCACATGGATGATCCGCGTGCCCGCCATGTCGTCGAACAGTGCGCCGGCCAGGTGCTGCGAGGTGCCGGCCCCCGGCGTGCCGTGATTCAGCTGCCCCGGATGCGCCCGCGCGTAAGCCACGAATTCCGCAAGGTTGGTGACCGGCAGCGCGTTGTTCACCACCAGCAGCATCGGCGTCGAGGCGAAGCGGCAGACATGGATGAAGTCGCGCTTCCAGTCGAAGCCGGGGTTGCGGAACAGCAGGTCGCTGATGGCGATGCCGTTGCCGGTGAAGAGCATGGTGTGGCCATCGGGCGGTGAGGTCGCGACCACCGCCGCGCCGATATTGCCGCCCGCGCCGCCGCGATTTTCCACAACCAGCGGCTGGCCCAGCCGGTCGGAAAGGGCACGCGCGACGAGGCGGCCGAGATTGTCGGTCCCGCCGCCGGGCGGATAGGGCACCACCATGCGCATCGGCCGGCCCGGGAAGGCCTGGGCGCGGGCCAGGCCGGGTGCCGCGGCAAGCAGGCCGAGCGCGAGCGCCGTCCGGCGGGGGAGGCGGAGATCAGGCATCGGGTTCATGGCTGGGTCCTCTCAGGCGGGGGTGCCGCGCGGGCGGGTGGCGAGGATGCCCTCCGCTTCCAGCGCGTGGATGGTCGCATCGTCGAAGCCGGCGGCGCGCAGCACGGCGCGGTTGTCGGCGCCGAGGCTGTGGCAGGTGTCGGTCACCGCGCGCGGCTGGCGGGCGAAGCGGAAGGGAATGCCCTTGGCCGGCGTGCCATCGGGCGAGTAGGCCACCGCCGTGCCGGTCCGGAAATCGTCGGCCGCCGCCAGCGCCGCGCCATCGCGCACTGGCACGCTGCCGCCGGGGAATTCGACGCGCCAACCCGCCCCCTCCGGCACCAGGCGCTCCTCCGGCTCGGCGGGGTCGTGATTGCCGCGGCGGGGGGAGGGGGCGCCGGCTGCGGCGGCGATCAGCTCCTCGCCCAGCAGGAAGCTGGTCAATTCGCGCTGTGAGAGATCGAGATGAGCGCCCTGGCCAGTGCGTTCCCGCTCGTGCAAGGCGGCAATGATCGCGCCCGCGGCAAAGAGGCAGACCACCTGGTCCGGGTAGTTCACATCCCGCCCGGTGATGACCGGCGCCTCGCCCGCGCCGGTCAGCGCGGCGAGGCCAGCCGTGGCCTCCAGCGTGGAGCCGAAGGAGACCATGGCGCGGTCCGGCCCCGTCTCGCCCTGGCTGGAGATGCTGGCGATGACGAGGCGCGGGAAGCGGGCGCGCAGCTCGCCGGGGTCAAGCCCGAAGCTAGCCATCACGCCGCGGCGGAAATTCTCGACCAGGATATCTGCGCCTTCCAGCAGGCTGAGCAGCGCCTCGCGCCCGCGCGGGTGCTTGAGGTCCAGGCAGAGCGAGGATTTGCCGCGATTGGTGAAGTTGAAGAAGGGCGAGCGGTTCCACCAATCCGTGTCGCGGGCCGCGCCTTCCCAGTTGCGGAAGGGGTCGGGCGCGCCGGGGCCTTCCACCTTCACCACCTCCGCCCCCAGGTCGAGCAGCAGGGTGGAGGAGGCGGCGCCGGCGGTGATCCAGCCCAGATCCACCACGCGCAGGCCTGCCAGCGGCGCGGCGGAGGGCGGGCGTGGCGCGGGGGCCGCCGCCTGGGCCACGGCCAGGTTCAGCCGCCGCCCATCCCAGCCCACCGGCAAGGCCGGCGTGCCATCGCCGCCGAGGAAGCCGCGCGCGGCGTATTGCGGGTCCTCCAGCAATTCCGCCGGATGTTTCACGGGGCCGAGCGGCACGCGCTTCGCCTGTGCTGCCGTCGTGATCTCGGCGCGGGTCCGCGCGGCGAACCAGGGGCCCAGGATTTCCATCAGCGCGGCCCGGTTGGCCCCGCGCGTCGCATTGGTGGCGAAGCGCGGATCGTCGCGCAGTCGGGCATCGCCGATCAGGTCACGCAGGGGCGGCCAATCCTTCTCCTGGTAGACCAGCGCCATATGGCCATCGGCGCAGGGCAGGGTGAACCAGGTCACGCGGTCGGCGCGGCGCTCCGGCGCGCTGCCCATGACGATGACGCCCGCCGCCACCTTCCAGTTCAGCCAGGCCGTGACGTCGAGCAGCGAGACATCCACCGTCTCCGGCCCGCCGCCCCGCAGGGCCGCCAGGAGCCCCGTGCAGGCGGCGAGCCCCGTGGCATAGGACACCTGGTGCCCGGCAAGGCGCGAGGGCGGCGCGGGCATCGCTTCCCCGACAATGCCGAGCAGGCCGGAGAGGGCGGCGAGGCCCAGCTCCGTCATCGGCGGGTCCTCCGCCTCCGGGCCGAAGACGGAGATCCGGATCTGGACGGGGATATGGGCCGCATGGGCAGCCAGCGCCGCGCGGTCGCCGATCGCCGCCTCGAAGGCGCCGCTCGCCGCGCCCGAGCGCTTGCCGGCATTGAGGAAGCGGTCCAGCGCCGAGGTGCCATCGGGCAGCAGGGGCGCATCGCCCGCCAGCGGTTCGCCGGAAGCGGGCAGGGGGCGCACCACCTCGGCGCCGTAGCCGGCGCAGAGCCGGGCCGCCATGGCGGCGGCCAGCGCGTGCGGGCGCTGCGCGCAAAGCGCGCCCAGATCCAGGATGCGGCGTCCGGCCAGCGGCGCGGCGGGGGAGAATTCGGTCATCGCATTCCGGTCAGTGGCGCAGATTGCCGCGCCGCACGACCATGTCCCAGCGGGCGCGGTCCTCGCGGATCATGGCGTCGAAGGCGGCGGGGCTGGTCTGGGTTTCCACATCCACCCCCGCCTCGGTGAGGCGCGAGCGGATGGCGGGCTCGCGCAGCATGCGGGAGACGCCTTCGCCCAGCCGCGCCAGGCGATCCGGCGGCGTTCCGGCGCGCACGACGACGCCGAACCAACTGGCATTGATGATGCCGGGGAAGCCCTGCTCCACCGTGGTCGGCAATTCCGGCATCACATGGCTGCGCGTGGCCGAGGCGATGGCGAGCGCCCGCAGCCCGCCCGCGCGCACATGGGCAAGGATGCCGGGCAGCGCGATGGTATAGGCCTGCACGCGGCCGGCCAGCAGGTCGTTGATCACCATGCCGGTGCCGCGATAGCGGATCTCCTCAATGGTGATCCCGAGTTCCTGCGCGTAGAGCTCGGCTGAGAGGTTGGTGCCCGGCGAGCCGACCCGCAGCGGCTGGCCCGAGGCCCGCACGAAGGCCTGCAATTCCCGCAGGTTCGTGGCCGGCACGGCAGGGTGGACCACCAGCGAAATCGCGCTGGTGCCGACGAGCCCGACCGGCGCCCAGGCTTCCACGGCGCTGAAGGGCAAGGCGGGGCCAAGCGCCTCGGCCTGGTTCAGCCCGCCCGACTGCATCATCATCACATGCCCATCCGCCGGTGCCTGCAGCATCATGAGCGCCCCGGGCACGCCGCCCGCGCCGCCGCGGTTCTCCACCGCGATGGGCTGGCCCAGATATTGGCTGAGGTATTCCGCCGTGACGCGCGCCACGATGTCCGTGGTGCCGCCCGGCGCATAGCCGACGATCATGCGCATGGGCCGGTCGGGGAAGCCCTGCGCCAGGGCGGGCCGCGCGGCGGCCAGCAGGATGGGCGCAGCCAGCGCGGCGCGGCGGGTCACGAAGCCTGTCATTGCGAAGCCTTCCCTGTCCTGGCCCGGCTCAGACCCCCTGTCCGGGATTCTTGATGCCGGCGGCGAAGCGGGCGCTGCCCTCGGCCTGCGCCGTGGTCTTGGAGCGGATGGTGAGGTTCACCATCTGGCCGTGATCCATCGCCTCCTGCCAATCGGTGATGAAGGCCGGGATGCGCTCCAGCGCCTTCTTCGATTCCGAGAGCGCCACCGCGTCGAATTGCGCGATCTTCTGGGCGAGCGCCTGCGCCGTGGGGATCAGCGCCTCGGGCTCCACGCATTGGTTCACCATCCCCCAGCGCTCCGCCGTGGCGCCATCGATGCGGTTGGTGGTCAGCACCAGCCAGGCCGCCTGCTTGCGCGTGACGCCGGAGAGCTGGATGGCCGGCCCCGCCATGCCCGGATAGGTCGAGAAGCCCATCTCCGGGCAGCCGATGCTGGCCCTGGTGCTGGCGATGGCCAGGTCACAGCAATTGATCATGGTCGCACCGCCGCCCAGCGCCAGGCCGTTCACCGCGGCGATGAAGATCGAAGGATGCGCCTTGATCGCCATGTTCACGGCGATCCATTCCTCGCCCGCGCCCTCGATGCCGAGCTTGCGGTCGGCCTCGCGCTCCTTCAAATCCATCCCCGCGCAGAAGGCGACGCCGGTACCGGTCAGGATGATGGCCTTGGCCTTGCCGCGCAGCGCCTCGAAGGCCTGGAGCAGGCCCTGGCGCGTGGCGCGGTTCATCGCATTGCGCTGGGCCTCGCGGTTCACCTGGATCTGCGCCCAGCCCTCGCCCTCGGTGATGAGGAGCTCATCCGTCATGGCTCAAGCCTCCGGGCCGAATTGCGGCAGGACGAAGCCCTCGGGGCCGCCGGGGAAGCGGACGGAAAGGCGCTGGCCGATCTTCGCCTCGGCCGCCGTCATGCCCACCAGGTTGGTCAGCAGGTAGGGCCCCTCATCCAGCTTCACCATGGCGACGGGGTAGGGGAGTTCATCCTTCATCCCGGGGAAGTAGCTCTGGTGGAACACCACGAAGGACCAGATCTCGCCCTTGCCGGAGGCGGTGATCCATTCCCATTCCGGCCGCCCCGTAAAGGGCGAGACGGGGGCGGGCGGGAAGAAGCACTGGCCGGTCGCGGTGCAGCGCTGGAGGATCAGCGCGCCTTCGGCGCAGGCGTTCCAGAAGGGCCGGTTCCAATTGTCCAGCAGCGGCTTGGGGCGGGTCTCCAGGCTCATGAATCGTCCCTCCGGAAGAGGATGCTCTGCGCGATATGGGTGGCGCAGATGTATTGCATGGCCTTGGCATCCGGGATCTGCCGCGCGCCGCAATCGCCGCGCAGCTGGCGGATGCATTCGGCGATGACGCCCCAGCCCTGCATGTAGCTGTCCGAGAGATGCCCGCCCGAGGTGTTGGTCGGCCAGCGGCCGCGGCCCAGCTCCAGCGTGCCGTCGCGCACGAAATCGCTGCTCTCGCCCTGGCCGCAAAAGCCGAGGCCCTCCAGGCTGAACATCACCGTGGGGGTGAAATTGTCGTAGATGCCGAGGCCCTGCACATCATCGCGCCCGAAGCCCGCACGGTCATAGACGCTTTGGCAGGCCGAGAGCGTGGGGTGCCAGTAATCATCCGCCGGCGCGCTGCCATAGGCGAAGCGGTCCTGCCGCGCATAGCCCGAGAGCAGCACGGGCGGGCGCTTCATGTCCCGCGCGCGCTCGGCGCTCGTCATGATCCAGGCGACGCCGCCATCATTGATCAGGCAGTAGTCGAGCAGCTTCAGCGGCTCGCAGATCGGCCGCGCGCTCGCGTGGTCTTCCAGCGTGATCGGCTTGCCATGCATGACGGCATCGGGGTTCAGGCAGGCATGGTTGCGGAAAGCGAGCGAGACATGGCCCAGATCGGCATGGGTCGTGCCGAAATCATGCATGTGCCGGCGCCACATCATGCTGTGGATGGCGCCCGGGCTGGTCATCCCCCAGGGGCTCCATTGGCTGTCGCCGCCGCCATAGTTCATCCGCACGCTGCGGCCGTTATTGCCATAGACCAGCGCCACGGTCTTGGCCGCGCCCGTCGCGATGGCCTGGGCCGCCAGCGCCAGCGAGACGCCCGAGAAGCGCCCCGGCGTCTCGGTCAGCAGGCAGTATTGCGGGTTGATCCCCATCATCTCCGCGAAGCGCTCATAGGAGGGGATGCGGCTGACGATCAGCCCGTCAATGTCCGACGGCTTCAGGCCGGCATCGTCGAGCGCCGCGTTCAGCGCCTCGCAGCCCAGGCCGTAGCTGTC
>NZ_JAIEQY010000155.1 GCF_019747315.1 Roseococcus sp. | reverse complement strand
TGGTGGGCGCTCACGGGCTCGAACCGTGGACCCGCTGATTAAGAGTCAGCTGCTCTACCAACTGAGCTAAGCGCCCGCCGTGGGAGGCCTTCTAAACGGCTTCGCGCGCTTGTCCAGCCCCGCCGCGCATACCGGCCATGCCCAGGGGGATTTTCCCCGCACCCTGAGGCTGTTCCTGCACATAGATGGGCCAGGCCAGGCCGGTGACGCGGCCGCGCAGGCCCCGCATCAGGGCCAGGCCTTCCTCCACCGGCACGTGGAAGCGCGCCGTGCCGGGGGCGGCATCGAGCTGGTGCAGGTAATAGGGCTTCACGCGATGGCGCAGCATGGCGCGGAACAGCGCTTCCAGCGCGGCTTCGCTGTCATTCACGCCGCGCAGCAGCACGGATTGGCCGAGCAGCACCAGCCCTGCCCCATGCAGGCTGCGGAGCGCGGCGGCGGCGGCCTGCGTGAATTCCGCCGCGTGATTCGCATGGACGCAAAGGTAGAGCGGCCGTTCCAGATCCAGCGCCGCCAGCATGCCCGGCGTGATGCGCCCGGGGTCCGCCACCGGCACGCGGCTGTGGATGCGCAAGGTCTCGATATGCGGGATGGCCGCCAGCCGCGAGAGGATGCGCCCGAGGCGCCGGGGCGAGAGCATCAGCGGGTCGCCACCGGTCAGGATCACCTCGCGCACCGCGGGCGTCGCCGCGAACCAGTCCAGCGCCGCGTCCAGCTCCGCCTCGGTCAGCAGGCCGCCATCCGGGCCCACCGCCTCGCGCCGGAAGCAGAAGCGGCAATAGACCGGGCAGGCCAATAGCGGCTTGAGCAGGGCGCGGTCGGGGTAGCGATGCACCACGCCCTTGATGGGGGTGAAGGGCGCATCGGCGGTGGGGTCGTCCAGCTCATGCGGCGCGGTGATGAGTTCCTCGGGCTCGGGCAGGTACTGGGCGGCGATGGGGGCGCCGGCTTCGCGGATCAGCGCGGCCATGGCGGGGGTGACGGCGATGGAATAGCGCGCGGCCACCGCCTCCAGCGCGGGGGCGGCTTCGGGCGCGATCAGCCCGGCTTCGGCAAGATCGGCGGCGGTGCGCAGCGTGCGGGTCATGGCGGGGCAGGCTCTGCCCTGGTAAGGGCTGGCGCGCAATGCCCCACCCCGTATGGCACCCCGAGAGCCTCGCCGCGCGCCTCCCCTTCCTGGAGGCGCGCGCGCGCCTGACGGCCGCCACGCGCGCCTGGTTCACCGCCCAGGGCTACCGCGAGGTGGAGACGCCCTGCCTCGTCCCCGCGCCGGGGATGGAGGTGCATCTGCGCGGCTTCCAGAGCGCCTATGAACCACATCTGGGCCAGGGCGAGCGCCGCGCGCTCTGGCTGCGCACCTCGCCGGAACTGGCGTTGAAGCGGCTGCTGGTGGGCGGCGCCGGGCCGGTCTTCGAACTCGCCCGCGTCTGGCGCAATGGCGAGATCGGCACGCGCCACGCGCCGGAGTTCACCATGCTGGAATGGTACTGCCCGGGCCTCACGCTGGAGGGGCTGATGGCGGAGACCGAGGCGCTGGTCCGCGCCCTCTGCCCGGCGCTGGTGGCGCATGAAGGGGTGACGACGGACCTCACCCTCCCTTTCGAGCGCATCACCTGCGCCGACGCCTTTGCGCGTTACGCGGGCCTCGACTTGCTGGCCAGCATCCGCCCCGATGGCACGGGCGATGGCGCCGCACTGGGCGCGCGGGCCGATGAAAGCTGGGAGGAGGCCTTCTTCCGCATCCTGCTGGACCATGTCGAGCCACATCTCGGGCGCGAGCGCGCCAGCTTCCTGACGCATTGGCCCACCCCGCAGGCGGCCCTCGCCCGGCGTGATCCCGCCGAACCGCGCGTGGCGCTGCGCTTCGAGCTGTTTGCCGGCGGCATCGAGCTGGCCAATGCCTTCGACGAACTGACCGATGCCGCGGAGCAGGCCGCCCGCTTCGCCCATGACGTGGCCGAGCGCGAACGCCTCTACGGCGCTGCCGATTCCTGGCCGGTCGATGCGGATTTCCTCGCGGCGCTCGCCCAGGGCATGCCGGCGGGCAGCGGCATCGCGCTGGGCTTTGATCGGCTGGCCATGCTGGCCAGCGGCGCGCGCCGCATCGAGGATGTTCTCTGGCTCGGCGGCTATCCCTACGGCTGATGCGTCCCGCCGGGGGGCGTCCAGACCGGCGGCTCGACCGAGCCCACCTGCTCCAGGATGCGGCCATAGGCCTCGGGCCGGCGGTGGGCGGCGAAGTTGAAGATGGTGCTGCGGCCGAGCTGGCAGTCATCCAGGTCGCAATCGGCGGTGATGAGTTCGTCGCCCCAGCTCGTCGCCTGGGCCATGATCTCGCCCTGCGGGTTCACGATGATCGAATGGCCGAAGAGCTCATGCCCATCCTCCGTGCCGCCCTTGGCGGTCGCCACGCCGAAGCAGGCATTCTGGTAGCAGCCCGCGCGGATGGAGAGGTGCGAATGCTCGACGCGCAGGTGGTGCGCCTCGAAGCCGCGATTATCCATGTTCAGGCTGGGCGTGTTGTAGCCGAGCATGACGATCTCGACCTGCTGCAGGCCCATGACGCGCCAGGCTTCCGGCCAGCGGCGGTCATTGCAGATCATCATGCCGATATTGGCCTGCTGCCCGCCGACCGGCGCGCGGATCACGGGAAAGCCGAGGTCGCCCACCTCGAAATAGCGCTTCTCCAGGTGCTGCACCTTGCGGATCGGGTCGTATTCGCGGTGCCCGGGCAGATGCACCTTGCGGTACTTCAGCACGACCTCGCCCGAGGGATGGACGTAGATCGCGGTGTTGTAGCGGTGGCCGTCCGGCGTCTTCTCGGCATAGCCGAGATGGAAGCCGATGCCGTATTTCCGCGCGGCCTCGAAGAGCGGCGCCGTCTCGTTGGAGGGCATCGCGTGCTCATACCAATGATCGGCGCGGGCGATGTCCTCCTCGTACCAGCGCGGGAAGAAGGTGGTCAGCGCGAGTTCGGGGAAGACGACGACTTCGACGCCGCGGCGATGTGCATGTTCCATCAGCCGCAGCATGCGCCCCACGGCGACATCGCGCCCCTCGGCCTTCTGAATCGGCCCCAACTGCGCGGCGGCCAAGGTCACTTTGCGAGACATACGGTGCTCCCTGAAGTCCTGGGGTCTGGGGCCTTTCGGCCCCAGCCGCCGGAGGCCCTGTTCACTTAGTTCCCAACCCTCACCGACCGCAGCGGAAACCCGTTATCCGCCTGCTGCACCAGCGTCACATTGCTGCGCGCCGCCCAGACCACCTGCTGTTGGTGCAGCGGGATATAGGCGACATCGGATTGCAGCAGGCGCGTGGCCTGGGTGATCAGCTCCTGCCGGCGGGCCGGGACCGTCTCGGTCTCGATCTGCGCGACCAGCGCATCGAAGGCCGGGTTGGAGTAGCCGCCATTGTTGAAGACGCCGCGCACGCCATCGCGCGTGCCGGCCAGGTTGAACAGCGCGTTGTGCGCGTCATAGGTGTTGGGGGTCCAACCCAGCAGGTAGAAGCTGGTGTTGTAGCGCGGCGCATTCACCTCGGCGAAGAAACGCGCGCGGGTCTGGGCGGCGAGCGTCACGCGCACATTGATGCGGGCCAGCATGGCGACGACGGCGGTGCAGATCGCCTCGTCATTCACGTAGCGGTCATTGGGGCAATCCAGCGTCACGCCGAAGCCGTTGGGGTAGCCTGCTTCCGCCAGCAGCCGGCGCGAGGCCTCAAGGTCGAGCGGCAGGCGCGTGTCATTGGCCTCCACGAAGCCGTTCACGCCGGGGCCGAAGATCTGCCCGGTCGGCCGCGCCTGGCCGCGCATCACGCGCGTCGTGATCGCCTGCACGTCAATCGCCTGGTAGATCGCGCGGCGCACGCGCACATCCTGGAAGGGATTGCGGCCGCGCACGTCGCTCTTCAGCAGCTCGGGGCGGTTCTGGTCCATGCCGAGATAGATGGTGCGCAGCTCCGGCCCCTGGATCACGCGCAGGTTGGGCGTGCGGCCGATGCGGTCCATGTCCTGCGGCGGCACGGTGTAGACCATGTCCACCTCGCCCGAGAGCAAGGCCGCCACGCGCGTCGCGTCATTGGCGATGACGTTGAACTCCACGCGGGTCAGGTTGTGCGCGGGCGTGTCCCACCAGAGCGGGTTGGGGGCCAGGACCGTGCGGCGGTCCGGCTCGCGGCTGACCAGGAGGAAGGGGCCGGTGCCCATGGCGTTGCGCGTCGCGAAGTTTTCCTCGCGCGAGGTGAGGTCGGCCACGCGCTGGGCGCCGTGGCGCTCCAGCCAGGCCTTGCTCATGATGCCGAAGCTGGTGAGTTCTTCCGGCAGGATCGGGCTCGGCACGCGGGTGACGAGGTCCACGGTGAAGTCGTCCACCTTGCGGACTTCGGCCACGGCGGCGAAATAGGCGCCGACATTGGAGCCCGGGCCGCGCCCGCGCGCGATGGAATAGACCACGTCATCCGCGGTGAAGGGCGTGCCGTCCGAAAAGCGCACATTGCGGCGCAGGTGGAAGCGCCAGGTGAGCGGATCGGCCTGTTCCCAGCGCTCGGCCAGCGCCGCTTCCAGGCGCAGGTTGCGGTCGCGCCGGATCAGCGGCTCGTAGATATTGGCGTTGAAGGTCAGCAGGAAGGTTTCGGACCGCGAATAGGGGTCCATCGAGTTCACGTCGCCGTCATTGGCCCAGCGGAACAGGTTGGCCTGCGCGGGCGCGAGGCCGAGGCTGACCGCCAGCGCCGCCGCGGCGAGGAAGGGACGCAACATGAAACTCTCCCGAAAACGAAAATGCCGGCGCAGGCTAGACCTGCGCCGGCATGATGACGAGTGGGAGCGGCGCCGAAATCAGGCGGCGCGGAAGGCGACCGGCAGGCTGGTGACGGCGGCATCGATCAGCGCCGCATCGGCGCTGGCATCGTGATGCGCGATGATCACGTCCCGCACGGCGGCGGTGGCGATCTCGGCGGCGGCGTTCCGCACTTCCGTCACGGCACTGGCCTCGGCGGCGGCGATGCGGTCCATCGCCATGCGCTCGCGGCGCTTGGCGGCAGACTCGGCCTCGGCGGCCGTGGCGGCGGCAAGGCGCTGGGCTTCCGCCTGGGCGCGGGTGATCATGGCCGCGGCTTCGGCGATGGCGGCCTCACGCTCGGCGGTGGCGCTGGCCAGCATGGCCTCGGCCTCGGCCCGCAGGCGGCTCGCCTCCTCCAGTTCGGCGCGGATGCGGTCACCGCGCGCGTCGAGCATCGCGGTGGCACGGCTCCAGGCCATCTTCCCCACGAGGAGGACGAAGATGACGAAGCTGGCGGCAACCCAGAATTTCGGATCCTGCAACATCAGCGGGCCCCCTGGCTGGCGGCTCGGTCAACGGCGGCGGTCACGTCATTCGCCGGCGCCGTGATGGAGAGGCGGGAGAGCATGGCCGTCGCGGTCTCGCCGGCGACTTCGCGCAGTGCGCCCATCGCCTGGTCCCGCGCGGCGCGGACCTGTTGCTCGGCCTGCGCCACCTGGGCGGCAAGCTTCGCGTTGATTTCGGCGGCCTGGGCGGCCGACTTGGTCTGCGCCTCGACCATGGCGGCCGCGATGGCGGCCTGGGCCTCGGCCCGGGCGGCGGCGGTCGCGGCCCGGATTTCGGCGAGTGCGGCCTCACCGGCCGCCTGGGCGTCCCGGGCGGCGTTGAGGTCGGCCGCGATGCGCGCAGCGCGTTCATCCAGAACCGACGCCACCTGCGGCAGCGCGTAGTTCTTCAGGACGAAAAAGAGGAAGCCAAAGATGATCAGCAGCCAGACCAGCTTGCTCATCATCAATGGGTTGGCGAAATCGAGCTGCGGCATGTGATCGTCCTGATGCTGAAAGACAAAAAGGCGGGGCGCGTGGCCCCGCCCCTATGCACTCAGGCGAACAGGATAAGGAAGGCGATCAGCAGCGCGAAGAGCGCCACGGCTTCCGTCAGGGCGAAGCCCAGGATGCCGATCGGGAAGACCACGTCACGGGCGGCCGGGTTGCGGGCCACGCTGGAGATCAGCGAGGAGAAGATGTTCCCGATGCCCAGGCCCACGCCGAACAGCGCGATGACGGCAATGCCAGCCCCGAGGGCCTTGGCGGCAGCAACTTCCATATTCTCAATCCTTCTGTTTGCTGAGAAGCGGGTGGGGACGGCGCCGGCTTAGTGCAGGTGCACGGCGTCGTGGAGATAGATGCAGGTGAGGATCGCGAACACATAAGCCTGCAGGAACGCGACCAGCACTTCGAAGCCGACCAGCGCGACATTGATCGCGAGCGGCATGACGGCGATGAACGGCCCGATCGTCCCCAGGCCCGCCAGCATCACCACGAAGGTGGCGAAGACCTTCAGCATCACGTGGCCCGCCACCATGTTGGCGAAGAGACGGATGGAGAGGCTGATGGGGCGCGAGAGGTAGGAGACGATCTCGACCGGGATGATGATGGGGGCCAGCCAGAGGGGCGCGCCCTCGGGGAAGAAGTAGCCCAGGAACTTCTTGCCATGCAGCGCGATGGCGACGGCGGTGATCAGGATGAAGACGATCAGCGCCATCATGAAGGTCATCGTGATGTGGCTGGTATAGGTGAAGGCGTAGGGGAAGAGGCCCAGCATGTTCCCGAAGAGGATGAACATGAACAGCGTGAAGACGAAGGGGAAGAAGCGCCGGCCTTCCTCGCCGATCTGCGCCACCACCATGTCGTCAATGAAGCCATAGGCGCTTTCCGCCAGGCTCTGGATGCGGCCGGGCACCACCGCGCGGGCGCGCATGCCCCACATCATCAGGGCGACGATCAGCCCCGCGGAGATGAGCATGTAGAGATTGGACTGCGTGAAGCCGACCGACTTGCCAACGGCACCCAGTGCCGTCGCGAGCTCGAACTGCCCGAGCGCGTCAATCGCTTTCCCCTCAACGGCCACGGCGCATCTCCAACATCAATCCTTGCGAGCACCGGCCCGGGGCGTGAACAGCCGATAGATGTTCAGCACGCCGGCGGCGGCCCCCAGGACGAAAAACAACAGGAACAGCCAGGGCCAGGTGCCGAGCCACTTGTCCAGCATGAAGCCAAGCCCCACGCCGACCACCAGGGCGGAGAAAACCTCCACACCGGCGCGCAACCCGAACCCCCAGGCGGAAGTTGGAAGTGCGCCTTGGCCGGCCTCCGGCTTGTCGAGACCTTGACGGTCCCGTGCAGCCTTCAGGCGCCTGTTCAGCGAATCCCGGTCTTCCACCATGGCCCCTTCCTTGAGTTTTCCGCCGGAAGGCGAGGCTGCCTCTATGGCGGTGCAGCAAGACTGTCAAGCGACGGCAGCCTTCGAAAACTCACCCTTCCGCCATCGCCACGGCCTCACCCAGATCCACCGAGAGCAGGCGGGAAACGCCGCGCTCCTGCATGGTGACGCCGAACAGCCGGTGCATGCGCGCCATGGTCAGCGCGTGGTGCGTCACGATGAGGAAGCGGGTGCCCGTCTCGGCCATGCTGTCCAGCAGGTCGCAAAGGCGTTCGACATTGGCATCATCCAGCGGCGCATCCACCTCGTCCAGCACGCAGACGGGCGCGGGGTGGCAGCGAAAAACCGCGAAAATCAAGGACAAGGCGGTCAATGCTTGCTCGCCACCTGAAAGGAGGGAGAGGGCCGAAAGCTTCTTGCCCGGGGGCTCCGCATAGATTTCCAGCCCCGCCTCCAGCGGGTCCTCGCTGCCGACGAGCGCCAGATGCGCCCGCCCACCGCCGAAAAGCTTGCTGAACAGGGCGCGGAATTCGCGGTCCACCTGGTCAAATATCGCCCGCAGCCGCTCCCGCGCCTCGCGGTTCAGATGGCCGATGGAGCCGCGCAGCTTGGCGATGGCGGAGGCCACCTCCTCACGGTCCCGCAGGATGCCGGCGATGCGGGCGTCCAATTCCTCCAGTTCCGTCTCGGCGCGGAGGTTGACAGGGCCCATCTCCTCGCGCTCGCGCGCCAAGCGCTCGGCGCGGCGGCGGGCGCGTTCCTCGGCCGCGTCGGAGACATCCTCCGGCCGGGCCGGCAGTTCCGCCGATTCGCCGAGGCGTTCCAGGATGCGCCCGGCCAGCGCCTGGCCGGCCTGGAGGGCGGAATCCTGCGCGGCCTCGGCCCGCAGCGCGGCCTCCCGCGCCTGGGCGAGCGCGGCTTCGGTGCCGCGGCGCACCTCCTCGCGCTCACGGGCGCGGGCTTCGGCGGCGTCGAGGGCGGCGCGGGCGGCGGCATGGGCGGATTCGGCGGCTTTCAGGCGGCGGGTGGCCTCGGCGG
>NZ_JAIEQY010000049.1 GCF_019747315.1 Roseococcus sp. | reverse complement strand
CAGCAACGGCGGAAACCACCTGGGGGGTGGTGGGCGCTCACGGGCTCGAACCGTGGACCCGCTGATTAAGAGTCAGCCTCCCTGACCTATCCTGCGTGTCCCCAAGTTGCGTGCAACCATACTACCCATTGAAATTGCACCGTTCATCTTTCCGCTTGTCAGATGGTCTTGCCGTCTGTTTTATGCGCCATGGTTGCATAGTGGTTGCACGAAACGAGGCCGATCATGCCGAGACGCAGCGCGGAGAAGATCACAGCACGCGCGGCGGAGGCCCAGGGCGCGGGCATCCTGTGGGACCGTGACATTGCCGGCTTCGGCCTGCGCACCACGCCAGCCGGGGCGAAGACTTGGCTGTTGAAGTATCGCGCGCGCGGCGGCCAGCAGCACTGGCACCGCATCGGCAGCTATCCCGCCATGACCGCCGAGGAAGCACGCAAGGCCGCCGCCCGGCTTCGCGCTGACGTGGACCATGGACGCGACCCCACGGCGGAGCGTGCCAAGGAGGCGAGGAGAGCCAAGGCCGAACGCGCAACCATGCTGGCGCCCTTGGTGGAAACCTACGCGCTGGCCCTCCCCGGCCGTCCCCGCCTTCGCGGATCGGGGCCTATCTCGGCCGAGCATGCGGCGGACGAGCTGGCGGCGGTGCGCCGCGCCGTGGCCTTGCTCGATATCGCGGGGCGGCCCGTCTCCGAAGTCACGGCGGCCGATGTGGCGCGGTTGATGCGGATCGAGGCGAGCCGCCCGGCAACCGCGCGGATGCTCTTCGGGGCCTTGCGGCGCTTCTTCGCGTGGAGCCGAGAGGAGGGACACCTTGCCGGCCCGAACCCTTGCGAGGAGCTGCCCCAGGCCAAGCGCCCCAGGCCGCCCGCCGCGCGCTCCCGCGTCATCGCGCTGGAAGACCTGGCGCGGCTCTGGCGCGCGGCCGGGACGCTGGATGAAACCCCGCGCGACCTGGCCCGCATCCTGATTGCGCTGCCCGCCCGCAGGGGCGAGGCCGCCGCCATGCGCTGGCAGGATGTGGACTTGAAGCGGGCCGAGTGGTTGCAGCCCGGCACCATGACGAAGAACGGCGACCCGCACCGCCTGGCCCTTCCACCCCTGGCGCTGCGCATCCTGGCGGCCCGGCATGAAGCGGCCAAGGAACCGAGCGAGGGGCTTGTCTTCCCCAGCAGCGTCCCCGGCCGGGTGCTGGATCGCTGGACCGACATGCGCGAGACCATGAGCACGGCGGCGGGCGGCTTCACCGCCTGGACCTGGCACGACTTCCGCCGATCCTTCGCTTCCATCATGGCGGAGCGCGGCATTCCCGAGCCCGTGGCGGATGCGGTGCTGAACCACCGGCAGAGCGCCACACGCGGCGGGGTGCTGGGCGTCTATCAGCGGGCCGAGCGCTGGCAGGAACAGGCGGCGGCGGTGCGCGCGTGGTGCGATGCGCTGGCGGCGGCGCTGGACCCGGCGAGCCGGCCGCAAACCGTGGTGCCGATCCGCGCCGGACGGGGCAAGCGCGCATGACGAAGGGCACGAACGCGACATTGCCAGCCGAGTGGCCGCCACCCCTGCCCGGCCCGCGTGATCCGGCCTGGCGCACCCCTCGCCCCTTGCCATCGGAAGCGGTCAGCCGCCGATGGGCCACCCACAAGGCGGCAGGCTTCGCCGTGGCCTCGCTTGCCGGCCGCATCATCCCGCTTCCCGTGCGGATCGTCGTTCAGCCCAACGGCGCATGGGCCGATTGTGGCGACGGCGGGCCGCACGACGCAGGCCCCACCGGATGGGCGGCCGTGGCGCGCGAGTTGCTCGCCGGCATCGCGGCCGAGCTGCTTGCAGGCAACGGCAATCCATGGTCCGGCGCGGCGGGTTCCGTCGAGATCGCGGAGGAAGTCTTGTTCCTGGCGACGGCCGAGCGATCCGACGCGGCGCTTGAGGCGCAGCTTCAAGCCGCGTGGCGCGACGCCGCCGCCATGGTGGCGCGGCCCGAGATTTGGGGCGCGGTTGTCGAGATGGCCGAGGCCCTTTCCCAGCTTGGAGAACCGAGCCAGGCCGAATGGCTTGCGATGTGCGAGCGCGCCGCGATGCGCATTCATGGCGCGGAGGCTTGCGCGGACATGCTGCAATGGCCTGGCGCCGGCTTCGCACGCCCGTCCTATAGTCAGGGCATGCCCTGACCCGATCCGCGCCGGGGCGGCTTCCCCGGCAACCAGGCGGTGGAGTGGGGGCGCGGCAACGCCCCCACCCCGGCCCGCCGCAGACGGTGACAGAACCACCATGACGACGAGCAACGACAGCAATAGCACCAGGACCGCACAGGTCATCCCATGGACGCAGCGCGGCCCCATCCGGGCGCGAGAGGTGGAGCGCACGCTTGCCAGGCTGCTTCCTCGCATCGAGGCGGGCGATGGCGCAGCCATGCTTGAGGGCCTCACGGCTGCCCGGCTTTGGTGGCACGAGTATCCGCGGACTTGCGAGGCGCTTGGCCTGGATTCCTGCGATTGGCTAACCCTTGGCTGGGCTGACTTGCATGAAGCCATCGGCCGCGCCCCGGCCACTGGCCCGCAAGCCCTGCTTGCGAAGGCGCGGATTGCGCACTGGCAGGCCGCCGAGCAGTGGGGCGATTGCGATTGGATGGAGGATCTTCACCGGACCATCCTTGAGGGCGTCGAGGCGCAGTTTCGCGAGGCTGGCCATGTCTGAGCAGGACACACAGACGCCAGCGCGCCAGGTGGAGCGCATCGCGGCGGGTCTCGACCAGCTCGCGAAGCTCTTGGAGAACCCGGCCGCGCCCGATCATCTGCCGGCCTTCGCTGCACAGATGCGCGCGATGCGCGACGACGCCCGAATGCTCGCCGGGATCATCGCAGGGCCGGAGCCGGCCGGGGTAAAGTGCCTGGATTGGGTGGGCATCAAGGCTGGGGCCGACCAATGGGCGGCGGCGCAATTTGACGGCGGGCGCGTCGAGCTGGCCTCGCTTGAGATGGCGCTAGAGGCCCTGACGGAGGATGCGCGCCTGCATGTGCAGGGCCTAGCGAATGCAGGCGTTGCAAGTGCGGAGGAGGCCGCCGAGGGCGTGGCAATGGCCCATTCCATACTCGCTCAGACGCTTGCCAAGTTGGGCCAGCTAGATAGGGCGCTTTCTGCCGAGGACGCGAAGCGCTTGGAGGAAAGCAAGGCGCCTGGCCCTTATCCCGTCTCTTCGTTCATCGCCTTGCATGCCGTGCATCGCTTCACGCGCTTCTTCGCAGACATGCCCGGCGACGTGTTCGAGGAGACCTTGCACTTCCTTGAGAAGCCGATGCGCGGATATGGCATCGGTCAGGCCAGCCGGGAAAACTCGCTTTGGGTCTGGTCCATCTGCGCCATGCATGCCCGCCATCACGCACAACTTTCGGTCGGCCGCGCCCCGCGAACGAAGGAGGACGCCATCACGGTAGGGCGGGCGTTCCAAGGATCAGCGATCACGAAGCCGGGCGTGATCCGAAAGCGATACGATGAGCACCGAGCGCACCTTGAAGAGCTGGCGAAGGGCCAAGCGGAATCGCTGCGCCGCGTGAAGGGTCTTCGGAGGGATCGTCTCGCCTTCTTCGCGGCAAAAATCTTCGCTCGGGGCGCGCCCTCACGCCCAACCAGCCGCGAGGGATGGTTGCGCATTGCCGAGGAGCTTGAGGAACGGATCGCGGTCATGACCAGCCCGACCAGGCGACCGCGCCGGATACTCGGGAATGCGCAGTTGCGGCGGAGTGGGGTTGGGCGGCTAGTGGGGTAGGCACCAGGCCGACAGCCTGGGGCCGTGCGAGATAGGCTCGCGCGGGGCATCCGAGAGGATACCGCCCCCGACATGACCACCACCCCAACACCATCGCGCCGGTTGCGCACGCCCGAGGCGGCGGCGCATCTGGGCATCGCCGCCAGCACGTTGGAGAAGCTGCGCACCTATGGCGGCGGGCCGCGCTTCTTCAAGCTCGGCCGCGCCGTCACCTACTGCACGGCGGACCTTGACGAATGGGCCGCCGCCCGATCCGCGACGAACACGGCGGAGGCGCGGGTTGTCGCGCGAGGTGCGCCATGAAGAGCCAGCTCGCGCCCCCGGTTCTGGACGCCGTTCAGCTCTCGCGGCTCTTCCATCGGCCGATCTCCCGATGCTCGCTTTTGGCCTTGTGCGGGGATGGTGCGGCGGCCCTATTTGGCCTGCCGGGCTATCTGCCGCGTGCCTTCAAGGCGTCGCAGCGAGAGGGAATGCTTGAGGTGTTCGGGCGCCTGGCGCGCGCATACGACGATCAGGCCGATGGCATCCCCGAAGCGGCCGAGGCGGAGCGGAAATGCCTGGAGCTTCTGCACCGCTACCAGCGGACCAACGCGCATCTGTTCTCAGGCGGCTTCCTACAGCCTGGCGAATGGATGGATCAGCGCGCCTTGCCGACCGGCTATGTCTTCGATGCTGGCGGCTTTCCTGTCAAAGAGCGCCCGCGCGTCATCGTGCCCTTCCCGGATCGCAGCCCATGACCAGCGCGCCAGGTGCGGCGGACCTTGCCGCGATGCTGGGGGCCGAGGCCGAGGGCCTGGCCGCGCAGCTCCTCCCCGCAGGCCGGCGCGATGGTCCGCATTGGCGTTGCGGTTCCCTCGCGGGCGAGCCGGGCCAATCCCTCGCCGTCAATCTCCGCCCGCCCCATGCCGGAAATTGGAGAGACTTCGCGACGGGCGAACATGGCGACGCGCTGGACCTGGTTGCGGCGGTGCTCTTCCGGGGCGACCTGGCGGCAGCCATGGCATGGGCGCGGCAGCGGCTGGGCTATGGCAGCGGGGGCGCAGCACCGCCGCCGCGCCCCATGCGCCGCGTGCCTGAGCCGACAGACGCGGCGCGGAGTGCCGATGATGCGGCGCGCGCGCGGAAGGCGCTGGCGCTCTTCCTGAGCGCCGCGCAGAGCATCGCCGGCACGCCGGTTGCGCACTACCTGACCGCGCGGGGAATTGACCTGGCCGAGCTGGGCCGCCAGCCCCGCGCGCTGCGCTTCCATCCCGAGTGCTGGAGCATGGAGGCGGGCGGGCCTCTGCCGGCCATGCTCGCCGCCATCACGGATGGTCAGGGCCAGCACATCGCGACCCATCGCACCTGGCTACAGCAGGACGCGGCGGGCCATTGGCGCAAGGCGAGCGTGACCCAGCCGAAAAAGGTTCTCGGCAGCTATGGCGGCGGCTTCATCCCCTTGCAGCGGGGCGCCAGCGGCAAGCCTCTGCGCAGCGCCCCGGAGGGCGAGAGCATCGCCATTGCCGAGGGCATTGAGACGGCGCTTTCCGTGGCGGTTGCGTGCCCGGAGCTGCGCGTGATCGCGGCGGTTGCGCTGGGCAATATGGGCCGCGTGGTGCTGCCCGAGGCGGTGCAGCGCGTCATCCTCTGCGCTGACAATGACGAGGGCGAGGCGCAGCGCGCGCAGCTCCAGCACGCGGCCGACACGCTGGCGCAGCAGGGCCGCGACGTGCGGATCGCGCGCGCGCCCACCGGGAAGGACTTCAACGACACCTTGCGCGCGGTGCCGAGCCCGGAGGCCGGCGCATGAGCGGGGGCAAGGGCCAGGGCGGGAAGCCGGGCGGCCGAACGGGGAAGCAAGGCGTGCGAAGCGCCATCGAGGATGCAGCGCCAGCGGGCGAGGTTGAGCAGGGCGGCGAGGTGGTTGGCTTTGAAATGCACGCCGATGGTCTCTACCGGAAGCCGCCAGATCGCGAGCGGTTCAGGGTCTGCGGCCCCTTCCGCGTGGCGGGTGAAACCCGCGTGGAGGACGGCGCCACGGGATGGGGCTTGCGCCTGGAATGGTGGAACCGGGACCGGCAGCTTGTTTCCGCCACCGTCTCGCGCGGCATGCTGGCCGGGGATGGCACCGACGCGCGGCGCCGGCTGGCAGATGGCGGCTTGCATGTCGGGGGCAGCGACGCGGCCCGCGCAGCGCTGCGGCAGTATCTCTCCGATGTGACTTCCCGGCGGCGCTTCTACGCCTGGCCCCGCACGGGCTGGTATGACGACGCGCCGAGCGGTGCGGCCTTCCTCTATCCGGGCGAGGTGTTCGGGACCGTGCCTAATCGCGCCCTCTTCCTGGACATGGATAGACCCCCGGAGGTCTATCGCCAGGCCGGCACCCTCGACGGATGGCGGGCCGGGGTGGCGCGAGCGGCGGCTGGAAATTCGCGGATGGTGCTGGCTATCTGTGTGGCTTTCATGGGGCCATTACTGCGCCAATGCGGCGAGGAGGGCGGGTGCTTCCACCTTCGCGGCAGCAGCTCGCGCGGCAAGACCACGGCGGCGAAGCTGGCGGCTAGCGTCTATGGTTCGCCCGTTGGGTTGCGCCCCTTCATCCGGAAATGGCGAGCAACTGACAACGCCATTGAGACCCTAGCAGCCGAGCATTCCGACTGCGCCCTTGTGATGGATGAGATCGGCCAGGCTGACCCCAAGACGGTTGGCGAAGTGGCCTACATGCTGGCCGATGGTCAGGGGAAAGCCCGCGCCCGAGCGGGCGGGGGAAATCGCGGGGCGACGACTTGGCGCGTGGTAGTGCTCTCGACGGGCGAGGAAAGCTTGGCCGCCTACATGCAGCACGCCGGCAAAGGGGTGAAGACGGGCCAGGAGGTGCGCTTCCTCGATATCCCGATTGAGGCGGGAGGCGCAGCGGCCGGAGGCTTTGAGACGGCAGAGAATGGGGCCGAGGCCGGGGCGCTGGCGCAGCGGCTGGAGCGCGCGGCGGTGGAGCATCACGGCACGGCCGGGCCGGCCTTCCTGGCCTGGTTCGTGCCTAGGGTAGCGGCCGATCCGGTTTGGATGGGCGAGCGCTGGCGCTCCTGGTTGGCCGCTTGGAACGCCGCAGAACTGCCGCGCGGTGCAGATGGGCAGGTGGCACGAGCCGGCCGGCGCTTCGCGCTTGCGGCGCTGGCGGGCGAGTTGGCGACAGAGGCCGGAATCACGGGATGGGAGCCGGGCCAGGCGCGATGGGCGGCGGGCGAGTGCTTCCGCGCTTGGATGGCCCAGTTTGGCGGGACCGGAGGGCGGGAGGCCGCGCAGATCATCGCGGCGACCAGGCGCTTCATCCTGGAGCACGGGCAAGCCCGCTTCGAGACCATCAAGGACGCGGTGAAGCCGGCCGGCGACTTGAGCGAAGGCGAGCCCGACTTGCCCGAGGGCAAGACCATCATGAAGCGGGCCGGCTGGCGCTGGCAGGAACAGGAAGCGGGCGACGGCCCGAAGCGGTGGGTGCATGGCATCGCGCCCGATGTCTTCGCGGCCGAGATTTGCCAGCCCCTGGGGGCGGAGCCGCGCGAGGCGCGGGCGGTGCTGGCGAAGGCCGGCGTGATCCGGACCCGGATGGAGGGCGGCAAGCAGCGCTTCACCATCCGCCGATCCGTGCCCGGCATGGGCGCCCGCGTCGAGATGATCGCGGTGGAGGCCGGCATCTTCGAGGGTGAGGGATGACGCGGGGGCCGGGGAGATGAGGGGATCAGAGCCTTCGGGCCGCCCGGTCCCGGTTGCCTTGGGCTGGCGCAGGCCGGCAAACCGAGTGCGGCAGTGTGGCAAGCTTGTTCTTGTGAAGAGAAACTCTAGCTCTTCTGCCACTTTCCGCGCCATTTCCCTGCCACACTCCCCTTGCCACACTCGTTTCCCGGAGTGTGGCAGGGCGCCCCGAGTGTGGCAGGCCAGGCGCCGGGGTTTCCGCCCGTCAATCCGAGGCGCGGCGGCGGCGGCGGGCCGAGCTGGCGCTTCACCTGGCGTCTGAGGAACACCCGCCCAGGCGCGGGGCCGCGTGACCGCGTGACTGGGCTTCTCTTCTCGCTCGCAGGGCGCGCGCGGCGCGGATCGGGGCGCCGAAGGGCGGCGGGCAGGACTGATTTCCGGGATGGGAGCGCAGGCCAGGGGGCGGCCGAAAGCATATCCCCTGCCGGCCCCTCCCGCCCCGGCCCTCGCGCGCGGGCCTTCCTGACCAGGTGCAGCGCCGGCACCACCTGGCGCAGCTCGGCCGGGCTGGCGGGCCTTCCTGACCAGGTGCGGCCCAGCACCACCTGGCGCAGCTCGGCCGGGCTGGCGGGCCTGCCTGACCAGGTGCAGCGTCGGCACCACCTGGCGCAGCTCGGCCGGGCTGGCGGGCCTGCCTGACCAGGTGCAGCCCTTCACCACCTGGCAGCAGCTCGGCCGGGCTGGCGGGCCTGCCTGACCAGGTGCAGCGCCTGCACCACCTGGCGCAGCTCGGCCGGGCTGGC
>NZ_JAIEQY010000098.1 GCF_019747315.1 Roseococcus sp. | reverse complement strand
CAAAACATCGCAGAACACCTACGCTTATCGGCGTGACGCCAGGTGGCGAGACAGGTTCGAGCAAGTGGAATTGGCGTAGGAAAGGGAACCGTTAAACAACAGTCTCTTACAGATTTTCGCTCTGGCTTGCTTTTTGGGATTTACGTGTCGCGATCTTATTGAACAGGCGACGGGCTCGTTGCCGTGCTCCGATCGACGAGCTTCTTCTTAGAGGCCGTCTCGGAACGCCTTCGAGATAATCAGTTCCGGGGTGGATGGCCGGGCTTCATCGTGATTCGACCAGGTTGCGAGACCTTGGACGAACAACACAATGTGGACCCCGACCACCCGGCGGCAGCATAGCCGCGCGGGCCTGCGCTATGCGAGTGACCTGACCGATGCTGAGTGGCGCTTACTGGAACCGCTGCTGCCCCGGCCATGTCGGCAGGGGCGGCGGTGGGCCTCCCATGCTAAAACCCTCCATGCTCGGAGCAGGGACGTTGCGGCCCGGATCTCCGCTCGGAGGCTGGCCGACCACCGGCGTTGCCAAATGTAAGCATCGCTCTGAAACGGAAATGGCGAGACGTTTGGCCCGCTTGCAGCGGCGCTGTTGGAGCTAACGACCGCTCCGCCTAGACCGAGCAGGACGGCTCGGCGGATCACTGCGCGTGCGCGGGTATGTTCACCTTTTTGCATCGCTTGCGCTACACCGCGTTGGGGTCTGGTCGGCGGGAGGTTAGGCTCGGGCATTGAGGACGTCGTATCGATCAAGCAGATCGGGAGACGGCGCCTCGAGGCTCGCCGCGTAGCGTACTGCTCTTCCTGTGTTGTCCGCGAACCACGCCGGGACGCCTTCGGGAGCGCGCTCTCCCCGCACAATCCAGCGCTTCAGGAGAACGTCGAAACGACGCTGAGCCCGGAGAGCCATAATACGCGAAACACCAGGCTCAATAGGCTCGATCCAGTGCCCTGGCCCGAAGCCTGCTAATGCGTTCTCAGAGTTGTCGGTTCCATGGAGTAGAGCCGCAACTCCGGGCACCGATGGCGGCAACGGCGCATGCTTCACGATCTGCCAGATATCGCCAACTCGCCTGAGCTCACGGTCAGCAGCCAGCCAAAATGCCGTCGGGTGTCGAGTTTGGAGTGGGTCGGCACGGGAGCCGCTCCTACCTGCTCTTGCCGTCTGCGCTTGAGGCAAGTCGGCCACTCGTGACAGCAGGCCAGTCGCGGGGCAGACGTAGAGAAGGTCGTGACGCCTAAATTTGCGCAGGGGGCGGCCGTTGGTGTCCGCAAGTTGCCCGTCTCGCAGCCTTATCGGGCGGCAGATCACGAAGCTACCGATGTGAAGGCGCACATGCGCCTGTACGGTACTGGTCACCCGACACTCGCGGCAAATCTCGGCGTAGATGTCGTCCCAGCGTCGTCCCACTTGGGCGTTGAGAAAGCGGCGCATTGGCGCGAGATAATCGCTTGTTTCCTTCTCGCAGTTGGCAAGCAGGTGGGGCCGACGCATACCTTGCGTTGAAGCAAGTTCGTCTTCCTCTGCGTAGCGAGGGCTGTTGCGATTTCGAATACTTCGATAGGTGGCGGAACTACCGCGGCGCGGGCGTTCGGTAAGCAGTTGTGGGAGGTCTGCACGCATCGGTGAATCTGAGTCTCTGGGCGGAAAAATCTTTCGCTAGGTCAGAATGTAAAAAAAGAATTTGTCTTTCTTGTGACGCCTCTTGGTGCCAGAGGTTTAGGTGGCGCTCGCCAGCATGTCCTTCGTGTTGCTCAATGCCCGGACGATGAAGCCATTCGCTGATTAGCCTCCGGCCGCCGACCAGAACTTGGTGTGCCTGGCAGAGACGTCGTGTAGTCTGCCACGATGTTGGCGAAGCCCAGCAACATCGAGATCGTCGCACGCGAGATCTGCGCCCCGCTCGGGGGCAGCGGTCAGCGTCGTATTCTGGAAACGCCCGGGGATCTTGCCGGTCCAGCGCGCGATGCCGGGATCGGCTTCACCGCCCCTTGGATTGGTTCGGACGGTAAAGCGGCGCTTCGAAACTGAGGCGGGTCATGGCAGTTTCGGGTCATGCCGCGATTCGACCCGAAGCACCTGAAACAGATGGCCGGTGAGGTCGCCTATACGCGCGGCGCCGCTTATGCCGCGTCCAGCGTGGTGACCATCGTCATGGCCGATGCCAGCGGCATCCACGCCCTGGTGCGCGCCAGCGAGACCTATCGCGTCCGGTTGGGCGGCAAAGGCCGCGATCTGAACGGCGAATGCACCTGCCCCGCCTTTGAGCGAGACGGCTGGTGCAAGCATCTCGTCGCCGTGGCGTTGGTCGCGAATGACGCAGGAATGGAGGAGATGCCGGATCGGCGGAGCGCCATCCGGAGGCATCTGGTTGGCCTGGGGGCCGAGGCGCTGGTCGACATGCTGCTCGACCTAGCCGAGCGCGACATGGCGTTGCTGCGGCGCCTGGATCTGGCGGCCAGTGCCGCGTCCACATCGCCCGCCGAGCATGCCGGCCGGCTGCGCCAGGAGTTGCGCCACGTGCTCCGGCCGCGCGACTTCATCCCCTGGGACGAGGCCGCGGACTGGGTGGAGGAGGTGCTGGGAGCGCTGGAACAAGTCCCGCCGCTGATCGCACAAGGCGAGGCAGTGGAGGTAAAGTCGCTGATCGAGGCGGTGCTTGACGATCTTCCGCAGGCGCTGGAGCAGGTGGATGATTCGGGTGGCGGGGGAACGGAACTGCTTGAGCGCGCCGCTGAACTCCACTTGGTCGCCTGCCAGAAGCTGCGGCCTGATCCTGTGGAACTGGCAGAGGAGTTGTTCGAGCGCGAATGGGACGACCCCTTCGGCACCTTCAACGGGGCCAGCGAGATCTATGCCGACCTGCTGGGCGATGCGGGTCTCGCAACGTATCGCCGGCTGGCTGAGGCCGCCTATGCGAAGCTCCTGCCGATCGGTCGCGGCGGCGAGGATCCCAAGGCACATGACCGCCGTCGCCTGGTTGCGATCCTGGATCGGTTCGCGGCACGCGACGGAGATGTGGATCGGCGCATCGCCCTGCGTCGGGGAACGCTGGCCAGTGCACATGATCACTTGAACTTCGCCCGCTTCTGCCTCGAGCAGGACCGCCCTGCCATCGCCCTGCAAGCCGCCGAGGAAGGCGCCTGGCTGTTCGATGATCGCAGCGCCACTGGGCTCGTGGAGTTTCTGGCGGAGCGGCTCGTGGCCGAGGGGCGTCCGGCGGACGCGATCGCGGCCCTTTGGCGTGGCTTCGCGAGAGCGCCCGCCTTCAGCCTGTTCCGCGCGCTGCTGGCGCTGGCGGCACCCGATGCCGCGGATCGCGCGCTCGTCCATCTGCGGACTCGGCTGGAGGCTCTTGCTCCCGCGGATCACTGGAACAGCGCCACGCTGGTGGAGATGGAACTCAACATTCTCATGGCGACCGCGCGGCTGGCTGAAGCATGGGAGGCGGCGCGGCGACACAGCATCGCGGACAGTCTGCTGCTGCGGCTGGCTGAGGCCAGCGAAGCAACCTTGCCGCAGGACGCTGCCATCGCCTATCGCGCAGTGATCGAACGTTCCATCGGCCAGACCAATCGCGGTGGTTATGAGGAAGCCTGCCGCCTCCTGGCGCGCTTGGCGGGGCTTGAGGCGGCCGAGCCGCATAGGGCCTTCGTGGCTGAGTTGCGCTTGCGTCATCGGCCAAAGCGCTCGCTCCTGCCGATGCTGGATCGCCATCTGGCCACCCTGCCTGAAGTGTGAAACCGGGACCCGCGCCGCAACCAAGTGGATAGCACCGCCGCCCAGTTAGGCGGCGGCGCCTTTCCGAGCGGATTAGAGACCCGGGTTGAACCATCCGCCGCGCCAATCCACGGCCCCCACGCCAAAGTCGAACAGAACGCTGATCTCCACCGCATCCACGCCCTGGATTGGCCCGGTGCTGACCTGCGGTGCATCGGCGCCATCGAGGAAGCCATAGACATAGACCGGTGCCGTCTCAGCATCGGCCAAGAGGTACCAGCGGTTGCCGGGGATCATCGGCTCGACGATAGGCTCGATCATCCCAGCAAAGATGTTCTCGCGGGTAACCTGGTCCGCATCGACTGGCACGGTGAGCTGCCGTGCCAGCATTTCCAAATTCGGCCCCACCAGCAGCCGCATCCGGTCGCCAATGACAATCGGCATCCCGTCGAGGCTACGCTGCCGCATGATGGCGGCCCGCCCCGCGGCCAGGCTGACGAGATCGAGGGTCGAGCCCGCATTGGCCTTGTTGGCTCGGGCGGCGCCGGTGCTGAACACCGCAGCATTACCGGTGGCCAGGACAGGGCCGTCGCCATTGGCGGTATTGAGCAGCGCGTAGGCGGTGGCGTTCTCGAAGTCGGCAATGCGCCGGCCGATCATGCTGGCGAAGTCGGTGAAGGCTCCGAGGTCGTCATTCACCAGCATCTGCCGCGTCACGCGAATACGGCGCGCGAAGGTCGAGAGAAGCACCGCTTCCTGGCTTTCCGAGAGCGTGCCGACCTGGATTTCGCCGTTCTCGGACAGCGCGACCAGGGAGGGGAAGTCGCCCGCCCGGAGATAGCGGTGCGGGCGGAAATCCCGGAAATCCCGGCGCCGGAACACGTCCCGGTAAGTCGGCTGGGCGGGACGGTAGCCGGCCAGGAGCATCTTGTTCGCCGCTGCGGAGAGCACGGCCGGGAAGTCGCTGCTGGTGGTGAGGGCGCGCTCAACGATCACAAGCGGATCGCGCGACGGCGCCGGCTCACCGCGCAACCTCAGAAGCTCGGCCGCCATTTGGGTCGGCCGCATGTCGAGAAACTCGGCGTGCCGATCGCTGCGGGGCACATAGCCATGCATGCCTCGGCAAGCGATGGCCTCGGCCATGGCGTCGCGGATCACGGCCGGGTCGTTGGGGTCGGGCGTGTAGGGCAGCGGGGGCGGCATCTGCTGCACCAGGCTGGCGCCTTTGCCCGTCATGACTTCCCACAGCGCGCCACGCAGCGTGTCGGCCGGCCACCCCGCCGCATTGGCACGGTCCTGGAGATGATCAAGGATGCCGGGAGGGATAAGGCCGCGGCTCTGCGCGATGACGCGGGAGATATCGGCGACACGGGCGCGCTCGGCGGTGATGGCATCGGTGGTGTTGGTATCGGGCATGATGGGTTCCTTGGAGGGGCTGAAACGCGCTGCGCCGGCACCCCCTCCAGGATGCCGACGCAGGATGTGTTGCCGGCGGCGCTGATCGCCGTACGAAATCGATTGAGGCCGGTGTCAGCGTGCGCCGACACGAGCCAGGTGATGCCGATGGGTTGAGAGACGGCATGGAGCCTGCTGGCAGGGCAGTGTGTTTCCATTCGGCACTGTGCCGTTTGGAAACGCCCACCCGCTGGTCACTCAGCGACGCGGTAGATCGTGAAGCTGCCGCGTGCCCCTTCCTTATTGGGGTCGACCTGGCGGATCCGCTCCAGCACCTCGACCGCGTGGCCCTTCTTCTTTAGCCCGGCGAAGAAGCCGCGGACCGTGTGTTGTGCCCAGCCCGTCGCCTCCGCGATCTGCGCGACCGTGGCGCCCTCCGGCCGACGCAGCATGGCCAGGACCTGCTCCTGCTTGGTGCCCTCGCGCGGCTTGCGCGGCGCGCCGGGCTCGCGAGCGGGCTTGCCGGCGAGGCCGGCGCGGAGGGCCTCGATGGCGCGGCTGATCGGGCTGTCGGTCGCGTCCTGTGCCGGACTGGCGTCCCAGGCAGCCAGCACCGCTCCGGCGGCATCGCGCAGGCTTGTGCGCGGCGTCGCGGCGCGCGCCGCGAGAACTCGGTCGAGCAGGGCGATTTCCTCCGTCAGGGGCGCGGCCTGGGCGGGCTCGGCGGCCGGCGCAGTGCTTTCCCCCAGCGCCGGTTCCTCTCCGCTCGTGGGCGCCGTGTCGGGCACGCTGCCCTCGATGCCGGAGCAGTCGGGCTCGCCGGCCACCGCGTCGCCCTCGTTCGGGTCGATGCCGATGGCCCGCAGCCCGTCGTCGGTGATGCGCGCCACGATCCAGGTGCCGTCCTCGTCCTGGCGCCAGCCGAGCCCGACATGCTCCCGCGGCGCGTTGATCTCGGTGAGCAGGTTGTTCTTGATCAGGCTGCGGAACACCGCGTTGCGGGCGGCGGTCGGGAGGGTCTTCGGCGCGCGGGCAAGGCCCATCTCGTGCTGCGCGGCGACGCTGAGGATCACGCGCTGGCTGTCGGAAAGCTTGGTCATCGTGGTGGTCTCCGGTTCCGGGTGCCGGTCATCGGCCCCTACTGCCGGGAGCCCCGCCGGCGTGGCCGGTCGGGGCGGTGCGGAAGTGGCCCGCGTCAGCAGGCGTATTCGCCGCGGCGGAAATGCTGGTCCGCGATGTCCTTCAGCTTCGCGGTGGCATCGGAAAGCCAAGCTGCTTCGCCCCAGAGCACCGTCTCCGGATCCGCGCCGAAATGGTCCGCGCTGGCCTGGGTGAGTTCCGCGAGGAGGGCGTCGAATTCGGCTTTCTTCGCCAGGAAGGCGGCCAGGCTGTTTTCCTGGTTGCGGGCGGCGCGGGCGGTGCGGTCGGTCATGCTGGTCTCCGTCGTGGTGCAGGGCGTGATGCTCTGCGTGTGACGGACCATTCGCGCTGTGCCGCGCACGAGCCAAGCAAGATGCAGCGGCGCGGAATTGCTATGTTTCGGTGGTCAGGATCACATCATGATCATGCCGGCCGCAGTCCTGGAGCGCCTCCCGACGCACAGCATTCTTGCCAATTTTTGCCAAACGCGGGTATTGTCAGGCCCATGGGCACCATGAACGTTTCCCTTCCGGACGGCCTGAAATCCTTCGTGGATGAGCAGGTGGCCACGCGTGGCTACAGCACCAGCAGCGAGTATGTCCGCGAACTGATCCGTAAGGACCAGGAGCGCGAGCGCCTGCGCGGGCTGTTGCTGAACGGCGCGGCATCCGCTCCGGCAGCGCCGGCGGATGACGCCTACTTCAACACGCTCCGCCGCCGCGTCCGTCAACCGCAGGCGTGACCGCCAAGCCGGTCATTCCGCGAGAGGCGGCACAGCGCGACATCGACCAGGCCATCGCCTACTACGTGGCGGAAGCAGGCGAGCCGGTCGCGCTGGCCTTCATTGATGCGCTGGAGCGGGCGTTCCTGCGGATCGCGCAGCATCCGGCGGCGGGCTCGCCACGCTATGCCTTCGAGTTGCGGCTGGAAGGGCTCCGCGCTTGGCCGCTCCGGCGCTACCCGTACCTGGTGTTCTACGTCGAGCGTGAGGACCACCTCGACGTCTGGCGGGTGCTGCATGCGCAGCGCGACATCCCGGCCTGGATGCAGGAATCCAAGGAGCCGTAGCCCTTCCGTGGCGCGGATCCCGTTTCGCCGAATTGAGGTAACCGCACGTGCCGGCGAACGTCTCCGCGCCGGCGGGGCGCGTTCTACTGACCATTTTAGGCCCCGGCGCCTACCGATCGACTTCCCGCCGCTGGGAAGTCGATGCGGCTGGTGCATCACGCGCGCGGTTTGGCTGGATTGAACCATGTGGATCCAGCCGATCAGCGACATCCAGCAGGAGCGCGTTCATCTGCTCCTGCAGGATGGTCTGCACCAGGTGCGGATCGCGACCGATCTCAGCGGCAATTTGCCCTGAAACCCGTGCTGGCCAATTCAGCACCGCGTCGCGCATGCCGGCCGCGGCTTCGTCGATGCGGTGGTTGGCGGCGGCGACGTCCATGAGCCGACCCTTTCTCTCATCCATGGCCAGGCGCTGTGCCTCAACGCCGAGGGCGAGGCGAGCCAGCGTGAGCCTCCCGAGTGGCGTCGCATCGCAGGGCGCTGCCAGCGGCGAGCGTCCCGGTACGGCCGATGCAGTCAGGTCATCACGAACACGCTCGATGTCCCAGGACCCATCCGGCTCACGATGGATGCGCCCGACCTGCTCAGCCTTCTGGATCGCAGTGTGGGACAGACCGAGGCGACGGGCGACGTCGCGGGCGGAGGTGATGCGCTCTGGCAACGACATCTCCCGTCATGTCTTCGGGCTGGCAATCGGATTGCACCTGGCAACGGATCAAATTGAGTCCGGTGAATCGCTTACGCGACGATCCTCACGGATTGGCAACCTCGATTAAGGCCTACCGCTAGCGACCTCGCGCGCTGCTGCTCCCCGCATACGACATCGCCCGGGAGGAACCATGGCCTCGGCATAGAGCCGGCGACAGCTGCCGC
>NZ_JAIEQY010000259.1 GCF_019747315.1 Roseococcus sp. | reverse complement strand
GACGGCACCCCGCTGACGCATCATGCCGCGAGCGCGACACCACGCGCTGCGGCCACGTCCCGGAACACCCGGTCCTCACCCGCCAGTACCGCCGCCTTGCCGGTGAGATTCTGCCAACGCTGGATCGCCACATCGACATAGCGCGGGTCGATATCCACCGCGTGGCAGACCCGCCCCGTCGTCTCCGCAGCGATGAGCGTGGTGCCACTGCCGAGGAAGGGATCGTAGATCGCCTCGCCGGCGGCGCTGTTGTTGATGATCGGGCGGCGCATGCATTCCACCGGCTTCTGCGTGCCATGCACGGTGGCGGTATCCTCGTCGCCGCCATTGGAGATGGCCCAGAGCGTGGCCTGGTCCCGCGCACCCTGCCAGTGGCCGGTCGCGCCCTTGCGGACGGCATAGAGGCAGGGCTCGTGCTGCCAGTGATAATCGCCGCGCCCCAGCACGAAGCGCGACTTCGCCCAGACGATCTGACTGCGGATCACGAAGCCGGTCGCCTCGAGGCTGTCGATCACCGTGCGGCTGTGCACGCCGGCGTGCCAGACATAAGCCACGTTGCCGGGGAACAGCGCCCAGGCCTGCCGCCAGTCGGCGCGATCGTCATTCGCCACCTTGCCGGTACGCATCGTGGCCGAGACGCCGGCCTCGTTCCGCCATTCCGGATCATAGTTCACGCCGTAGGGTGGGTCGGTGATCATCAGATGCGGGGCCGCGCCATCCAGCAGCCGTGACACGTCCGCCGCGCTGGTGGCGTCGCCGCAGAGCAGCCGGTGGGGCCCGAGCTGCCAGAGGTCGCCGGGACGCGTGACCGGCACGACCGGTGGCTCGGGCGCCGGCGCATCGGGATCGCCAGCCGCAGCAGGTTCATCGCCGCCGCCGTCGGCCAGCAACCGGTCGAGCATCGCCTGGTCGAAACCGATCACACCAATGTCGAATTCGTCCGCACGCAACTCCCGCAACTCGGCGGCGAGCAGGCTCTCGTCCCATGTCGAGTTCAGCGCCAGCTGGTTGTCCGCCAGACGAAAGGCCCTTGCCTGCGCCTCGGTCAGATGGCCGAGCCGGATGGCGGGCACCGCGTCGAGCCCGAGGGCTTTCGCCGCCAGGACGCGACCATGGCCCGCGATGAGCACGCCAGCATCATCCACCAGCACCGGTACGTTGAAGCCGAATTCAGCAATGGACGCCGCCAGCTGCGCCACCTGCTCGGTGGGGTGCATCCGCGCGTTGGCGGCATAGGGCGCAAGCGATGCCACCGGCATCATCTCCATCTGAAGGTCAGGCCGCATCGGCAGTGACCTCCATGCGGGCCGCGGCGATGGCATCATAATCACGGTCGTCTTCGGCCAGCGTGACCGACAGGTCCGGATGCAGCATCCGCCAGCGGGCGATGGCGAGGTCGACATAGGCCGGCGCCAGTTCGATGGCCCGCACGCGGCGTCCGGTCCGCTGGCCGGCCAGGATCGTGGTGCCGCTGCCGCCGAAGGGCTCGAACACCACGTCGCCCTCGTCGGTGTAGGTGCGCATGAGGAACTCCGGCAGCACGACCGGGAACACCGCAGGGTGTTCGGTCTCGATGCCGCGGCCCTTGTGGCGGGTCAGGCGCAGCACGTTGTCGGGGATCCGGAAGTCCTGCACCGGCAGGCCGGCGTGCTGGTATTCCGAGATGGTCCCATCGGCGGCGCGCAGCCCGCTGCCCTTATTCGGCGTGCCAGCCCATTTGCAGGGCACGATCTTGTTTGCCTGCCGGGCCTGGCGATTGAAGTGGAAGACGAACTCGAAGGCTGGTGCGAGCCGGCCGTTCCAGTCGCCGGGCAGGCCGGGCCCCTGATCCCAGGTGTAGAGACCGAAGCGCCGCCATCCGCGGGCGCGCATCCAGTCGAGCCAGCCGGACCAATAGGGGATCCATTCGCTGTCGCGGTGGATCAGCCCCAGATTGACAAGCACCTGGCCGTCCGGCCGCATCGCCACGTCGAGATGCTGGAACACGCCCTGCATGAGCGCATCCCAATCGGTGCCGCCACCGGTGGTGTAGTCGCGCTGGTTTCCATAGGGCGGAGAGGTGAGCAACACCGCTGCGCGATCCTCACCCATCACGCGCGCCACGCTGGCGGCGTCGGTGCTGTCGCCGCAGAGAAGACGGTGGTCGCCCAGCAGCCAGAGATCGCCGGGGCGGGTGACGGCCTGGCGCGGCGGCTCCGGTTCGGCGTCTGCGGGATCCTCCGCCGGCGCCTCGTTGCCAGGGGCGTCGGCGCTGGCAACGGCCGGGCTGGCAAGCGGCCCGTTGCCAGGGTCCGTTGCCACCGACTCCATGCCGGCCAGCAGCCGATCGAGCTCACCGGCATCGAAGCCAGTCAACGCCAGGTCGAGCCCGCCCATCTCCTGGAGCTTCGCCACCTCGGCGGCGAGCAGTGCCTCGTCCCAGCCGGCGTTCAGCGCGATGCGATTGTCGGCGAGGCGATAGGCGGCCTTCTGCGCATCGCTCAGGCCGGCGCGGGTGATGGTGGGGACCGCCTCCAACCCCAGGGATTTGGCGGCTTGCAGCCGGCCATGGCCGGCGATGACCTCGCCGCGCTCATCCACCAGCACCGGCGCCACGAAGCCGAACTCGAGAATGCTGGCCGCGATCTGCGCCACCTGCTCGGCGGAATGCGTGCGCGCGTTCCCGGCATAGGGCAGCAGGGAGGCGACCGCGCGCGCCTCAACGGCGCTCGCAGACCATGGGGCCTGGGGCATGCGCACCTTCTGGAATCGATGGTGGTGGTAAGAATGCCGACCGGCGAGGCTGGCAACGCGGCGCCTTGGCAACCTGGAAAAATGGCCTGGCGCTAGGAATGTTGCGCGCTTCCGCCCCCCGCATACGACATCACCGGGAAGGAACCATTGCCTCGACATCGATCCGGCAACGGCTGCCGCGCCTTCTCAATGTGTGACGAACCTACCGCATATGGATTCCGCGGCGCAATGCACTCATGCTCAGGATCATCACCTTTCGCATGAGCACATTGCGCCGCCGCACCTCACGCCGCGCGAGTTCGAGGCGCAGTGCCGTAATGCGCCGCCAGAACCCCCAGCGCCGCCACCACCATGCCCTGGGCCTGCGCTGGATTCACCACACGCCCACTCCATCCATGGCGCATTGCCCATTCGCGGATCGAGCACTCCAACCCCACGACGTGCCACATGCACGACCCCGCCGCGCTGTCCCATCCCCCCAGGGCCGAGATGGCCCGTGCCACACGGCCCCGCGCATCAAGTTGGCGCTCGCTGACGGCTGTGCCCGTGCTGGCGGCGATCCGCACCATCTGCATGGTGCGCATGCCGTCCAGCGCGGCAGCACGAAACTGCGTGCGGAACATCGCGCCGGCCTCGTGCATCGCGGGCGTGATGGTGCCGTTGGCCAGCATCTGGCCAAGGCTGTCCACCATGCGGTGATGCTGCACCGGCGTCCCCGTTTCCGGATCGGCCTCGCGGATCGGCTCCGCAAGGCCAGCATGCTGCAACCGCCACTTCGACGGACGCATAGGGTCCTGTGGCTTTGCCTTCCGTTTACCGGCCATGATGGCGACCTCCGTTGCGTTGTCCCCAGCGGCGAACCGCCTCGTTGGTGATGGCCTGGCGCAGCCAGGGCTCCGTGACCTCTTCGACAGCGAAGGTGGCGACGCCCTGCTCATGCCAGACCCGCCGCCGCATGGATTCCATCTCGGTCGACGTCGTCGGGCTGGCGCCGCGATCGAGTGCGCTGCGCGGCAGATGCGGTGCCCCTGGCACGTGCGAGACGTGCCAGGGTTGTGTGGGCTGTTTCGGCACCGGCTTCACCGACCAGCACCCCATTGCGCGGCCTGCAGCAATGCTGGCGGCAGCGGCGCATGGCGCGGAAGCTGGCTCTCTGTCGCGGGGACCACATGCTGCAACAGGCGCTGCAGGCTATTGGCGGTCGCAACCGCCGCATGCGCCTGCAGAAAGGGCAGGATGTGCTTCGCCCGGAACGAGAGCCATTCAGCCTTCTGCGATACCCACACGGCGTCGAGGATGTGCTGTGGCGTGCAGAATTCCACATAATGCCCGCCCTCCTCGGGGATGACCCAGGTGACGACTTCCACGCCGTCTGGAGCATCGGGAGCGATACTCTCCCTGTGGGGCAGCGCGTGCAGAGCCCTGGTGAGGGCCGCCTGCCAAGGGATTTCCCCGCCATTGCAGATTGCTTGCGCCCGGACCATCCACTCAGGTGGCCGCATTTCGATCATCTCGCCGTGCAGCAAGGTGGTGACGGTGTCGTTCTTCATGTTCAGAATCCTCTGGATGAAAGGGAGTGATCGGCAGGCCCAGCGGGGCGGTGGCGCACGGGCGCGACGCGGCACTTCGGGCGTCGGCGAGCCAGCGGGTCCGGGTGGGTCCACCTTTGGGTCCAGGTAGGGTCCGGGTCTGGTGTGCGCGAAACCCGCGGAAATCCGCCGTGGGTCCGGGTGGTCCGGGTGGGGCCGGGTCTTTTTCCTACTCTTCCGTACACCCCGTATGCGCGTGTCATGCGCGATGTGCGTGACATGCGTGATGCACAAACCGCCTGCTACGAAAGAGAACACAACAGACCCGGACCACCCGGACCCACCCGGACCCGGCGAGGTATTCCGTGGCTTTCCGGCGATTGGCAGACCCGGACCCTTACCCGGACCCACCGTCGCACACCCGGACCCATTGACCATGGCGCGCGTCATCGCGGCGCCTCCTGGACGGGCTGACGGCGATACCGACGTTCGCGTTTGGCGGTTGCGCCATGCCCGCCCTTGCGTGCGCGCGCCTGCTTGAAGCCCATGCTGACCAGACTGCGGACCACGCGGTTCTGATCGGCCTGCGTCCAGCGCCCCTTCTCGATGGCGAGCGCATGCTGCAGCACCTCGGCCACCGAGACGTCCTGTAATGGCGAGGGCCGCGGGCGCCGATAGGCTTTGCACTCTCCCAGGCCGTTCTGCATCCACTCGGTGTCGTTCTCGAGATAGCTCTCGATCAGATCGTCCCAGGCATCGCCCTGATAGCGCTCGGCCTGCTCCTCCGCGGCCAAACCATCGAGCGCCTGCGTCTCCAGCCACCAGGGCTCATCGCGGCGAAACCGATCCCGCGCCTCGGCCCAAAGCTGATCCCGATCTGCTTCCAGCGCGGGGATATCGATGCTGCCGCAGACCACCGGCCAGAATCGCCGTCCGCCGGTCGGGTCCTTCAGATACCCGCCCTCCGGATTCACGCTGCCGGCAAAGACACATTGCCGCGGCAGATCCACCAACCGCTTGCCATAGGGCGGACGGAACCGATCCTGCGTGCGCGACATGAAGGCCTTGATGGTGCTGACCTCGGCACGGCCCATCGTGTCGAGCTCGGCGATCTCGATGACCCAGACGCCGCGCGTTTCCATCGCCGCGTCCTTGCTGCTCAGATCGGAGAGGCGGTCTGCAAACCAGGGCTTGGCGATTGCCATCAGGGCAGAGGATTTGCGGATCCCCTGCGGCCCCTCCAGGATCAGGGCGCAATCCGCCTTGCAGCCGGGGATGTAGATCCGCGCGACGGCCGAGATCATCCAGCGCGGCCCGATGGCGCGGTGGTACGGCGTGTCCTCCGCACCGAGGTATCGCAGCAGCCAGGTGTCGAGGCGCGGCGTGCCGTCCCAGGTTAGCGCGTCCAGATGGTGGCGGACGGGATGGAACAGCCGGTCGCGGGCCACGACCTCCACCGCCTGGCCGGCTATGGACATTGGCACCATGATCTCCTGGTGCTGCAGCCAATTCGCGACGAGGGCGTCATCGCGGTCGGCCCAGGGCGTATCGGCCCACTCTGTGGTGCGATCGATCCAGGGCGGCGGCTTGCGCGCGACGGTGGTGGTGGCGAAGGCGTCGTGCCACAGAACCCCATTCCATTCGGGCGCGGCACGCAGCGCGGTGATGGCGTTCGCTAGAACGGGACGGGGCTCGCCATCCTCGTTGCGCAGCAGCTCCTTGCGCCATTCATCGGAGAAGGCTGCAGCGGGGAGGGTGGTGGCGAGCAGCATGCGCACGGCGTCGGCGCCGTCGGATTGCAGGACGTCGTTGAAATCCGTCCCCGGCGGCGGCTCGGCCACCGTGAGGTCATGCCCCTGGCTACGCAGGATAGTAATGGCCTGGCGGAGTTGCTGGTCCGCTTTGCTGTTGGGCTCATCGCCGTCGCGCGCGATGATGACAGCCGCGCCCTCTGGCAGTGGCGCCCGGGCGATGTTGCTGATGCCAAGGCAGGCCCAGCATTCCTGACCGGTGGCCTGCCACACGGACAACGCCGTCTCGACCCCCTCACAGAGGATAATGGGTGCAGGGCCTGGCAGCCGCACAGTGGCGACGTCGGACCACCGGTCATGTGCCTTGTTGGTGCGCTTTTGGACCTTGAGCGGTGCCTTGCGCCCGTCCTCGGTCAGATAGATCTGCTGGAGGCCATGGACCTCACCAGCTGCATCGGTGGCCAGCGCCACCAGCGCCCCGTACTGGCTATAGGCGTTCGCGAGATAGCGGATGGAGGGCGGCAACGGCGTTGCGGTGATGCCGCGCCGTTGCAGATAGGTCTCGACACAGCTGCCGTGCGGATCCTCGCAGCCGGCGATGATCTCTGCGACCTTTGCCGCGCGTTTGGCGTCCTCTGCGGCTTTCTTGGCACTTTTGGACCTGGCCGATGCCTCGATCGCTTCCAAGGGGATCGCGTCGCTGGGGAAGGCGTCGATGTGCGGCGGTGCTTCCTCCGGCATGGGCGCACCCTCCAGGCTTGGCGCCGAGGCCTTGCGGCGGGGCTTTCGGCTTGGCGGCCAGCCGAGCCATTGCCGCGCCCAGTCCAGGGCAGCGCCGTTGGCTAGGCCACGGCCCTGCTTGACCATCTCCAGTCCGTCGCCACCCTGCCGGGCCTCATGGTCGAACCAGCGGCCGGCATTCTCGCCGGCGGTTTCCACAGCCAAGCTACCATGTGTGCCAAATCGCAGTTGCTGTTCGCTCGACAGGTCCCGGTTCGGCTCGCCATGCAGTGTGCGGGCCAGATCCGCGATGCGCGCATTGAGGGCCGCCGCCACCTCCTTCACGGGGGCTTCGGTCATGCGGCACCTCCGGTGAAATCCGGATGGTCAGGGCGAATCGGCAACAGCATCGGACCTCCGCGGCAAAGCGAGGCCCGCAATCAAGCGGATAAATTTCACAGTCTCAGCGTTGGAGCCGGTGAGGGCGTAGCGCCCACGAAGGGGTGAACCCTTCAGCCCGTGGCGTAGGGTGAGGCTACAAGCCCCGCCTCGCCCCGCCGCGCTGCGAGGACGGTAAACGGATCAGCGTCGCCATGGCATCGGCCAGATTCTGTGACAGCGGCTCGCCTTCGATTTCCTGAGTGCGCAACCAATCGGAGATGAGTTCCTTCTTGCACTGGTAGCGCTGCGAGATACGGAACTCCGCGATCGCGCTGTCCAGCAAGTCCATATACGGCGTGCGGTATGGCTTGCCGGTGTCGGGATCCATGGCGGGGGCCGGGCGCGGCGCCTCAACCACCGGCCAGATGGCCAGGACCATGAAGCGCGGAACGCGGATATCGATGAATTGGCCGTCCAACATGGTGAGCACACCGAGTCCCACATTGGCATTGCCAGCGCGCCATTGTTCCGGGGTGATGGTGCTGTGATGGCCGGAATGGAGATCCCATCGATCAGGTGGAGCGCTCCATGGCTGGGACTGCGTGGTAGACAACCGTCCCTTGGCATGGAGATCGCCGTCACGGAGCGCGATCTGGATCTCACGCGCCGCGTGGTTGGCTGCTGTGGTTCGCGACGCCTCCGTTTGCCGCCAGGGCGGGAGGCTGGGATCGGGTGGGGACACCATCTCGCCGCGCTCGATGGCTCCTTCGATTTGGACCGTAACATGTTCAATGGCTTGGCTGAGGGGCCACTGTGTCCTGTCCAGTTTCTCGATCAGCATTGGGGGGCCTTATCGCGGTGCTTGGGGAAAGAACATATAACGAACATGGACTGGGTTAAAGGGTTCAACCCATACGCCTCATCTTTCCTGGACCGCTTCGAACGTGGCGGCATGACGGTGGTTCCGCTGGACTGGGTCCATGCCAATCACATCACCAGCCTTCGGCCATTTCCACGCACCCAATCCACACCTTCCCCCGCACCTGCGTGACGTCTGCGGCATCCTGGCCGCGGG
>NZ_JAIEQY010000148.1 GCF_019747315.1 Roseococcus sp. | reverse complement strand
AGCGCCGTGGCCGAGACGGAGTGCGAGGCGCGCGTGTATTCGCCGAAGAAGCCGCGCGTGGTGGCCAGCGCGCGGGTGGCGCGGGACCAGCCGGCCGAGGCGCCTTCGCTGTTGGTCACGCCGGGGACGGCGAGTGCGGCTTCCTCGGCCAGGGCGGCGCGGGCCAGCAGCGCATCGGCATCGGGCTCCAGCGCATCACCGAGGTCGAGGGTGGTCTGCGGCGCGGGCGCATCCAGCAGCGTCGCCAGCGCATCCTCGGGCACCACGCGCGCCATGGCGACGGCGCGTTCCGCCAGGGCCGCGAAGCCGGATGGCGACATGTCCGTGCCGCTGACGATGGCGACGCGCTTGCCGATGAAGACGCGCAGGCCGAGATCGCTGCTCTCCGCGCGCTCCAGCTCCTCGATGGCGCCGAGGCGGCGCTGCACGGAGAGCGAGGCGGAATGCACCAGCAGCGCATCGGCCTGCTCGGACCCCGCGCGGCGCGCCGCGTCCAGCAGGGCGGCCAAGGTCTCGGCGTTGCTCATGCCGCCATCTTCTCCGCGATCTCGGCGAGGCCCATCACCTTGCCGATCGGCCCCATCGTCGCCAGCGTCGGCTTGCCCGCGAAGATGCGCTGCGCCGCGCGCTGGATATCCTCCACCGTGACGGCGGCGATGCGCTGCTTGGTTTCCTCGGTCGGGATGATGCGGCCATGCACCTGCAATTGCCGCGCGATCTGCTCGCAGCGGCTGCCCGTGGATTCCAGCGACATCAGCAGCGAAGCCCGTAGCTGCGCCTTGGCACGGTTCAGCTCATCCTCCGTCACATCGCCCCGCACGCGGCGCAGCTCCTCGATGGCGACGGGCAGCAGCTCCGCCACCTGGTCCTCGCCGGTGCCGGCATAGAGGGCGAAGACGCCGGTATCGTCGTAAGGATGCGCGAAGGAATAGATGGAATAGACGAGGCCCCGCTTCTCCCGGATCTCCTGGAACAGGCGCGAGGACATGCCGCCGCCCAGCAGCGTGGAGAGCAGCATCACCGGATAATGATCGGGGTCGGTGTAATGCGTGGAGGGGAAGCCCAGCACCAGATGCACCTGGTCCAGCTCGCGCTCCTCGCGGAACTCGCCGCCCGCATAGCGCGCGGGCTCGGGCGCATGCGGCGTCACCGCCGGCAGGTCGCGGAAATGCTCGCCCACCATCTCCAGCAGCGCGTCATGGTCCAGCGCGCCCGCGGCGGCGACGACCATGCGCGAGGGGCCGTAGTGGCGGGCCATGTAGTTGGTCAGCGCCTCGCGCGGCATCTTCTCGATGATGTCTTCCGTGCCGAGCGTGGGGCGGCCCATCGCCTGGTCGGGGAAGCAGGCATGCTGGAAATGATCGAAGATGATGTCGTCCGGCGTGTCATTCGCCTGGCCGATCTCCTGGAGGATCACGCCGCGCTCGCGCTCCAGCTCCTCCGGGATCAGGGTGGAATGGCAAAGGATGTCGCCGATGATGTCGGCGGCCAGGCCCACATCCTCCTTCAGCACCTTGCAGTAATAGGCGGTCTGCTCGCGCGCCGTATAGGCGTTAATATGGCCACCGACATTCTCGATCTCGCGCGCGATGGCGGGCGCGTCGCGCTTCGCCGTGCCCTTGAAGGCCATGTGTTCGAGGAAGTGCGAGGCGCCATTCTCCTCGGCCGTCTCGTTGCGCGTGCCGGCATGCACATAGGCGCCGATGGAGACGGTCTCGACGCGCGGCATGTGCTCGCTGACGACGAGAAGGCCGCTGGGCAGGCGCGTGAGGCGGACGGAATCGGTCATGCTGTTTCCAGGTTGGCGGCGTTGCGAAGGCTGTGCCGACGCACGAAGCCCTGCGCGGCGGCAAGCTCATTGGGGAGGACGGTGAAGCGCTCCTCGCGCTCATAGAGATCGGCCAGGGCGGGCGGCAGCGGCGGATGGATGCCGGTGGCAGCTCGCACCGCATCCGGGAATTTCGCCGGATGCGCAGTGGCGGCGATGATGACGGGCATGTGCGGGTCAGCGGGCGCCAGCGCGCGCGCCGCCGCCGTGCCGATGGCCGTGTGCGGATCCGCCAGGTAGTCCGCCACATGCTTGAGATGCGCGATCTCGGCCAGCGTGCCGGCATCATCCAGCATGAAGCCCTGGAAGTGCCGCGTGGCCTGGCGCCAGGCGGCATCGGGGATGGGCATGCGGCCGGTGGCGCGGAAGCCCTGCATCTGCGCGGCCGTCGCCTTGGCATCGCGGCCCAGCAGCTCGAACAGGAGCCGCTCGAAATTGCTGCTGACCTGGATGTCCATGGAGGGCGAGAGCGAGGGCTCCACCGCGCGCGCGCTCATGTCGTTGGACGCGAGGAAGCGCGTCAGGATGTCATTGCGGTTGGAGCCGACGATGAATTGCGCGATGGGCAGGCCCATCTGCTTCGCCGCCCAGGCCGCCAGCACATTGCCGAAATTGCCCGTGGGGACGGAGACCGCGACTTCGCGATCCGGCGCGCCCAGCGCCAGCGCGGATGCGACGTAATAGGGAATCTGTGCCGCGATGCGCGCCCAGTTGATGGAGTTCACCGCAGCGAGGCGCATCTCGCGCCGGAAGGGCGCATCCACGAACATCGCCTTCACCAGGTCCTGGCAGTCATCGAAGCTGCCCTGGATGGCGATGTTGGCCACATTGGCGGACTTCACAGTCGTCATCTGCCGGCGCTGCACCTCGCTGGTGCGGCCCTCGGGGTGGAGGATGACGATATCCACCGCGGCACGGTCCCGGCAGGCCTCGATGGCGGCGGAGCCGGTGTCGCCGCTGGTGGCGCCCACGATGGTGATGCGCTCGCCGCGCTTGGCCAGCACATGGTCGAAGAGGCGGCCGAGCAGTTGCAGCGCCACATCCTTGAAGGCCAGCGTCGGGCCATGGAACAGCTCCAGCGCGAAATCGCGGGGCCCGAGCTGCACCAGCGGCACCACGGCCGGGTGGCGGAAGCTGGAATAGGCCTCGCGCGTCAGCCCGTGCAGCTCCTCCAGCGTCAGCGCATCACCGACGAAGCGGTGGATGATCCGGGCCGAGAGCTCGGCATAGGGCAGGCCGCGCAGCTCGCGCCATTCGGCCGGCGTGAGGACCGGCCAGGATTCCGGCATGAAGAGCCCGCCATCCTCGGCGAGGCCGGCAAGCAGGACATCCTCGAAGCCGCGCGGGGCGGCTTCACCACGGGTGGAGACATATCGCATGGGGAAAAGGTTTAGTCCCTGGCCGCGCGCAAGGGTAGCGGCCTTCAACCCTTCTTCGCGAGCTTGCGGGCGAGGAGATAGCCCAGGCCACCGCCGATGGGACCCGCCGGCAAGACCAGCAGCCAGCCCATATGCACGCCCTGGGAAATGGCGATCATGCCCAGGCCGAGCATGAGCCCGCCCACCAGGCTGCCAGTGACGCCGGCCGTCAGGCCCAGGACCAGGATGTCTTCGCGCGATGCCATGCGCCGCACTAGGGGTCTTGGGCGCGGTTTGACAAGGGCCGCCGCGCGACCTATCACCCCGCCATTCCTGGGAATGAGGACACGCCTTCGGGGCGTGCGCCCGCTCATGTGTTGCGGAGGCTGATTCACGCGTCGGGCCGAGAGGCCCGCCACGATCAGGCTCCGGGGTGCAAGGGACTACCGGGACAACCCGCAGGGCTGAGAATGGCCCCGCAACATGAAGAAGGCCGGATGCCGCAATGGCACCGGGGATATGCGCATGACCAAGCGCCTTGCCAGTAAGTACAAGATCAATCGCCGCCTGGGTGAGAACCTCTGGGGCCGCGCCAAGAGCCCGGTCGTCAAGGCCCGCAAGGGTGAGCAGGGGGCCCGCACCTACGGCCCCGGCCAGCACGGCCAGCGCCGCAAGAACAAGCCGACCGATTTCGGCATTCAGCTCATGGCGAAGCAGAAGCTGAAGGGCTACTACGCCAATATCGGCGAGAAGCAGTTCCGCAAGTATTATGACGAGGCCGTCCGCCGCAAGGGCGACACCTCCGAGAACCTGATCGACCTGCTGGAGCGCCGGCTGGACACCATCATCTACCGCATGAAGTTCGCGGTGACGCCCTTCGCCGCCCGCCAGTTCGTGAACCACGGCCACGTGACCGTGAACGGCAAGCGCGTGAACATCCCGAGCTACAGCGTGAAGGACACCGACACCATCGAGGTGAAGGAAAAGTCCAAGCAGCTGACCATGGTGCTCGATGCCGCGCAGGAAGCCGGCCGCGACGTGCCGGAATACATCGAGGTGGATCACCGCGCGATGCGCGGCCGCATCCTGCGCACGCCGAAGTTCAGCGATGTGCCGTACCCGGTGCAGATGGAACCGAACCTCGTCGTCGAGTTCTACTCGCGCTGATGAATGCCGGTGCGGGTGCCTCGGCACCCGCACCGCGCTTCCGCCATGCCCAGCCAGAAGGAACGCATGCTCGCGGGCCAGGACTACCGGCCCGATGATCCCGAGTTGCAGGCCGATCAAGCCGCGACCCTCGCCTGGCTCGGCCGCTACAACACCTCCCATGACCTGACCGCCGAAGCGCGCCACGCGCTGCTGGCCGAGCGCCTGGGCGCCATCGGCCCCGGCGCCGTCATCCGCCCGCCCTTCCATTGCGACTACGGCTTCAACATCCGCCTGGGCGCCGGCGCCTTCCTGAATTTCAACGTGGTCATCCTCGACGTGGCCGAGGTCGTGATCGGCGAGCGCGCGCAGATCGGCCCCGCCGTGCAGATCTACGCGGCCGACCATCCGCGCGATGCCGCCACGCGCCGCAGCGGCATCGAATACGGCCGGCCCGTGCGCATCGGCGCCGATGCCTGGATCGGTGGCGGCGCCATCCTCCTGCCGGGCGTGACCATCGGCGATGGCGCCGTGATCGGCGCGGGCAGCGTCGTCACGCGCGATGTCCCGGCGGGCCTCACCGTCTTCGGCAACCCGGCCCGGCCGCGCGGCGGTTGACGCCGCCCCCGCTTCCCCTGCACATCCCACCCCATGCCCATCCCTCCGCAAATCCCGCAACGCGAAGTCCTGGAGGCGGTGGTTCGCGCCACCCATGTCTCCTTCCTCGGCCGCCAGGTGGACATGACCTGGCTCGTCGCCTTCGTGGACGAGTTGACCCGCCGTGGCGCCACCCAGTCGCTGGATGAGGTGGTGACGGATTTCATCCGCATCATCTACACGAGCCCCGAGGCGCAGACGCGCCTGCTCTCGGCCCTGGGCGGCCGCGGGATCGAGGATGTGATCGCGCCGGGCCTGGCTGCCCGCCCCTCGCCGCTGGCCTGCATCGGCGTCGGCTGCTCGCCGCGGGTCGCGGGCATGCTGAAGCGCGGCGGGCTGCGCCGCTGGGCCGGCCCCTTCGACTGGATGACCATTCCCGCCGAAGCGGTGCGCGACGCCATCGTGGATGATTGCGCGGGCCTGCTGATGGCCGCCGAATATGAGGCCATCCCAGCCGAGGAGCGGCCGATCGGCAGCGAGGGCCATCTCTGCCGCCACGCCCGCCTGTCGGAGCTCTACGGCCCCACCATCTTCCACCGCTACGATCCCTCGGAGCCGGCGGGCTATGCGAGCCTGGAGCGCGCCTGCCTGCGCTTCCGCGAGGCGCTGCGCGGCCTGCACGGCAAGCTGCTGCTGCAGCTGGTGGAGGAGGATGACCGCAGCCTGCCGACCTTCGAGGACACGGCCGACATGCTGGAACGCTCGGCCCGCGGCGCCATCCTGGTGACGGTGGCGCTGGTGCCCGGCCCGCCGAGCGGCCCCTTCCCCGAGATCGAGCTGACGCAGACGCGTGGCGTGCACCGCTACCTGCGGGCGCGCGTACTGTCCGAGCCGGCGGGAACCAGCTTCCCGGACCCGCTGGACGAAATCGTGCTGCTGCGCGGCGCGTTGGCCGCGCCGCAAATCACCAGCATGTAGGTTGGCGCGGCGAGCCCCCGCTGCGCAGCCCAGGCTCCGGCTTACGCCTCGGCCTTGGTCGCGATGCCCTTTTCCTTGAGCATCGACTGCAGTTCGCCCGACTGGAACATCTCCATGATGATGTCGCAGCCGCCGACGAACTCGCCCTGCACATAGAGCTGCGGGATGGTCGGCCAATTCGTGTAGGCCTTGATGCCCTCACGGATCTCGGCGTCTTCCAGAACGTTCACGCCCTTGAAGGGCACGCCGACATGGCTGAGAATCTGCACGACGCGCGCGGAAAACCCGCATTGCGGAAAGACCGGCGTGCCCTTCATGTACAGCACCACGGGGTTGCCCGTGACCTCGGCCTCGATGCGGCTGTTGATGTCGTCGCTCATCCTGGAAGTTCCTTCTTGCGGTTGGTTCAATCGGGGGCGCTGGTCTGCAGCGCCAGGGCATGCAGCACGCCGCCCATGCGGCCTTGCAGCGCGGCATAGACGATCTGGTGCTGCTTGACGCGGGAAACACCCCGGAAGCTCTCGGAGACCACCTTCGCGGCGTAATGATCGCCGTCGCCGGCGAGGTCCTCGATCGTCACCTGGGCATCGGGCAGGGCCGATTTGATCAACGCCTCGATTTCGGCCGGTTGCATCGGCATGTGGTTCAGACCCCCCTGGTCTCAAGCATCTTGCATCAAGCGCGGCAGCGTCGCTTCATGCGCCGCCACCAGATTGGAGACCGATATGGTCCCCTTTCCTTGCAGAACCAAGTCCCCGCCGCCCGATTCTCCGAGCTTTCGCGCCGGCACGCCCGCCGCCTGCGCCGCCGCCAGGAAGGCCGCGCCATCCATGACCGCGACGACGTAGCGGGATTGGTCCTCGCCGAACCAGAAGCCGTGCTCACCGGCCCCATCCAGCGTGGCGCCGATGCCGGAGGCCATGCACATCTCGGCCACCGTCACGAGCAGCCCGCCATCCGCGCAGTCATGGCAGGCGGCGACGGCGCCTGCCAGGATCTGCCCGCGCACGAAATCGCCGTTGCGGCGCTCGGCAGCGAGATCCACGGGCGGCGGCGCGCCCTCCTCCCGCCCCGCGATTTCGCGCAGCCAGAGGGATTGGCCGAGCCAGCCTTGGGTATCCCCCACCAGGATGATCGTGGCACCTTGCGGCATGGCGAGGCCCACGGCCTGGGCCACATCCTCCAGCACGCCGACGCCGCCGATGGCGGGTGTCGGCAGGATCGCGCGGCCCTCGGTCTCGTTGTAGAGCGAGACATTGCCGCTGATCACCGGGAAATCGAGTGCCACGCAGGCGGCCGCCATGCCGCGCACGGCGGCGGCGAATTGCCCCATGATCTCGGGCTTCTCGGGGTTGCCGAAATTCATGTTGTCGGTGATGGCGCGCGGCAGGGCGCCGACCGCCGTCAGGTTGCGCCAGGCCTCGGCCACCGCCTGCATGCCGCCCGCATGCGGGTCCGCCTGGCAATAGCGCGGCGTGCAATCCGTGGTCATGGCGAGTGCGCGGACATGATCCTCGATACGGACCACGGCGGCATCGGCCTGGCCCGGCCGCTTGGCCGTCTGGCCGCCGACTTGCGCGTCATACTGGTCCCAGATCCAGCGGCGCGAGCAGAGGTCGGGGCAAGCCACCAGCTTTTCCAGCGCGGGTAGGATGCCCATGGGGTCCGCCACATCCGTGATGATGGGCAGCTTGGGCGTCTCGGCGATCGGGCGGCGGTAGAGCGGCGCCTCGGATTCCAGCGGGGCGAGCGGGATATCGGCCTCGACCTTGCCGTGATGGGTGATGACGATGCGGCCCGTCTCGGTCAGCTTGCCGACGACCGCGAAGTCCAGCTCCCATTTGTGGAAGATGGCTTCTGCTTGTGCTTCGCGCCCCGGCTTGAGCACCATGAGCATGCGCTCCTGGCTTTCGCTCAGCATCATTTCATAGGCGGACATGCCCGCCTCGCGCTGCGGCACGGCGCCCATGTCCATCTCGATGCCCATGCCGCCCTTGCCGGCCATCTCGACGCCGGAGCTGGTGAGCCCCGCTGCACCCATGTCCTGGATGGCGACGATGGCGTCGGTCGCCATCAATTCCAGGCAGGCCTCGATCAGCAGCTTTTCGGCGAAGGGGTCGCCGATCTGCACCGTGGGGCGCTTTTCCTCGGAATCCGCGCTGAATTCGGTGCTGGACATGGTGGCGCCGTGGATGCCGTCCCGCCCGGTCTTGGAGCCGACATAGACCACGGAATTGCC
>NZ_JAIEQY010000221.1 GCF_019747315.1 Roseococcus sp. | reverse complement strand
TCGTCGACCCGATTCATCGAGCTCGATGCAGCGGTCTGGTCGAACAACACGGTGCGGGTGATGGCGCGGAACATCTCGGCGGCAACATTCGATCTGGCGGCAGCCACGCTGTCTGTAGGGGTTGCCAAGCGACGGGTGCCTTGAGGCGCATCCCAGAACCGTCGATACGCTCCAACTGGGTCAATCCAACCGCGTTGTTCGCAGCCGAAGTGCATTCCCGACCACGCTCACCGACGACAGCGCCATGGCCGCCGCCGCGATGATGGGCGACAAAAGGATGCCGAACATCGGATACAGCACGCCCGCCGCGATCGGTACGCCGGCCGCATTGTAGGCAAAGGCGAAGAACAGGTTCTGCCGGATATTGCCCATCACAGCCTCCGACAGCCGCCGCGCCCGCACGATGCCCATCAGATCCCCGCCGAGCAGCGTGATGCCCGCGCTTTCGATCGCCACGGCCGTGCCAGTGCCCATGGCGATGCCCACCTCGGCCGCCGCCAGTGCCGGCGCGTCGTTCACGCCATCGCCTGCCATGGCGACGCGGCGCCCCTCCGCCTTCAGCTTTTCTATGATGCGCTGCTTATCCTCGGGCAGGACCTCCGCCTCGACCTCTGTGATGCCAAGCCGCCGCGCCACGGCCTCCGCCGTCGTGCGGTTATCGCCAGTCAGCATCACCACCCGCACGCCATCCTTCGCAAGACCCGCGAGTGCCGCCGCCGTTGTCTCTTTCACCGGATCGGCCACGGCGACGATCCCGAAGGCGCGGCCATCCACCGCCACGAAGAAGACCGTGGCGCCATCACCGCGAAGACGCTCGGCTTCCGCCGATAGGGCGCCGACATCCACCTTGGTCTCATCCATCAGCCGGGCGTTGCCTACCGCGACCTGGCGTCCCTCGACCGTGCCGGTCACGCCGCGACCAATAGGGGCATCGAAGCCCTCGACTGACGGCACGACGACGCCGCGCTTTTCCGCCGCCCGCACCACGGCTTCGGCGAGGGGATGTTGGCTGGGCCGTTCCAACCCCGCCGCCAGCCGCAGCACCTCCTCCTCGGCCACGCCTGCTGCCGGGATCACAGCCACGACGTCCGGCCGCCCCTGGGTGAGCGTGCCGGTCTTGTCGACGACGAGCGTGTCGATCCGCTCCATGCGCTCAAGCGCCTCGGCGTTCTTGATCAGCACCCCCGCCTGCGCACCCCGGCCCACGCCGACCATGATGGACATCGGCGTCGCCAGCCCCAGCGCACACGGGCAGGCGATGATCAGCACCGTCACCGCGGCAACCAGCGCGAAGGCGAGACGCGGCTCTGGCCCCCACACCGCCCAGACTGCGAAGGCGACCAGCGCGATGCCCACGACCACGGGCACAAACCAGCCGCTGACCTGGTCAGCCAGACGCTGGATTGGCGCGCGGGAACGCTGCGCACCCGCGACCATGCGCACGATCTGCGCCAGCACCGTGTCCTGGCCAACGCGATCGGCCCGCATGACGAAGCTGCCCTGGCCGTTCAGCGTGCCGCCGACGACCTGATCACCCACCGTCTTGGTGACCGGCACTGCCTCACCCGTCACCAAGCTCTCATCGACGTTGGACGCACCCTCCAGCACAGCGCCGTCGAGCGGCACCTTGTCACCGGGACGAACGCGCAGCCGATCGCCGACCACGATGGCGGCCAGCGGCACCTCCTCATCCGAACCATCGTCGCGCAACCGACGGGCTTGGGCTGGCGCCAGATCGAGCAGCGCTCGGATGGCGCCTCCCGTCTGTTCGCGCGCCCGCAGTTCGAGCACCTGCCCAAGCAGCACCAGCACGACGATCACCGCAGCGGCCTCAAAATACACCGCCACCGAGCCATCCGCCGCACGGAAGGCTGCCGGGAAAATGCCTGGGGCGAGGGTGGCCACGACGCTGAATACCCAGGCGACGCCAGTGCCGAGTGCGATCAAGGTGAACATGTTGAGGCTGCGGTTCACCAGGCTCTGCCAGCCGCGGACAAAGAAAGGCCAGCCCGCCCAGAGCACCACGGGCGTCGCCAGCGCAAGTTGTATCCAGTTGCCGACGCGCTGCCCGCCGACGAGGTGCATCATCCCCGTCAGGTGACCGCCCATCTCCAGCAGAAAGACTGGGATGGTCAGCACGAGGCCGATCCAGAAGCGCCGGGTGAAGTCCACCAGCTCCGGGTTGGGTCCCGTCTCGGCCGAGGGGGTCTCAGGTTCGAGTGCCATGCCGCAGATCGGGCAACTGCCCGGCCCTGGCTGCCGGATTTGCGGGTGCATCGGGCAGGTGTAGATGGTGCCCGGCGCCACCGCCTCTGCGCGCAAAGGCGCACGCGCCTGCAGATACTTTCCCGGTTCGGCGATGAACTTGGTGCGGCAACCGGCTGAGCAGAAATGGTAGGCATGCCCCGCATGATCGGCGTGGTGCGCGGTCTTTGCCGGGTCCACCGTCATGCCGCAGACCGGATCCTTCACGGTGCCCGACGCCGCGGCAGTCCCTTCAAGCTCAGGATCGTGCTTGCCGTGGGCGGTGTGGGGGCCGTGATGTTCCATGTCCGTTTAACCTCTCAGCGCGCGAAAGGTCGCGCAGGCGGCCGCGCTGCCAGCATCGCCAGTGGCGGCAACAGCAGCCATTGGAGGAAGGGAGCGAGCCCGGTTCCCCACGGCGGAAGGCGCGGCATGGCGGCCGTGTAGGTCCAGGATTGGCGCAGATCGACATTCAGCCACTCACTGAACACCGTGTAGCCAAGGCCAATCAGGGTCGCGATCAGCGTGACGCTCCCCCATCCCTGGCTCGGCCAATGCCAGGATCGGGTCAACAGGATCGCCGCCGCCAACGCGGCGGCAGCGATCATCGCGTCCCCGCCAGTGCAATGAAGGACGGCGAAGGCGATCTCGCCCGGCGTACCCTCCACCCACAACGTGTAGAGGGGGAGCTGCGCGACTTCCCAGCCCAGGTTCAAGGCTAGCATGGCCACGAGGTAGCGTGCCGCGGGAGGAGCTAATCCAGCCCACCTTCGCGGCACCTGATGCATCACTTGGCTCCGTTGCCACGACCTAAACCAGCGTTCTGCTCGCCTCCGCCGTGGCCATGCCCGTGGTGCATGAACAGGTGCATCACCGGGCATGCTAAGAGGATGAGGTAAGGGAGCGCGCCGAACGCGTGGCCCCAATGCTCCCGCAGGACGTAGAAGGCCGCGATCAGCGCAAAGCCGATCACGGCGACTCCTGCGCGTGTGCGCCACCAGGATGGCTTGGCCTCGGCGCCTACGGTGCCCGTCCGGTCCATGTCACTACATCCCCATCCGCATGCTGCGGAAATGCTCGGCGATCAGCTCGTCGGCAGTGCGGCGCTGCTCCTCGGAGAGCGTCGCGTAGAGCGGCGCCGCGGCGGCAGAGACCGCGCGCATCGCGTCCAGCTGGGCGGTCAGGAAGGTGATGCGCCGCTCCATCTGCTGCGGTGCAGGGACAGGCCCCGTCCCGCCGCCCATCGCCTGCTGGGTGGCCCCGCGGAGCCTCTCGGCTTGGGCGCGGACGGCATCGGCGAAGGCGGTCCACTGCGAGAGCTGGGCGTCGGTGATGCGCAGCTCGGCCCGGAAGAAGGCGATCTGCCCCTCAATGCGGCGGAACGGCTGCAGCGCGGCCGCGGCCATCCGACCCTGCATCATCTGCTGCATCATGCGGCCCATGTCGCCGCCCATCATGCCGCCCGGGCCGGCCATGCCGGCTGCAGGCGCCCCACGCTGCAACGCGGGCGGCTGGGCGGTAGGCGGCGCGTCAGGGTGATGGCCCTCGTGTTCCGCACCGGCCGGAGGCGCCGTTTGTGCGAGCGCCGTGCCGGCGATCCCGAGCGCCAGGACTGCCGCGGTGGTGTAGGTGCCGAGCTTCCTCATGGTTTTTTTGTTCCTTGTCAGACGGCGCGGGCGCCGACGAAGCGCATGAAGGGCCGGTGCCTGCCGTCAGCGGTCCAGGCCACCACGTCGTAGGTGTCGGGCTCGCGTCCGGGCACTTCCATGCCGGGCGATCCGACCGGCATGGCAGGCACCGCAAGGCCGATCACGCCGGCGGGGCGGTCAGAGAGCGCGCGACGGATCGCAAGGGCCGGCACGTGGCCCTCCAGCACCAGGCCAGCGACGCGGCCGGCGTGGCAGGAGAGCAGATCGGCCGGCGTCCCCAGCATCCGGCGGAATGGCGCAACGGAGGGAACGACGCGATCCGTAACCCCAAACCCTTCGGTACGCAGATGCTCGACCCAGGCGGCGCAACAGCCACAGTGGGGGTCACGCCAAACCTCGACATGCTCCTGCCGCTGGGCGACCGCTGGCGCCGCCAGAAGCGCCGTAGCAGCGGCAAACGCGCAGCGGCGCGTCTTGGCGGCGTGGAGGCTCATCGCGCAGGCAGCCGGGCCACGATCGCACGCATTTGCGCGATCTCACGCTCCTGATCCCGAATGATGCTTTCGGCCAGCGCGCGCACTTCCGGGTCGCGTCCGAACTCCAGCGCGACGCGCGCCATGTCGATGGCACCTTGGTGGTGCGGGATCATGCCGGCGGCGAAGTCGCGGTCGGCGTTGCCGGTAAAGGTGATCGCCATGTCACGGTGCATCTTGTCGTTCACCGCCATGAACGCGCGCGTTGACGGCGACACATTCGCGGGTGCGGCGGCGCCATGATTGTGGCCGGCCTGCGGCTGCGCGGCACCATGGCCTGGCCCTTGATGCGGCATTTGGGCCACCGCAAAGCCAGCACCCCCAGCGAGCGCGAGGCCAAGGGCGGCAATAATCAGGGTGGATCGGCGCATGGTGGAACCTTTCGATGGATGACAATACTAAATGTGATACGACCGCAATTGTGACGTTGCTTCTCACGGGAATGACAAATTATGTCAGGTCGGTGCCGTCATCGTCTGGTCGGCAATCGGCATGGCTTCCCATCCGTCGCTGCGCAGCTTTGCCAGCACGGGCGCCGCGTCTGGGACATCCAGGCTGGCTTGCCGGCGCTCCAGGTTGATTTCCACGGTGACACCGGGTGCGACCTCACTCAAACTGGCGCGGACGCCCTTGGCACAGCCGCCGCAGTGCATGTTGGCAATCGTCATGTGAAGCATGGTGCCAGCCCTCCTTCGCTACAGGGCTTCAGATGGTGTTTGCTATACTGGGAAGGTCAAGGCCTGCTTATCGTCCGACGCTTTGTTGGCGCGGCAAGGCAATGCGCACCGCCAATCCACCCTGGTCCGCATGGCTCAGTTCGATCGTGCCCCCGCTCGCCTCGGCAAAGCGTTGCGCGATGGACAGCCCTAATCCGCTTCCGCCAGCACCGCGCGCCGTGTCGAGTTGCTGGAATGGCGCAAGGGCACGGGCGCGGTCATCAGGCGCGATCCCTGGCCCGCCATCGCTCACATCCACCACCAAGGCGTCGCGCTCGATCTGAACGGTCAGGCGCACCGGCGACGCACCGTGGCGGATGGCGTTGTCCACCAGATTGGCGAAGGCCCGCTTGGCCGCCAACCGCCGCAGCGGCAGTACCGCACGCGGCGGCCCGTCATAGACAATGTCATGCCCGGCATCCGCGGCGTCCGAGGCGAGGGTCTGCAGGATGGCGGCGAGGTCCGTCGGCACCACCGGCTCGCCGTCTCGCCCCTCGCGGATGTAGTCGAGGGTGCGCACCACCATGGCTTCCATCTCGGCGATGTCCGCCTCCATCCGCGCACGGTCCTCGCCCTCGGGCAGGAAGCCCGCGCGCAGTCGCAGGCGTGCGAGCGGAGTTCGCAGATCATGGCTGACTGCCGCCAGTGCTTCAGTTCTGTCCTCGACCAGGCGCCGGATACGGCTCTGCATGGCGTTGAAGGCAAGTGCCGCGTGGCGCACCTCGACTGGCCCCTCCGTCGCCAGGGGGCGGGCCCCGAGATCATGGCCGATGCCATCGGCGGCATCGGCCAGGCGCCGCAGCGGGCGCGTGATCCAGCGCACCACCAGCACCGAGACGATGCCGATTCCCAGCGCCATCGCGACCATCGAGACAACGGCGCCGCGCTCCATCGGGTTGGCCGGCGCCGCGAGCCAACTGGCGCCAAAGACGACCCAGCCCGCGCCGTCGGCGAGGGGGATGGCGCCCATCACACGGTGTCCGGGTTCGGCCTTGGGGTCCCATGCAAGCCTGGCACCAGTGCCAAGCCGCGCGGCCGCCTCCGCGAGCGGTGGCGGAGGCTCGCCCTCGGGCACCGGCGGAACCCGGTCCCAGTGCAGTTCCACGCCGGGCAGCGACAGGGCATGCGCCGCGGCATCGCGCCCCGCCTCCGGCACGGCAGCCACGGCCACGGTGGCGGCGGAAAGTCGCTCGGCGAGGCGCTCCAGGCGCGCGCCACTCTCGGCGCCGTGCAGCGCCCGCTCGTGCACGATCATGGAGCCCACATGCAGCAGGGTCAGCCCGCCCAACATCAGCAGCGTGATCCGCCCCGCCAGCGAACGCGGCCAGGGCATCCTCACGCGCGCGTCACGTCGGCCACGAAGACGTAGCCGGCACCGCGCACGGTCTTGATCAGCAGCGGGCTGCTGTCGTCAGGTTCGATTTTGCGGCGCAGCCGGCCAACCTGCACATCCACCGTACGATCAAATGGGTCTACGCCAACGCGCCGCTTCGCCACTTCCAGCAGCTGTTCGCGCGACAGCACACGCTGCGGATGTTCCAGGAATGCTATCAAAAGATCGTACTCGGCGCCGGAGAGATCCACTACGGCGCCCTCTGGTGAAGTGAGCTCACGGCGTGCCGTGTCCAAAACCCAGCCAGCAAAGGCAAGGCGGCGGGACCTGGATTCGGCATTCGTATCTCCCGGGGCGGTGCGGCGTAGTAGGGCGCGCACGCGCGCCACCAACTCGCGCGGGGAGAAAGGCTTCGCCACATAGTCATCGGCACCGAGTTCCAGGCCCAGGACCCGATCCATCTCCTCACCACGCGCCGTCAGCATCATCACCGGCATTCGAGAACGCTCGCGCAGGCGGCGCAACAAGTCGAGGCCTGAGACGCCCGGCAGCATGACATCAAGCAACAGGATGTCGGGCGGGGCCGCTGGCCCGTCGAGCATTTCCCACATCTCGCGACCGTCCCGCGCGCCGGAAACGCGAAACCCGGCCTCGCGCAGCAGCCGCGAGACCAGGTTGCGCATCTCCCCATCATCCTCCACGACGAGAATATGGGCTTCGGGATCGAGCAACCGGCGTTCGGCGGGTTCGAGCATTGGGGGATTATCCGAGGCTATTCGACCGGCGTGAAGCGGGCCTGACGCTGTGGCTGGCCCGGCAGCGTCAGGGTGGCGACGACGCGCATGGCACGGTCAGCACGAAATTCGCCGCGCGCGACCAGAAAGGCGCCGCCCTCGCCGGCTGCCAGGGGAAGGGTCTGCGACCTGCCCTGCGCCAACACGATGACGCTACCGCTGGCACCCGCCGCAGTCACCGGGTGGTCGTGGGCGTCGAGCACCCAGACGCGGATCTCACCATCTCGCGCCAGCACCTCGACGTGACGATCGCCTATTTCGCCAATGACGCCACCGTTGACGCCGCGGCCCCCGCCATGGGCAAAGGCCTGCCCGGTAGAGACCGCGAGGAAGGCGAGGAGAAGAATCCGGCGATGGGTCATGATGATCCTCATGGGTTCAGAAGGTTTCGAGAGCCGGACGTTGCTGTCCGGCGACGGCCTTGCGCTCCGCCGCCTCGGCCCGCAGCCGTTCCAGCGCGGGCCTGCCAAAGCGGTGGAACAGGATCGGTGTCACGAAGGCGTCAAGCAGCGTGGCCGAGACCAGGCCGCCCAGAATGGTGACGGCCACCGGGTGCAGGATCTCCTTGCCCGGCGCATCGGCGCCGATGGCCAGCGGGATCAGGGCGAGGCCGGCGGCGAGGGCCGTCATCAGCACCGGCGTCAGGCGTTCGGCGCTGCCGCGCAGCACCAGCGCCAGGCCCCATCGCTCGCCCTCGTGAAGGGCGAGGTTGAGGTAGTGGCTGACCTTCAAGATACCATTGCGCGTCGTGATGCCGGTCAGCGTCACGAAGCCCACCATGGTCGCGACCGA
>NZ_JAIEQY010000192.1 GCF_019747315.1 Roseococcus sp. | reverse complement strand
GGGGTCATCGCCTTGATCAGGTCGAAGACGCGCTTGCGGACGGAAGGGTCGGAAATCCGATAATAGGCGCGCACCAGCTCCAGCGTCTCGCGGCGGTGCAGCGTGTCGTCGCCGAAGCCTTCCTGCGCCTCAGCGAAGCCGGAGACACGGTTGGCAAAGCCCTGGCTGCCGCCCACCGAGCTCGGCAGGTCGTCGAAGAAGAAGCTGATCGGCACGTCGAGTACGCGCGAGAGGTCAAACAGGCGCGAGGCGCCGATTCGGTTCACGCCGCGCTCATATTTCTGGACTTGCTGGAAGGTCAGGCCGAGGGCTTCGCCCAGGCGTTCCTGGCTCATGCCCAACAGGGTCCGGCGCAGACGCACGCGCGAGCCGACATGCACGTCAATCGGGCTCGGACGGTGTTCCTTTTCGACCTTCTCGGTCGCTTCGCCACTCGACATTGCTTCTCTCATCTCAAAATGCGCCCTTGCCCAGCCTAAGTCCCGTCACTGCCCGACTTTTGTCGAAATTCCGGCACGGCGCCCCGAGCCCTCTCGCATTCCTTGCCCTTGCAGCCGATGGGACCGCTGATTGCGACATCCCACTCAACCTAGCCTGCCGGTTGTGTTTAGCTGCGCGACAAGGAAGCGTCAATATTTTTGCCAAATCTCAATAAATAAAATGCCGTGCCACCTTCCTACTGGGCGCCATGCCGCCGCCAAACCACGGAAAATCCGGCAAAAGCCAAAGACAGAACCCACCCCGCCCCCGGGATCCAGAGGCCAACCTGGGCAAAGAGGGTCGGCGCCAGTGCCCCCGGCAGGGCCACCCCGAATTGCCCGGACTGCCCGAGGTCCAAGCGCGCGCGCTGCCGCCCGGTTGCATCCAGCACGGCGGAAATACCCGTCTGGGCTGCGCGCACCATGGGCAGGCCTTCCTCCACCGCCCGCAGCCGGGCCGCGGCCAGATGCTGGTAGGGCCCGGCGGAGATCCCGAACCAGGCGTCATTGGTGATGTTCAGCAGCCAGGCGGGGCGCTCCGCGCCGACCACCCGGCCAGGGAAGATCACCTCGTAGCAAATCAGCGGCCCCGGCGAAGGCAGCCCGCGCGGCAGGGTCAGCACCTCCGGCCCCGGTCCCGCCGAGAAATCCGTGCCACCCGTCACCATGCGGATCGGGATGATGCCGCCGAGCGGCATATACTCGCCGAAGGGCACCAGATGCGCCTTGTCGAAGACGCCCACCGCCTGGCCCGTGGGGTCCAGCGCCACCAGGCTGTTGAACAATTCCCGCAGCCGGCCATCCGGGCCCCATTCCGCCCGGACCGTTCCGGCCAGCAGGATTCCGCCCGGCGGCAGGACGGCGGCGGCGAGTCGCATCGCCTCAGGGTCTTGCGCCAGGAGGAAGGGACTCGCCGTCTCCGGCCAGATCACAAATACGGGCTGGCCCGGATGGGCGGCCGCTGCCTCCCGCGCGCCCTCGGCCGAGAGCTCCAGGTAGCGCTGGAATATGGGCATGCGCCGCGCCGGATCCCACTTCGTATCCTGCGCCACATTGCCCTGGACGAGGACCAGCCGGACCTCGTGATCCGCCGGCAGCGGCTGCGCCAGGCGCCAGGCGCCGAAGCCCATCCAGAGCGCCAGCACCGCCGCCCCGCCCGCCCAGGCGCGGCGGCTGCGCAGCACGGGCAGGGCTGCCAGAAGTACTGTGAGCAGCGAGAGGCCGTGGACGCCGATCACGCTCGCGGGCTGCAGGGGCAGCGCATGGAAGGCCCAGACCGTGCCGAGGAGGTTCCATGGGAAACCCGTGAACATCACGCCGCGCAGCATCTCGGCCGCCACCCAGGCGCCGGCGAAGCCCAGCACGCGCGGCCAGCCCGCGGGCATGCGCCAGGCCACCAGCGCCGGAATCACGCTGAACAGCGCCACCGGCAGCGCCACGCCGGGGGCGGCCACCGGCACCAGCCACCACCAGCGCCCGATATCGGTGAAGAGTGAATGGGTGATCCAGTAGAGCCCCGCCAGATGGTACCCGAAGCCGAAGCCGAAGCCCCACCAGGCCGCGCGCCGCCACCCCGGCGCCGTGCCGATCAGCCAGAGGAAGCCGGGGATCGTGACCAGCAGGACCGGAACGGCATGCACCGGCGGCAAAGCCAGCACGGAGAGGGCGCCAAGGAGGAAGGCCAGCAGCCAGGGCCGGGCGAGGAAGAAGCGAGCCATGGCGATTCCTTACAGGAGATCACCCCCCGGCGCTGCCCTCAAGCCTTCGAAAGAAGGTCCAGGAAACGAGTTTCCTGACGGGGAGTTTGAGGGGCAGCGCCCCTCAATATCACCTACTCGGCCGCAGCCTTGCTGCCCTCCACCGGCCGCCGCACGCGCAGCCGCCGGATTCGCCGCGCGTCGGCATCGAGCACCCGGAATTCCAGCCCCGAGGCATGCGAGAAAATCTCCCCGCGCGCCGGTACCCGGCCTGCCATGGTCAGGACCAGGCCACCCACCGTGTCGATATCGGCCTGGCGCTCCTCATCCGTCAGCACCGGCCCCATCCGCGCCTCGAAGCTCTCGATCTCGGTGCGGGCGTCCATCTCCAGGACGCCTTCGCCGCGCTCGGTGATCATGGGCGCGCCGACCTCGTCATGCTCATCGGCGATGTCGCCGACGATGGTCTCGACCAGGTCCTCGATGGTGATCAGGCCGTCGATCCCGCCATATTCATCCACCACGAGCGCCATGTGCATCCGCGCCTCGCGCATGCGCAGCAGCAGGTCGAGCACGGGGACGCTCGGCACCACCAGCAGCGGCTTGCGCAGGATGGCGCGCAGGCTGAAGGGCGCCTGGCGGCCCACGGCAGCGATGATGTCCTTGATGTGCACCATCCCCAGCACGTCATCGAGCTGGTTCTGATAGACCGGGTAGCGGCTGTGTCCCTCGCGCTGGATGGCGGCCACAGCCTGGTCCAGCGTGAGGTCGGCCGGCAGCGCGATGATGTCGGCGCGCGGCAACATGACGTCATAGGCGGTGGCGCCGCGCAGCTTGAGCACATTGGAGAGCAGCGAACGCTCATGCGGGTCCAGCGTGCGGCCATCGGTGGCCAGCGCGTCCGGCGCCTCGATCAGCTCCTCCACGCGGTCGCGTAGGCTTTCCTCACGCTTGGAGAAGAGTTCACGGAGGCGGCGGATCATGGGCGGGCGCTGCGATGTGTGGTCGGAGGCCATCAGGCGGCCCACCGGACGCGCCAGGGATTGGCGACACCCAGGCGATGCAGGATGCGAGTCTCCGCCCGCTCCATCAGCATCGCCTCGCCGGCCGCCAGATGGTCATGCCCCAGCAGGTGCAGCGTGCCATGGACGATCAGATGGGCGAAATGCGCCGGCATGGGGCGCGCTTCCGCAAGCGCCTCGCGCCGGACCACGCCGAGTGAAAGCGCCAGATCCCCCAGCGTCAGGCTGCCATACGGGGCCGGGAAGGAGAGGACGTTCGTCGCCTTCTCCTTGCCGCGGAACCCACCATTGAGGCGGCGGATCTCGGCGTCATCCGTCAACAGGATGGTGAGGTGGCCATTCTCGCGCTGATCCGCGAGCGTCGCTTCCACGGCCCGCCGCGCCAGTGCCTCGGCACGGGGCACGGCACCGCGCCAGCCGGGCGCGGCGAAGATGAGCTCGACATTGGCAAGCCCAGCGGTGGAATACCCCCCGCCGGGCAGACTACTTCCCGGTGACATTCAACTCCTTCCCGGCAACACGGCCCCTCGCATCCGGCGAGGCGGGCCGTGCGCCCTCCATGCGTCCATAGGCCGAAACGATGCGGCCCACGAGCGGATGCCTTACCACATCCCGCTCGTCGAAATGGGTGAAACCAATTCCCGGAACATCACGCAAGATGGAAATCGCCTCCACCAGGCCAGATTTCTGCCCATGGGGCAGATCCACCTGCGAAGGATCGCCCGTGATGGCCATGCGCGTGCCCTCGCCCATGCGGGTGAGGAACATCTTCATCTGGGCGGGGGTGGTGTTCTGCGCCTCGTCCAGGATGGCGAAGCAATGGGCCAGGGTGCGGCCACGCATGAAGGCCAATGGCGCGATCTCGATCTCGCCGGCGGCCAGGCGCCGCGTGACCTGCTCGGCCGGCAGCATGTCATGCAGGGCGTCGTAGAGGGGGCGGAGATAGGGGTCCACCTTCTCCTTCATGTCGCCGGGCAGGAAGCCAAGACGCTCGCCGGCCTCGACGGCGGGGCGGCTGAGCACGATGCGGTCCACCCGGCCCGCCTGGAGCAGCGCGACACCCTGCGCTACGGCCAGATAGGTCTTGCCGGTGCCGGCGGGGCCAATCCCGAAGACCATCTCGTGCTTGGCGAGCGTCTCCATATAGGCCGACTGCGCGGGCGTGCGGGGCGCGATGGCGCCGCGCCGCGTGCGAATCTGGGGGATATCCTGGAGCGGCAGCCTGGGGTCTTGCTCCATCTCGCCCTCCGCCATGCGGATCGCGGCCTCGACCTCGGAGGCGCCGGGCGCCTGCCCGCGCTCGATGCCGCGCCATAACCCGCGCAGCACCTGCTCGGCCATGCCGGTGCGCTCGGAATTGCCGGTGATGGTCAGGCGATTGCCGCGGCTCGCCAATCGCACGCCACATCGCTGTTCGATCCGCGCCAGGTGCCGGTCATGCTCGCCATAGAGAAGGGGGAGCAGGGCGTTGTCCTCGAATTGCAGCGTGACGCTGCGGCTCTCGGAGGATGGCGGGGAAGCTTGGCGATTGCGAAGGGCGAGGGCGTTGCTCAAGCGGCTGTCTTCTCCTGTTGGGCCAATTCCCCGGCCAGGGAATTGGGGTTTCCGGCGCGAATGAACACCGGCGCAGTCTGGCCGATGAGAGATAAAGGTCCCGGCACGTGCACCGGTTGCAACCACGGTGTGCGTCCCGATAATTGTCCCGCCTGCCGGCCCGCCCCGGTGAAGAGCACGGGCACGGTCTGCCCGGTCAGGCTCGCGTTGAAGGCGGCCTGCTGGTCCCGCAGCAGGGCCTGAATCTCCTGCAGGCGGCGATCCTTGGTCGCCTCGTCCACGCGATGCGGCGCGCCGGCGGCGGGCGTGCCGGGGCGGGGCGAATATTTGAAGGAGAAGGCCTGGGCGAAGCCCACTTGCCGGATCAGCGCCATGGTCGCCTCATGGTGCGCCTCGGTCTCGCCCGGATGGCCCGCGATGATGTCGGTGCTGAGGGCGAGGTCGGGCCGCGCCGCGCGCAGCCGGTCCACCAGGCGGAGATAGTCATCGGCGGTGTGGCCGCGGTTCATCGCCTCCAGCATGCGGTCGCTGCCGGATTGCACGGGCAGGTGCAGGAAAGGCATGACAGCCGGGATGTCCCGGTGGGCCGCGATCAGCGCCTCATCCATGTCCCGCGGGTGGGAGGTGGTGTAGCGCAGGCGATCGAGGCCCGGAATTTCCGCCAGGGCGTAGAGCAGCCGCGCCAGCCCCCATTCGCGGCCATCCTCGCCCTCGCCGTGATAGGCGTTCACATTCTGCCCGAGGAGCGTGATCTCGCGCGCCCCCTGCCCCGCGAGCTTGCGTGCCTCGGCCAGCACGGCGGCCGGGCCGCGGCTGTATTCGGCGCCGCGCGTATAGGGCACCACGCAGAAGGAGCAGAATTTGTCGCAGCCCTCCTGGATGGTCAGGAAGGCCGTCACCCCCTGCGGCGCGCTGATTTCGGGCAGGAAGTCGAACTTCTCCTCCACCGGAAAATCGGTCTCCACCACGGCGCGGCCGGTGCGGCCGGCGCGGGCCACCATCTCGGGCAGGCGGTGATAGCTTTGCGGCCCCAGCACGATGTCCACATACGGCGCGCGGGCGGTGATCTCCGCACCCTCGGCCTGGGCCACGCAGCCGGCGACGGCCAGCACCATCTCGCCGCCCTCGGCCTCTCTCGCCTGCTTCAGCTGGCGCAGGCGGCCGAGTTCGGAAAACAGCTTCTCCGTCGCCTTTTCGCGGATATGGCAGGTGTTGAGGATGATCATGTCAGCACCTTCCGGCGCATCCACCGGCGCATAGCCGAGGGGGGCCAGCACATCCGCCATGCGGGCGCTGTCATAGACATTCATCTGGCAACCCCAGCTGCGCAGGAAGAGGCGCTTCTTGCCAAGGGACAAAGGCTGGGAGTCTTCGTTCATGCGGGGTCCTCGCTGCCCACCCACAGGGAATGCCCTGGAGCGATCCAGCGGGGAGAAATGCGGAGCCTGAGCCGCGCGGTCAAGAAGAGCGGCCCAGTTCCGACCGGCGGGCCGGCAAGAGGGGCTGACAATCCATCAATGACACGCTCCCAAAACGAGGTCGCGTCGGTCAAGCGGATTCATCGCATCCAGGCGGTGCGGGGCTGGATGTCCCGATTCTGCCGCAGCGTGGCAGCCGTCTCGGTGATGGAGCGCCCGAGCCGCGCCGCCAGCGCCTTGCGGTCCGGCACGGTGTCGGGCGCGAAGCTCTCATCCAGCACCACCGTCACCCGCGTGCCGGTGCGGCGCAGCAGCTTCCAGGCATGGCTGCCGGTCTCCATGTCGCCATACCAGGCGAAAAGCGGCCGGTCCCGGCGGCCCACCGGCAGCCCGCCCAGACGGTCATAGACCAGGGCCATGGGCTGGATTCGGCTGGCCGCATCCGCCACCGAGAAGAAGGAGGAGCGGAAGGGCAGCACCCGCGCGCCGTCGCTCGTCGTGCCCTCGGGGAAGAGGATGATGCTGTCCCCCGCCTCGAACCGCGCCCGAAGCTCCTGCACCTCGCTGCCCGTGCGGCCGCGGTTACGGCTGACGAAGATGGAACGCCCGAGCTTCGCCACCCAGCCGATCAGCGGCCAGGAGGCGACCTCGGCCTTGGAGACGAAGCGGGCATCGAGCGTGGCGCCCAGCACCAGGATGTCGAGCCAGGATGAATGATTGGAGACGTAGAGCGTGCGTGGCTCCTGGCACGGCGTGCCGATCACCCGCAGCTTGAGGCCGATGATCCAGCAGAGGCTGCGATGATAGAAGCGCGCGAAGCGGTTCTTCGCGGGGCCGGAAAACTGCACCAGCACCGCCTGCACGGGGATGCAGAGCAGGGTGAAGAGCACCGCCGTGAAGATGCGCCGAAAGGCGCGCAACCGCCCGCCCACCGGCCGCTCGCTCAGCACATCGTTCCAGAGCTGCCCGGGCAGCCGCGGCTGGAAGCGCAGCGGCCGGCCGCGCTTCATGCGGCGCGCCTTGGGCTTGGCCTGGTCCACCAGGGGCGGGGCGTTCATGCTCTGCGCTTCTGCGTTCATGCGGGCTGGCTATCGCGGGTTCCGCAACAGGGCAATGACGGCCGGGCGAATGCTGTGTGACAGAGATTGCGGCGCGGCCCCCGACCAGCGCATTTTGAAGAAATCATGGGGGTTGGTCGGAGATGAGGGTCGCTGTTCTCGGCGCCGGGCCGGCGGGAAGCGCCATGGCCGCCATCATGGCCGCGCGGGGCCATGCCGTCTCGCTCTGGTCGCCCCGCGGCGGCGGCACAAGGCAGCTGGGCAGCGAGATCACCACGCGCGGCATCCTGGAGGGGCGCTTTCCCATCCATGTCGCGGCCGATCTCTGGCGCGCCGCCGAGCTCTCGGAAATGATCCTGATCGCCCTTCCGGACCAGGCGATGCTGACCATCCTCCAGCGCCTTTCGGGCGCGCTGATCGGCGCCCCGGATATCCTGCTGGCACCGCCCGGCGGCCTCGCGCCAGCCCTGCTGCACCAGCTGATGGCGGCGCGCGGCATCGCGCCGCGTATCGGCGCCCTGCCCGTCCCGCCCATCCTGGCGCGGCGCGATCCGGACGGGGTGGTCGCGATCACCGCGCTGCGGCCGCGGATCTGGCTCGGCGCCCTGCCCGCGCCTGCCGCCCCGGGGCTGATGGCGCTGGCCGAGGCCCTGTTCGGCCTGCCGGTGGAGCCGTTGCGCGATATCCTGGCCGCCGCCCTCGC
>NZ_JAIEQY010000095.1 GCF_019747315.1 Roseococcus sp. | reverse complement strand
GGGGTCATCGCCTTGATCAGGTCGAAGACGCGCTTGCGGACGGAAGGGTCGGAAATCCGATAATAGGCGCGCACCAGTTCCAGCGTCTCACGCCGGTGCAGCGTGTCGTCGCCGAAGCCTTCCTGCGCCTCGGCGAAGCCGGAGACGCGGTTGGCAAAGCCCTGGCTGCCGCCCACGGAGCTCGGCAGGTCGTCGAAGAAGAAGCTGATCGGCACATCGAGCACGCGCGAGAGGTCAAACAGCCGCGATGCGCCGATCCGGTTCACGCCGCGCTCATATTTCTGGACCTGCTGGAAGGTGAGGCCGAGGGCCTCGCCCAGGCGTTCCTGGCTCATGCCCAACAGGGTCCGGCGGAGACGCACGCGCGAGCCGACATGCACGTCAATCGGGCTCGGACGATGTTCCTTTTCGACCTTTTCGGTCGCTTCGCCACTCGACATTGCTTCTCTCATCTCAAAATGCGCCCTTGCCCAGCCAGAGTTCGTCACTGCCCGACTTTTGTCGAAATTCCGGCACGGCGCCCCGAGCCATCTCGCATTCCTTGCCCTAGCAGCCGATGGGAGCGCTGATTGCGACATCCCGGTCAACCTAGCCTGCAGGTTGTGTTTAGCTGCACTGCAAGGAAGCGTCAATATTTTTGCCAAATCTCAATAAATAAAATGCCGTTCCATCTTCCTACCGGACGACATGCCGCCGCCAAGCCACGGAAAATCCGGCAAAAGCAAAACAGAGAACCCATCCCACCCCCGGGATCCAGAGCCCGCCCTGGGCGAACAGGGTCGGCGCCAATGCCACCGGCAGGGCAACCCCGAATTGCCCGGACAGCCCAAGGTCCAAGCGCGCGCGCTGCCGCCCGGTTGCATCCAGCACGGCGGAAATACCCGTCTGGGCTGCGCGCACCATGGGCAGGCCTTCCTCCACCGCCCGCAGCCGGGCCGCGGCCAGATGCTGGTAGGGCCCGGCGGAGATCCCGAACCAGGCGTCATTGGTGATGTTCAGCAGCCAGGCGGGGCGCTCCGCGCCGACCACCCGGCCAGGGAAGATCACCTCGTAGCAAATCAGCGGCCCCGGCGAAGGCAGCCCGCGCGGCAGGGTCAGCACCTCCGGCCCCGGTCCCGCCGAGAAATCCGTGCCACCCGTCACCATGCGGATCGGGATGATGCCGCCGAGCGGCATATACTCGCCGAAGGGCACCAGATGCGCCTTGTCGAAGACGCCCACCGCCTGGCCCGTGGGGTCCAGCGCCACCAGGCTGTTGAACAATTCCCGCAGCCGGCCATCCGGGCCCCATTCCGCCCGGACCGTTCCGGCCAGCAGGATTCCCTCCGGTGGCAGGATGGCGGCGGCGAGCCGCATCGCCTCGGGGTCCTGCGCCAGGAGGAAGGGACTCGCCGTCTCCGGCCAGATCACCAACACGGGCTGGCCGGGATGGGAGGCTGCCGCCTCCCGCGCGCCCTCGGCCGAAAGCTCCAGGTAGCGCTGGAAGATGGGCATGCGCCGGGCGGGGTCCCACTTCGTGTCCTGCGCCACATTGCCCTGGACGAGGACCAGCCGGACCTCGTGATCCGGCGGCAAGGGTTGCTCCAGGCGCCAGGCGCCGAAGCCCATCCAGAGCGCCAGCACCGCCGCCCCGCCCGCCCAGGCGCGGTGGCTGTGCAGCACGGGAAGGGATGCCAGGAGCACCGTGAGCAGTGAGAGGCCGTGGACGCCGATCACGCTCGCGGGCTGCAGGGGCAGCGCATGGAAGGCCCAGACCGTGCCGAGGAGGTTCCATGGGAAACCCGTGAACATCACGCCGCGCAGCATCTCGGCCGCCACCCAGGCGCCGGCGAAGCCCAGCACGCGCGGCCAGCCCGCGGGCATGCGCCAGGCCACCAGCGCCGGAATCACGCTGAACAGCGCCACCGGCAGCGCCACGCCGGGGGCGGCCACCGGCACCAGCCACCACCAGCGCCCGATATCGGTGAAGAGCGAATGGGTGATCCAGTAGAGCCCGGCCAGATGGTACCCGAAGCCGAAGGCAAAGCCCCACCAGGCCGCGCGCTGCCAGCCCGGTGCCGTGCCGATCAGCCAGAGGAAGCCCGGGATCGTGACCAGCAGGACCGGGACGGCATGCACCGGCGGCAAAGCCAGCACGGAAAGGGCGCCGAGGAGGAAGGCCAGCAGCCAGGGCCGGGCGAGGAAGAAGCGAGCCATGGCGATTCCTTACAGGAGATCACCCCGCGGCGCTGCCCTCAAGCCGTCGAAAGAAGGTCCAGGAAACGAGTTTCCTGGCGGGGAGTTTGAGGGGCAGCGCCCCTCAATATCACCTACTCGGCCGCGGCCTTGCTGCCCTCCACAGGCCGCCGCACGCGCAGCCGCCGAATACGCCGCGCATCCGCATCCAGCACGCGGAATTCCAGCCCCGAGGCGTGCGAGAAAATCTCGCCCCGCGCCGGCACTCGTCCCGCCATGGTCAGGACCAGGCCGCCCACCGTGTCGATATCGGCCTGGCGCTCCTCATCCGTCAGCACCGGGCCCATGCGCGCCTCGAAGCTCTCGATCTCGGTGCGGGCGTCCATTTCCAGCACGCCTTCGCCGCGCTCGGTGATCATGGGCGCGCCGACCTCGTCGTGCTCATCGGCGATGTCGCCGACGATGGTCTCGACCAGGTCCTCGATGGTGATCAGGCCGTCGATCCCGCCATATTCATCCACCACGAGCGCCATGTGCATCCGCGCCTCGCGCATGCGCAGCAGCAGGTCGAGCACGGGGACGCTCGGCACCACCAGCAGCGGCTTGCGCAGGATGGCGCGCAGGCTGAAGGGCGCCTGGCGGCCCACGGCAGCGATGATGTCCTTGATGTGCACCATCCCCAGCACGTCATCGAGCTGGTTCTGATAGACCGGGTAGCGGCTGTGTCCCTCGCGCTGGATGGCGGCCACAGCCTGGTCCAGCGTGAGGTCGGCCGGCAGCGCGATGATGTCGGCGCGCGGCAACATGACGTCATAGGCGGTGGCGCCGCGCAGCTTGAGCACATTGGAGAGCAGCGAACGCTCATGCGGGTCCAGCGTGCGGCCATCGGTGGCCAGCGCGTCCGGCGCCTCGATCAGCTCCTCCACGCGGTCGCGTAGGCTTTCCTCACGCTTGGAGAAGAGTTCACGGAGGCGGCGGATCATGGGCGGGCGCTGCGATGTGTGGTCGGAGGCCATCAGGCGGCCCACCGGACGCGCCAGGGATTGGCGACACCCAGGCGATGCAGGATGCGAGTCTCCGCCCGCTCCATCAGCATCGCCTCGCCGGCCGCCAGATGGTCATGCCCCAGCAGGTGCAGCGTGCCATGGACGATCAGATGGGCGAAATGCGCCGGCATGGGGCGCGCTTCCGCAAGCGCCTCGCGCCGGACCACGCCGAGTGAAAGCGCCAGATCCCCCAGCGTCAGGCTGCCATACGGGGCCGGGAAGGAGAGGACGTTCGTCGCCTTCTCCTTGCCGCGGAACCCACCATTGAGGCGGCGGATCTCGGCGTCATCCGTCAACAGGATGGTGAGGTGGCCATTCTCGCGCTGATCCGCGAGCGTCGCTTCCACGGCCCGCCGCGCCAGTGCCTCGGCACGGGGCACGGCACCGCGCCAGCCGGGCGCGGCGAAGATGAGCTCGACATTGGCAAGCCCAGCGGTGGAATACCCCCCGCCGGGCAGACTACTTCCCGGTGACATTCAACTCCTTCCCGGCAACACGGCCCCTCGCATCCGGCGAGGCGGGCCGTGCGCCCTCCATGCGTCCATAGGCCGAAACGATGCGGCCCACGAGCGGATGCCTTACCACATCCCGCTCGTCGAAATGGGTGAAACCAATTCCCGGAACATCACGCAAGATGGAAATCGCCTCCACCAGGCCAGATTTCTGCCCATGGGGCAGATCCACCTGCGAAGGATCGCCCGTGATGGCCATGCGCGTGCCCTCGCCCATGCGGGTGAGGAACATCTTCATCTGGGCGGGGGTGGTGTTCTGCGCCTCGTCCAGGATGGCGAAGCAATGGGCCAGGGTGCGGCCACGCATGAAGGCCAATGGCGCGATCTCGATCTCGCCGGCGGCCAGGCGCCGCGTGACCTGCTCGGCCGGCAGCATGTCATGCAGGGCGTCGTAGAGGGGGCGGAGATAGGGGTCCACCTTCTCCTTCATGTCGCCGGGCAGGAAGCCAAGACGCTCGCCGGCCTCGACGGCCGGGCGGCTGAGCACGATGCGATCCACCCGCCCCGCCTGGAGCAGCGCCACGCCCTGCGCCACGGCCAGATAGGTCTTGCCGGTGCCGGCCGGGCCGATGCCGAAGACCATCTCGTGCTTGGCGAGCGTCTCCATATACGCGGATTGCGCCGGGGTGCGGGGCGCGATGGCGCCGCGGCGCGTGCGGATCTGCGGAATGTCCTGCAAGGGCAGCCTGGGGTCCTGCTCCATCTCGCCCTCGGCCATGCGGATCGCGGCCTCGACCTCGGAGGCGCCGGGCGCCTGGCCGCGCTCGATGCCGCGCCAAAGGCCGCGCAGCACCTGCTCGGCCATCCCGGTGCGTTCGGAATTGCCGGTGATGGTGAGGCGGTTGCCGCGGCTTGCCAATCGCACGCCACATCGCTGTTCGATCCGCGCCAGATGCCGGTCATGCTCGCCATAGAGAAGGGGGAGCAGGGCGTTGTCCTCGAATTGCAGCGTGACGCTGCGGCTCTCGGAGGATGGCGGGGAAGCGGGGCGATTGCGAAGGGCGAGGGCGTTGCTCAAGCGGCTGTCTTCTCCTGTTGGGCCAATTCTCCCGCGAGGGAGTTGGGGTTGCCGGCGCGGATAAACACCGGGGCCGTGGCACCGATGAGAGATAAAGGTCCGGGCAGGTGCACCGGTTGCAACCAGGGCGTGCGACCCGACAATTGTCCGGCCAGGCGGCCGGGCGCGGTGAAGAGGACGGGCACGGTCTGCCCGGTCAGGCCCGCATTGAAGGCGGCCTGCTGGTCCCGCAGCAGGGCCTGGACCTCCTGCAGGCGGCGATCCTTCGTGGGTTCATCCACCCGGTGCGGGGCGCCCGCGGCCGGCGTGCCCGGCCGGGGCGAATACTTGAAGGAAAAGGCCTGGGCGAATTCCACGCGCCGGATCAGCGCCATCGTCGCCTCGTGATCCGCCTCGGTCTCGCCCGGATGGCCCGCGATGATGTCGGTGCTCAGCGCCAGATCCGGCCGTGCAGCGCGCAGCCGGTCCACGAGGCGGAGGTAATCCTCCGCGGTGTGGCCGCGATTCATCGCCTCCAGCATGCGGTCGCTGCCGGATTGCACGGGCAAATGCAGGAAGGGCATCACGGCCGGGATGTCCCGGTGGGCCGCGATCAGCGCCGCATCCATGTCCCGCGGATGGGAGGTGGTGTAGCGCAGGCGATCGAGGCCGGGGATCTCGGCCAGGGCGTAGAGCAGCCGCGCCAGGCCCCATTCGCGGCCATCCTCGCCCTCGCCGTGATACGCATTCACATTCTGGCCGAGCAGCGTGATCTCGCGCGCCCCCTGCCCCGCGAGCTTGCGCGCCTCGGCCAGCACGGCGGCCGGGCCGCGGCTGTATTCGGCGCCGCGCGTATAGGGCACGACGCAGAAGGAACAGAATTTGTCGCAGCCCTCCTGGATGGTCAGGAAGGCCGTCACACCCTGCGGCGCGCTGATCTCCGGCAGGAAGTCGAACTTCTCCTCGACCGGGAAATCCGTCTCCACCACGGCGCGGCCGGTGCGGCCGGCGCGGGCCACCATCTCGGGCAGGCGGTGATAGCTTTGCGGTCCCAGCACGATATCCACATAGGGGGCGCGGGCGGTGATCTCCGCCCCCTCGGCCTGGGCCACGCAGCCGGCGACAGCCAGTACCATCTCGCCGCCCTCCGCCTCTTTCGCCTGCTTCAGCTGGCGCAGGCGGCCGAGTTCGGAAAACAGCTTCTCCGTTGCCTTTTCGCGGATATGGCAGGTGTTGAGGATGATCATGTCAGCACCTTCCGGCGCATCCACCGGCGCATAGCCGAGGGGGGCCAGCACATCCGCCATGCGGGCGCTGTCATAGACATTCATCTGGCAACCCCAGCTGCGCAGGAAGAGGCGCTTCTTGCCAAGGGACAAAGGCTGGGAGTCTTCGTTCATGCGGGGTCCTCGCTGCCCACCCACAGGGAATGCCCTGGAGCGATCCAGCGGGGAGAAATGCGGAGCCTGAGCCGCGCGGTCAAGAAGAGCGGCCCAGTTCCGACCGGCGGGCCGGCAAGAGGGGCTGACAATCCATCAATGACACGCTCCCAAAACGAGGTCGCGTCGGTCAAGCGGATTCATCGCATCCAGGCGGTGCGGGGCTGGATGTCCCGATTCTGCCGCAGCGTGGCAGCCGTCTCGGTGATGGAGCGCCCGAGCCGCGCCGCCAGCGCCTTGCGGTCCGGCACGGTGTCGGGCGCGAAGCTCTCATCCAGCACCACCGTCACCCGCGTGCCGGTGCGGCGCAGCAGCTTCCAGGCATGGCTGCCGGTCTCCATGTCGCCATACCAGGCGAAAAGCGGCCGGTCCCGGCGGCCCACCGGCAGCCCGCCCAGACGGTCATAGACCAGGGCCATGGGCTGGATTCGGCTGGCCGCATCCGCCACCGAGAAGAAGGAGGAGCGGAAGGGCAGCACCCGCGCGCCGTCGCTCGTCGTGCCCTCGGGGAAGAGGATGATGCTGTCCCCCGCCTCGAACCGCGCCCGAAGCTCCTGCACCTCGCTGCCCGTGCGGCCGCGGTTACGGCTGACGAAGATGGAACGCCCGAGCTTCGCCACCCAGCCGATCAGCGGCCAGGAGGCGACCTCGGCCTTGGAGACGAAGCGCGCATCCAGCGTGGCGCCCAGCACCAGGATGTCGAGCCAGGAGGAATGGTTGGAGACGTAAAGGGTGCGCGGCTCCTGGCACGGCGTGCCGATCACCCGCAGCTTCAGGCCGATGATCCAGCAGAGGCTGCGATGATAGAAGCGCGCGAAGCGGTTCTTCGCCGGGCCGGAAAACTGCACCAGCACCGCCTGCACGGGAATGCAGAGCAGGGTGAAGAGCACCGCCGTGAAGATGCGGCGAAAGGCGCGGAACCGCCCGCCCACCGGCCGCTCGCCCAGCACGTCGTTCCACAGCTGCCCGGGCAGGCGCGGCTGGAAGCGCAGCGGGCGGCCGCGCTTCATGCGGCGCGCCTTGGGCTTGGCCTGGTCCACCAGGGGCGGGGCGTTCATGCTCTGCGCTTCTGCGTTCATGCGGGCTGGCTATCGCGGGTTCCGCAACAGGGCAATGACGGCCGGGCGAATGCTGTGTGACAGAGATTGCGGCGCGGCCCCCGACCAGCGCATTTTGAAGAAATCATGGGGGTTGGTCGGAGATGAGGGTCGCTGTTCTCGGCGCCGGGCCGGCGGGAAGCGCCATGGCCGCCATCATGGCCGCGCGGGGCCATGCCGTCTCGCTCTGGTCGCCGCGCGGCGGCGGCACCAGGCACCTGGGCAGCGAGATCACCACGCGCGGCATCCTGGAGGGGCGCTTTCCCGTCCATGTCGCGGCCGATCTCTGGCGCGCCGCCGAGCTCTCGGAAATGATCATCATCGCCCTGCCGGACCAGGCGATGCTGACCATCCTCCAGCGCCTTTCTGGCGCGCTGATCGGCGCCCCTGATATCCTGCTGGCACCGCCCGGCGGCCTGGCGCCGGCCCTGCTGCACCAGCTGATGGCGGCGCGCGGAATCGCCCCGCGGATCGGCGCCCTGCCCGCCCCGCCCATCCTGGCGCGGCGCGATCCGGATGGGGTGGTCGCGATCACCGCGCTGCGCCCGCGGATCTGGCTCGGCGCCCTGCCCGCCCCCGCTGCGCCAGGGCTGATGGCGCTGGCCGAGGCCCTGTTCGGCCTGCCGGTGGAGCCGTTGCGCGATATCCTGGCCGCCGCCCTCGC
>NZ_JAIEQY010000017.1 GCF_019747315.1 Roseococcus sp. | reverse complement strand
GTGCTGCTGGCGCCGCCCGAACCCGCGCCCGACCGCGTGCTGATCGCAGCCGCGGCCGGCGAGATGGCGCAGCTTCGGCGGAATGGGGGCGATCTGCACTGGCCCTATTCGCCCTGGGCCGTCTGCACCGGCTGGCGCCTGCAAGGCGTGGCCGAGACGATACACCTCTGGGATGACGGCGTGGCGCCCCGCCAGGTCACGCTGGCCTGGGAGAAGGGGGGCTTTCGCGTCACGGTCGGCGGTGGCGCGCCGCGCCATGTCGCCATCGGCGGGCGGGTGGAAGAGCTGACCCTGGTGGAGGGCGATCTGAGCGAAGCCTTCGGCCTCACCCCCGAGGTGGATGGCTGCACCATCCACATGGGCGGCGAGAGCTGGCGCCTGCACCGCCGCGACCCCCTGGCCCCAGCCAGCGAGGATGCAGCCGGAGAAAGCCGGCTCGCCGCGCCGATCCCTGGCCGCGTGGTGCGGCTGCTGGTGGCCGCCGGCGATGCGGTGACCAAGGGGCAGCTTCTGGCCGTGCTGGAAGCCATGAAGACCGAGATCAAGATCACCGCGGCGCGCGACGGCGTCATCGCCCATCTGGGTTGCGCGGAGGGGGAGAGCATCGAGGAAGGCACCGAAATCGTGAGCTTTGTCACGGCCGGGACGGTGTGACGAGGGCACTGCAACCGGGAGTACGCATGTTTTTCTCGCCACTCGTCCTGTGGTCGCTTTTTCTGGGCGTGCCCCTCGGCTAAGCTGCCGCCAGTGTGGGAGAAGGTCAGGGCGCAACGATTGCCATCATGAGCAGTTGGTAGCCCTGATTCTTCTGGGAAAAGGGGTCAATCAGGATGGTGACAGAGCAGGAGGCTCCCAGTGGGGGCGCGATTCCGCAGCGACCGCCGGTCAATGTGATCCGGAGCTCGAAGGAAGAGGAAGGCCCCGTCAAGGGCGAGATCTGGGCGGTTCTCCGCGCGCTCGGCCTCCTCGTGGGCTTCATTATCCTCGTGGGCTATCTGATCGCCTGAAGGCGCTCAGGCGGCGCCGCTCTTGAGGAGCGGCCCGCGCGCCTGGAGGAATTCGCGGAACGTCGCGACAAACCCCTCCAGATCCGTGACGCCGAGCGGCAGGCTCAGCGCCACCATGCCGCGGCGCGCCAGGTAGAAGCCCGCCTCCAGCATATCCAGGAAAAACAGCTCCCGGCGCTGCTCCTCCTCCGGGGTGGCGGCATAGGGGGTTGTGATGGCCTGGCTGCGGAAATGCGCCGCCATCATGCTGCCTGCACCAGTGAACTGCATCTCCACGCCGGCCTCGGCGCAGGCGGCGTTGAGCCGGGCGCGCAGCGACTCGCCGCGCTGGAACAGCGCCTCCACCACCGGCCCGGTGAACAGCTCGCCCAGCGCCACGCAGCCGGCGGCCATGGACCAGACATTGTTGTTGAAGGTGCCCGCATGGGGCAGGGCGCCGGGGCGATGCGCGTCAAAGACGTCCATGATCTCGGCGCGGCCGCCAAAGGCACCGACATTCATCCCGCCGGCGATGTACTTGCCCAGGGTCGTCATGTCCGGCGTCACGCCATGGCGCTGCTGCAGCCCGCCCTCGGCATGGCGGCTGGTCATCACCTCGTCGAAGATCAGCACGGCGCCCGTCTCGGTGCAGACCTCGCGCAGGGCGGTCAGGAATTCCCGGGTGGCGGGGATGCAGCCGCCCGAGCCCAGCATGGGCTCCAGCAGCACGGCGGCCAGCTTGTCACCGGCCTCGCGGATGGCGGCCACGGTGCCTTCGACGTCGTTGTACTCCATGAAGCGCGTGGGCACCGGCAGGTTCACCGGGCTCTGGCCATAGGCGAAGGTCATCACGCCGCCGTGATAGCTGCCGCGCGCCACCATGATCTCGGCGCGGCCCGTGAAGGCCCGGGCGGCGGAGAGCGCCATGATATTCGCCTCCGTGCCCGAATTGGTGAAGCGCACGCGGTCGATCGAGGGGAAGCGCGCACAGACCAGCTCGGCGAAGCGCACCTCCTTGGCGCCCGCGCCGGCCAGGTTGATGCCATTGTCCATGGCCGCCTTGGCGGCATCCAGGATGCGCTTCTCGCTATGGCCGAACAGGCCTGCCGTGTATTCGCCCAGCATGTCGGTATAGGCGCGGCCATCGGCATCCCACAGCCGCGCCCCTTCGCCGCGCACCATGCTGATCGGGAAGGGCGACCAGAAGAGCACGGTCCGCGTATTCCCGCCGGGCATCACCTTGCGCGCCGCCGCATGCAGCGCAGCACTTTCCGGCCTCGCTGCGGCATAGCTGGCGCGGGCTTCGGCCAGCGCGCTTTCCAGGTCTGAGTTACGGGGGGAGGGGATGTCGAGCGGGGCCATGCGCAAGCCTCTCGCGGGAAGCCCTGCCGCGTCAATCGGCACTTGCCGCGCGGCGCGCGTGCGTGCTCCATCAGGCCCATGGCGAAAGGCGGGCGACATGGCGTTTGATGCGATCGTGGTCGGCGGCGGGCTGGTGGGTTCGGCCATCGCCTGGGGCCTGCAGCGCGAGGGGCTGAAGACCGTCCTGCTCGATGAGGGGGACCTCGCCTTCCGCGCCAGCCGGGGGAATTTCGGCCTGGTCTGGGTGCAGTCCAAGGGGCTCGGCGCGCCGCATTACCAGCGCTGGACCCGCGCCTCGGCCGAGGCCTGGGGCGGCTTCGCGGGCGATCTGGCGGCCGGCACGGGCCTGGATTGCGGGCTGCGCCAGCCCGGCGGCGTGCATCTCTGCCTGAGCGAGAAGGAGTTCGAGGACCGCGCCGCCCGCATGGCCCGGATGAAGGCCGAAGCCGGCAATCACGCCTATGACTACCGCATGCTCGGCGCCAAGGAGGTGCGGGACATGCTGCCGGGCCTCGGCGAGCGCGTCGTCGGCGCCTCCTGGACGCCCTATGACGGGCATGCCAACCCGCTGAACCTGCTGCACGCCCTGCATCGCAGCTTCACCGGGGCGGGCGGGCGCTACGTGGCCGAGGCGGGTGTGACCAGCGCCAGCGCAGCGCCGAACGATTTCCGCGTCAGCACCCCGGCGGGCGAATTCACCGCCCCGCGCATCGTGCTGGCGGCGGGACTCGGCAATGCGAAGCTGGCGCCGGTCTTTGGCCTCTCCGCCCCCGTGCGCCCGCAGCGCGGCCAGATCCTGGTGACCGAGCGCACGCGGGAGGTTCTGCCCATGCCCACCACCTCCATCCGCCAGACGGATGACGGGACGATCCTGCTTGGCGACAGCCAGGAGGAGGTGGGGTTCGACCTGCACCAGACGCAGGATGTGATGGCCGCCATCGCCCAGCGCGCCGCCTGGTCCTTTCCCTGGATCGCGCGGCTGAACATCGTGCGCGCCTGGTCGGCGCTGCGCGTCATGGCGCCCGATGGCCTGCCCATCTATGACGAAAGCGAAGCCTTTCCAGGCGCCTTCACCGCCAATTGCCATTCCGGCGTGACGCTCGCCGCCGCCCATGCGCGCCTCTTTGCGCCCATGGTGGCGCGCGGCGCGCTGGAGCCGGGGATGGAGCTGTTTTCCGCGCGGCGCTTTGCGGATTAGCGGCTGTTCGCCTTTTGCTGGTTCCATTGAAAGGCGCGAATCGGCGCCTCGATGATGCTTTGCGGTCACGGCCCGTTGCGTGTAAACAGCGCGGATGGACCGCAGAGAATTCCTGGCCGGCTTGTCGGCGCTCGCCGTCGCGTCCGGCACCGCAAATGCCCAGGGTGTGGCCGCGAATGCCCGCACCATGGTCGCCTCGCCCGAGGCCATGCGCCGCCTTTCGGCCCGCCTCATGCGGGTGGATGAGGATGGGCTCGACCCGCGCTGGTACGAGTTGAACCCGGGCAACCAGGAAGATCCGGCCGCCATCGCCCGCGCCGCCGCCGCCGCCCTGACCGATCTGGTGCAGGGCCGCGTCGGCAGCCTGCCCGGCCGGGTGGATATCCGCCGCGAGAACAGCACGGCCAACCTGAACCTCTGGATCCAGCGCATCGCCGAATCGGCCGAGCCGGCCGAGGTGATCGAACGCGCGGCGATGACGCCCCCCGACATGGCCGTGCTCAAGCCGGCACTCGCCGCGGCCCGCACCCGCGCCTCCGGCCCCTGGCCCGGCTTCCCCGTGGGCGGCCGCACGCTGGAGCCCGGCGCCTTCGACGATGCCCGCGTGGCGGCGCTGCGCGCCCGCCTCGTCCTGACCGACCCCGTGCTGGCCGCCAACCCCGGCAGCGGTGGCGCCTATGATGAGCGCCTGCAGGCCGCCGTCCGCCGCTTCCAGACGGCGGTGGGGACCGAGCCCGACGCTCGCATCGGCCTGGCCACCCAGGCCGCGCTGGCGCGTTCGCCCCAGGCCAATGTGAACCAGCTTCGCGTGGCGATGGACATGCGCCGCGCCCAGCCCACCCTCTCGGGCGACCGGCGGGTGGATGTGAACATTCCCGATTACCGCCTGCGCATGACCGAGGATGGCCGCACCATCATCGAGATGGCGGTTGTGGTGGGCCGCCCCGCCCGCGCCACGCCGATGATCACCACGCGCCTGACCTCGGTGCAGTTCAACCCTTCCTGGGGGGTGCCGCAGCGCAATGCCAAGGAAGACCTGCTGCCGCGCCTTCGCCGTGATCCCACGGCCCTGCAGCAGCGCGGCTTCCGCATCTTCGGCCGGGTGGATGGCCAGGTGGTGGAAATCGACCCCACCACGGTGGATTGGCGCGCCATCAACCCGGACCGCTTCCCCTTCGTGATCCGCCAGGATGCAGGGGATCTGAACGCGCTGGGCCGGTTGAAGTTCAACATGCCCAACAATGACGACATCTACATGCACGACACGCCCGACCGGCAATACTTCCGCCGGGCGGATCGCGCGCAATCCTCGGGCTGCATCCGCCTGGAGCGGCCGATGGATTTCCTGATGGCGGCGCTGGACGGCACGCCAGGCTGGGACCGGGAGCGGGTGGACCGTGTGCTCGCCACGCGCAACACCCAGACCATCCCGCTGCGGCGCCAGCCGCCCGTGCGCCTGTTTTATTCAACCGTCACCGTGGAGGGCAGCGAATTGCGAGTCCGACAGGATATCTATGGCCTGGACGAGGCCTATGCGCGCGCCATGGATGCGCGAGTGCGCCCGCAGGGCATTCCCATGGCGGCGGCGCAGGGCTGAGCCATGCGCCTGTTCCAGCATGCCTGCCCGGCCTGCGCGGCCGATGATTCAGCGCCCTGCGCGGAGGCCCCGGCCCTGGGCCGGCGCGGCCTGCTCGGCGCCGCCTTCGGCCTGGGCTTTGCCGCCATGCCGGAGGAGGCCGTGGCTCAGCGCCTCGGCAATTCCGGCACCCGCGCCATCTCCATCCGCCGCGCCCAGACCGGCGAGAGCTTCCAGGGCGTCTATTGGCGCGACGGCCGCTATGACCGCGACGCGCTGCAACGCCTCGACCTCGTCCTGCGCGACCCCGGCATGGATGAAGCCACGCCGATGGACCCGCGCCTCTTCGACGTGCTGGTGACGGTGCAGCGCGCACTTGATTCCTCCGACACCTGGGAGGTCATCAGCGGCTATCGCGCGCCCGAGACCAATGCGGCCCGCGCGCGCTCCTCGCGCCGTGTCAGCCGTGCCTCGCTGCACATGTCGGGCATGGCCTGCGATTCGCGGCTGCCGGGGCGCAATGCGCTGGGCATCGCGCGCGTGGCGGCCGACATGCAGACGGGCGGCGTCGGCCTCTACCGGCGCGACGGCTTTGTCCATCTGGATTGCGGCCCCTCGCGGCGCTGGTAGCGGGATGTTCCGGCGCACCGCTCCGACCGATTGCGAGATCAGCTGGAACGGCGCCACCCTCCCCGCGCGACAGGGCGAAAGCCTCGCCGCCGCGCTGCTCGCCGCGGGAATCCTCCATTTCCGTGACACCGCCGTCAGCGGCAGGCCACGCGGACCGCTCTGCATGATGGGCGCCTGCTTCGACTGCCTGGTCGAGGTGGAGGGCGTGGCGAACAGCCAGGCCTGCCTGGTGCTGGTCACGCCCGGCCTTTCTGCGCGCATGCAGGCTGGCGCAAGGGAGAGCGGCGCGTGAGGGAGGTTCCGCTCCTCATCCTCGGCGCCGGCCCCGCGGGCCTGGCCGCTGCGACCGAGGCGCGGGCCCATGGCATCGAGACCCTGCTGCTGGAGGAGAACGCCGCCCCGGGCGGGCAGGTGCATCGCGCCGTCGGCGGCTTCTACCGGCCTGCACGCGGCGCCCCGGGCGCGGACCAGGCGCGCGAAGGGCTGGCGCTGATCGAGGCCGCTTCCGCCAGTGGCGCCGAATGCCGCTTTGGCGCCACGCTCTGGGCCATCCAGGAGGATGGGGTGGTCAGCTGGTCCGAGGGCGGGCAGGCGCGGCAGGTCCTGGCCTCGGTATTGCTGCTGGCGCCCGGCGCCACCGAGCGGCCCGTGCCCATCCCCGGCTGGACGCTGCCGGGGGTGATGGGCGTGGGCGCCGCGCAGATCCTGATGAAGACGGCCGGGCTGCTGCCAGAGGGGCAGGTCTGGCTGGCGGGGCAGGGGCCCTTGCTCTGGCTCTATGCGGCGCAGCTGCTGGACAAGGGCGTGCGGCCGGCGGGCATCGTGGACCTCTCGCCGCCCGGCATCCCCTGGCGGGCGCTGCCGCATTTGCCGATGGCGCTGCGGGCGCCGGGCTATCTGGCGCAGGGGGCGGCGTGGATGTGGCGCATCCGCCGCGCCGGGGTGACGGTGATCCATGCGCGCGAGGTGGCGGCGCTGGGCGCGGGGCGCCTCATGGAAATATCCATTGATGGCAAGGTCTTACCGGCCGATCTTCTATTGCTGCATGATGGCGTGGTGCCCAACACCCAGGTGACGCGCGCCCTGCCGGGCTGCGCCCATGTCTGGGATCGCGCCCAGGCCAGCTTCCGCCCCGTGCTCGACAGCTGGGGCAATACCAGCCTGGATGGGTTGCTGATGGCGGGCGATGGCGGCGGCATCGGCGGCGCGCGCGCGGCCGCCCTCTCCGGCCGGATCGCGGCGCTGGAGGCGGCGCGCTGGCTGGGCCACCTGACGCCCGAGCAGCGCGACGCCCAGGCCGGCCCGCTGCTCCATCGCCGCGCGGCCGAGCTGGCGCCGCGGGCGCTGTTGGATGCCCTCTACCCGCCCTTGCCCATGTCCCGCGTGGCGGATGACACGGTGGTGTGTCGCTGCGAGGAAATCACCGCCGGGCGCTTGCGTGCCGCCGTGGCGCTGGGCGCGCAAGGCCCGAACCAGGTGAAGGCCTTCCTGCGCGCCGGGATGGGGGCATGCCAGGGGCGCGTCTGCGGGCCGGCGGTGCATGCGCTGATGGCGGAGGCGCGGGGCGTGGCGCCGGAGAGCCTGGAGCCGCTCAGGACGCGGTTTCCGACCAAGCCGGTGACGGTGGGGGAAATGGCGGGGCTGGCTGGCGGGTAGGGCCTCCAGGGGCGCAGCCCCTGGCCCCCTGCCGCGACGGGTCCGTTTCCCTATCCGGCATTCTGCGGGGTGATGCCGGCGGCCCGTGCCGCCGCTCCCCATTTCTCCATCTCGGCCTGCACGAAGTCCCGGCTTTGCTCGGGCGTGGAGGTCACGACCTCGGCGCCGAGCGTCCGGTGCCGGGCCAGCACGTCCTCGCGCCGCAGGGCGGTGTGGATCTCGGTCACCAGGCGCGTAAGGATGGGTGCGGGGATATTGGCCGGCCCGATCACCATGCCCCAGGTCGAGGCCTCGAAGCCCGGCAGGAATTCGCCCAGCGTCGGCACGTTGGGCAGTTGCGGCGCGCGGGTGGCGCCCGTGGTGGCCAGCGCCTTGAGCGTGCCCGCCTGGATATGCGGCAGGGCGGCGGGCACCGTGTCGAACATCACATCGACCCGGCCGGCGATCAGGTCGGGGTGGGCCTGGGTGCTGCCGCGATAGGGCACGTAGGTCATCTC
>NZ_JAIEQY010000343.1 GCF_019747315.1 Roseococcus sp. | reverse complement strand
CCCTGGCCCAGCATCCCTGGACAGGCTTTGGGGCCAGGGAGAGGATACCGCACCCAACCGAGGCCAACCCATGCTCACCAATGACCCCGAGACCCGCATCCGCGAACAGGCCGCCGCCCTCGAGACCCGCCTGATCGAGCTGCGGCGCGACATCCACAGCCATCCCGAACTGGCCTTCGAGGAGGTCCGCACCGCCGGCATTGTCGCGGCCGAACTCACACGCATGGGCATCTCCCACCGCACCGGCGTGGGCCGCACCGGCGTGGTGGGCGTGATCGAGGGCGCGCGCCCCGGGCCCACCCTGGCGTTGCGCGCCGACATGGACGCGCTGCCGATCCATGAGGAGACCGGCCAGCCCTTCGCGAGCAAGCTCGACGGCAAGATGCACGCCTGCGGGCATGACATCCACACCGTCACCCTGCTGGGCGCGGCCGAGATCCTGAACGGCCTGCGCGAGAATCTCGCGGGCCGCATCGTGTTCATCTTCCAGCCGGCGGAGGAAGTGCTGGAAGGCGCGCCCGCCATGATCGCCGATGGCGCGGCCGATGGCGTGGACATGGCGATCGGCTTCCACAACCATCCAGACAAGCCCGTCGGCACCTTCGGCTTCGTGCGTGGGCCGTCGCTCGCCGCCTCCGACCGCTTCGACATCATCCTGCGCGGGAAATCCGGCCATGCGGCGCATCCTTACGCGGCGGTGGACCCGATCGTCGGCGCGGCGCATCTCATCACGCAATTGCAGACGGTGGTGAGCCGCGAGCAGAAGCCGCTGCATCCCTGCGTCGTCACCGTCGGCATGTTCCAGGCCGGCACGACCTACAACATCATCCCCGAGCGCGTGCACCTGAAGGGCACCGTGCGCACCCTGCACGCCGAGGCGCGCGACGTGGCGGAGGCCGCCATCCGCCGCCTGGTCGAACACACCGCCGCCGCCATGCGCATGGAGGCCACCATCACCTATCGCCGCATGGTGGCGAGCCTGGTGAATGATGACCGTGTGCTGGAGCCCGCCATCGCCAGCGTCCGCGCCCATTTCGGCGAGGTGGTGCATGAGGGCCAGCCCTCCATGGGCGCCGAGGATTTTGCCGCCTTCGCGGAACGCGCCCCCGCCTTCCATCTGGGCGTGGGCGCCGGCGCGCCCGGCCGCGACGACCGGCTGCACAACGCGAACTACCAGCCGGATGAGCGCTGCATCGCCCTTGGCGTCCAGGCGCTGAGCCGCATCGCGGTGGACATGCTGTCATGAGGATCGCGGAGCTCCCCGCCTCCGAGGTCGCCGCGCGCCTCGCCGATGGCCATGCCGTGCTGCTGCCCATGGGCAGCACCGAGACGCATGGCCCCGCCCTGCCAATGGGCGATTATCTTCTTGCCGAAAGCATCGCGATGCGCATCGCGCGCGCGACGGGCGATGTCCTGGTGGCGCCGCCCATCCCCTTCGGCGGCGTGGATTTCTTCCGCGGCGTGCCGGGCGGCGTAGCCCTCAGCACGCCCACGCTGACGGCGCTGGTGACGGAAATCCTGCTGGCGCTGCATGAGGGCGGCGCGCGGCGCATCCTCATCATCAACGGCCATGGCGGGAACATTCCCGCGATCGAGGATGCACAGCGTGCGCTGCGGCGCAGCCACGGCATCATCATCCCCGTGCTGCACCTGTGGAAGACCGCGGGCGCCTGGCAAATGGAGCTGGGCGGCTCGCCCAATGCCCTCGGCCATGGCGGCGATCCCGTGGCCTCGGTCGCGCTGCATCTCCACCCCGAACTGTGCCAGCCGGCCCTGCTCCGGATGCGCGCGGCCCCCGCGCCGTTCCTGGGCCTGCCGGTCAGCGGCTTCGGCACCATCCGGGCGGAAGGTGTGGATTTCGGCGTGCCCATCGAATTGCCGGAAATCGCGCCGGGCGGCGTGCAGGCGATGGATCCCTCGGGCGCCTCGGCTGAACTCGGCGCGCGCATCGTGGCCCGCCACATTCAATCCGCGACGGCGCTGCTCGCCACCATGAAGGCCGCACCATGAAGATCACCGTCTTCGGCGCCGGTGCCATCGGCAGCCATGTTGCCGCGCGCCTGGCGCAGGGTGGCCGCGCCGAGGTCAGTGTCATCGCGCGTGGGCCGCAGCTGGAGGCGATCCGCGCGCGCGGCATCACCGTGCAGGCGCCGGATGGCTCCTTCAACCTGCGCCCGCGCGCCGAGCAGGATGCGGCGGCCCTGGGCCCCCAGGATGCGGTGATTGTCACCGTGAAGGCGCCGGCCGTGACCAGCGTGGCGGAAGCCATCGGCCCGCTGCTGGGGCCCGACACGCCCGTCGTCTTCGTCATCAACGGCATTCCCTGGTGGTGGGGCGAAAACCTGGCCACGCTCGATCCCGGCGGCGTGGTGCGCGCGCGCGTGGGCCTGGCCCGCACCATCGGCGGCGTGGTCTGGTCCGCCTGCACCGTCACCGAGCCCGGCGTGGTGAAGGTGCTGAGTGCCGCCAACCGCGTCATCTTCGGCGAGATGGACAACAGCCTGAGCCCGCGCATCCAGGCGCTGGCCGCCGCGCTGGACAGCCCCGGCATGGGCGGCGTGGCCACCACCGATATCCGCCGGGACATCTGGACCAAGCTGCTCAACAACCTCACCAATGGCCCGATCTGCCTGCTGACGCGGCGGGATATGAAGGCCACCTTCAGCGACCCCGCCATCCTCGCCGCCGCCAAGGCCGTGATGCATGAGGGCCTGGCCATCGCGAAGGCGCTCGGCCACCCCGTGCCCGGCGATCCCGAGGCGCAAATCCTGCGTTCGATCGGCATCGCGCACAAACCTTCCATCCTGCAGGATCTGGAAGCCGGGCGATCGCTGGAATTCGAGGCGCTGCTGAGCGTGCCGCTGCAGCTGGCGCGCGAGGCCGGCGTGGCCACGCCCATGCTGGAATTGCTGGTGGCGCTGGCCCGGCAGGCGGCCAACGCCGAATAAGGCTGGAAGGCCCCCGGCTTGAATATTGGGGCTTTCGGCGCGAGCATCTTCGCGCATCGCAAGGAGCCAGCCCATGTCCCAGACCATCCCCGTTCTCGATCTGGCGCCGCTGCGCGCGGGTGAGCCCGGCGCACTGGAGAAGCTCGGCGCCGAACTGCGCCACGCCTTCACCGAGGTCGGCTTCTATTTCGTGCGCAACCACGGCATCAGCCAGGCGCTGCTGGACACCACCTTCGCCGAGGCCGAGCGCTTTCATGCGCAATCCCTGGAAGCCAAGCTCGCGCTCAAGATCAACGAGCACAATATGGGCTACATGGCGATGCGGGGCGCCACGACACGGATGAATGTGGTGGGCGAAGTGGCCCTGCCCAATGCCAATGAAGCCGTGTTCTTCAAGCGTGAATTGCCGGAAGACCACCCGGACCTGCTGGCCAATCTGCGCTTCCGCGGGCGCAACCAGTGGCCCGCCCTGCCCGGCTTCCGCGAGAACATCCTGGCCGCCTGCGGCGCCTTCGAAGGCCTGGGCCTGGCCCTCCTGCCACTCTACGCCCGCGCGCTGGAACTGCCGGCGGACTTCTTCGCGCCCTTCTTCACCGACCCCATGTACACGCTGCGCATGTCCCACTACCCGGACCAGCCGCCCACGGCGCCGGCCAATGAATTCGGCATCGCGCCGCATGTCGATACCAGCTTCATGACCATCCTGGCGCAGAACAAGGTGCCTGGCCTTTCACTGCGCCTGCCGGATGGTTCCTGGCTTGACGCGCCGGCGCCCGAGGGCGCGCTGCTGATCAATGGCGGCATGATGCTGCGCCGCTGGACCGACAAGCGATTCCTGGCCACGCCGCATCGCGTGATCAACCGTTCGGGGCGCGAGCGCTACGCCATCCCCTTTTTCTTCGATGCCAATTACCACGCCGTGATGGCGCCCATCACCGCCGATGGCAGCCCAGCGCGCGAACCGGCCACCACCTATCCCGAATTCATGACCGGCTATCAGCGGGCGAATTTTCATCACGCGGCGGAGAAGGTGGAGTTGCAGGGGGCATAGCCTGGCCCAGCACCCAGCCTTCCCAGCGGCGCACCATGTCATCCTCCGGGATGGTATCCGCCCGCAGCCCATCCAACACGGCGATCAGCGCGAGGAGGCCCAGGGTGCAGTCCAGCCGGTCCTCGCCCGCCGAATCGGCGCCGAAGCCGTCCTGGATCATCGCCAACGCCTCGGCTGAAGGCGCGATGGCGAGGCTTCCCAGCACGGCCCGCAAGGGCTCCGCCAGGGCGAGCCGCGCCGTCTGGTCGCGCTTGCTGCCGGCCAGTTTCAGCCCGAGCTGGCGCAGCGCCTCGGCCGGATAGACCTCGGCCACCGCCAGCCGCCCCGCGCGCAACAGGCCATGCAGCGGGCCGTGGAAGGGCCAGATATCCAGGGGCGCATCGGCTGCCAGCGCAGGTGCCAGCCAATCGCGCCAGGCGGTGATGGCGGCCTTGCCGGATTGATTGGCGCCCAGCGTCCAGAAGGGCGGCGCGCCGGCCGGGCGGGTGGGGGTCGCGCGGTCGCACCAGCGGTGCAGCGCCTCGGCACCTGGCAGGCCCAGCGCGGCCGCATGGGATGCGCGCGTCATCCCCTTCACGCCACGCTGCGGGTAGAAGGGCGCCTCCAGCCCGATGGTCGTCAGCGCCTCATTCACCGTGAAGAAGCGCGCATCGCCGGCGCGGGCGCGGAGGAACTCCACAAAGCCCGCCTCCGGCCGGCGTGCGGCGTAGTGGCGCGGCACGCCCAGCGGCAGGTCCAGACCCAGCGCAACCGGCAGGGCTTCGGCCAGCAGGGCGGCCGCGAAGCCCGCGGGATCGCCGACCAGGCGGGGCGCCTCCATGCGCCAGCCCGCGCCATCCCGCCGCGCCACGGCCGCCCAGCGCTTGGCGGGCGCCATGGACCAATCCGCGTGCGCCGCGATCATCCGCATGGCAGGATGGCCGGAACCTGAATGGAGGCGCGCATGGCCTATTCCCCGACGGCGAAGTGGTTTCACTGGGTCACCGTGGCGCTGATCCTGATCGCGCTGCCGACCGGATTCGTGATCGGCCACATCAAGGATTCCAGCAAGATGGGCTTCTACGCCATCCATGAGAGCGCGGGGCTCACCCTGCTCATCGTGGCGGCGCTGCGGCTCTGGTATCGCATCAAGCACCCCGTGCCGGTGGAAGCCAGCCTGCCCGCGCCGATGCGCCTGGCGGCCCATGGCGTGCATCACGCGCTGTATGCCGCGCTGATCCTGCAGCCGCTGCTGGGCTTCTTCGCCACCAACGCCTTCGGCTTCCCCATGCAGGGGGCCACGGCCTATCTGGGCTTCATTGACCTGCCGAAGTTCATGCCGGCGATGGAGGGGCTCGCCAATGTCCTGCTCTGGATGCACCAGACGCTGGGCTGGGCGATCGTGGGGCTGCTGGCCGCGCATATCGGCGCGGTGGTGTTTCATCAGGCGATCCGGAAGGATGGGACGCTGATTCGGATGGTTTGAAGAAAAGAGGCCTCCGGCGGCTGGGGCCGAGAGGCCCCAGACCCCAGAACCGCACGACCTTCGACACTCAGCGTTCATGAAAAGGGGTCTGGGGCCCCGACCCCAGCCGCCGGAGGCCCTTTTATACCTTCCTGAACTTCAACTTCAGCGACTCCAGACTGCGTAGATTGTTGTTTAACCGTCGCACCGGCTCTTCCAGCAGCCTGATCTCCGCCACCTGCCGCGCCAGCGCCCGCAGCACCAGCTCGCCCTCCAGCCGCGCAATGGCCTGGCCCACGCACATATGGATGCCGAAGCCCAGCGCCACATGCCCGTAGGTGGAGCGCGTCAGGTCGAATTCATCCGGCCGCTCCCAGGCCTCCGGGTCGCGATTGGCCGAGGCCAGCATGATGACGAGCTTGCTGTCGGCCGGGATGCGCACGCCATCCACCGCCTCATCCTTCAGCGTGAGCCGACCGACATTGGGGATGGGCGTCTCCAGCCGCATCGCCTCCTCGATGGCATTGCGCGCGCGGTCGGGGTCTTCGCGCAGCAGCGCGTACTGGGCAGGGTCGCGCGCCAGGTAGTAAAGCGCAGCCGAGATGGTGCTGGAGGAGGTGTCCAGCCCGCCGCGCAGGAAGGATCGGATCAGCAGCGGCGCCACCTCGGGCGCGATCTCGCCGGCATCGGCGGCTTCGAAGATCTTCTGGCCGAAACCGCCCTCGGCCAGGTTCTCGCGCCGCATGGCATTGAGCGACCAGTCCTGGATGCGGCCGGCGCGGCGCTCGGTGGCCTCGAAGCGGGCATTGCGCGGGCCCTGGCCGTCGAAATTCAGCTCGCCCAGGAGAAACAGGTTGTCCCGCCGCTCGGGCGACCGGGCGAGGCCCAGTGCATCGGGGAAGACCTGCGCGACGAAGGCCTCGCTCAGCTCCTGCACGCCATCCACCTCACCCCGCACGGCCAATTCGGCCACCAGCCGGTCGGCCTCGGCGGAAAAATCCTCCCGCCAGCGGCGCGTCATGGCGGGCGAGATGACGCGCTGCATCACCTGGCGCACGGCGGTGTGGTCCGGCGGGTCCACCTCGACAATCGGGCTGGGGGCGCGCCAGGCGCCGGGCTTGCGGATATCGGCGATGCCCGAGCCGCCGGTGGAGGAGAAGCGGCGCCAATCCTTCAGCACCGCCTGCACGTCGCGGTGGCGGCCCATGGCGTAGACGCCGTGGCGTTCCAGCCGCACCACCGGCCCCGCCGCGCGGATTTCCGCATAAGCGGGAAAGGGGTCCAGCAGGACCTCATCCGCATAGGGGTCCAGGGTGAGGACGGCGGCGGGACGCGCTTCGGTCAGGGCGGCAACTCCTCAGGCCAGGCGGTATCGGAGCGCGGGGTGTGCGCCGGCGTCAACCATCCAGCCGCACATTGGCCGCCCGTGCCACCTCGCGCCATTTCGCGATCTCGCTGCGGATGAAATCGGCGAATTGCTCGGGCGTCGTCGGGTCGGCGATGGCGCCCATGGCCTGGATGCGATCGGCCATCGCCGCATCCCGCAAAATTATCCCGATATCGGCGGAGATGCGGCGGATGATCTCGGCCGGGGTCGCGGCGGGGGCGACCAGGCCACTCCAGCCCGCGGCTTCGTAGCCGGGGGAGAGGGTCTCCGCGATGGTCGGCACATCAGGCAGCTGCGGGATGCGGCGCGGCTGCGCCACGGCCAGGGCGCGGACGCGCCCGCCCTGGATCTGCGGCAGGGCGCTGGCCACGCTGTCCATCATCAGGGGCACGTTGCCGGCCAGCAGGTCGGCCATGCCGGGGCCGGAGCCGCGGTAATGCACGATGTTGAAGCGCAGCCCGGTGCGGAGTTGCAGCAGCTCGGTCGCCATATGCTGGCTCGTGGCGGGGCCGGCGGAGGCGATGTTCACCTCGCCCGGGCGGGCGCGCACCGCCGCCGCCATCTCCTGCACGGTGCGGGGCTGGAAGCTGGGATGCGCCACCAGCAGCAGCGGCACCATGGCGATGTTGGTGATGGCGGCGAAATCGCGTTCGGCGTCATAGGGGAGGCGCTGCAGGACGGAGGGATTCACGCCGAGTGTGCCCGAGGTGCCGGCGATGAGCGTGTAACCATCGGGTGCGGCGCGGGCGCCGGCCTCCAGCGCCGGGGCGCCGGCGCCGCCGCCGCGATTCTCCACCACCACGCGCTGCGGCCAGCGCTGCGAGAGCTGGTCCGCCACCAGGCGCGTGAAGGTGTCCGCCGCCTGGCCGGGCGGGAAGGGCACGATGATGCGCACCGGTCGCTCGGGCCAGCTGCCCTGGGCACGGGCGGCAAAGGGCAAAAGCGCGGGTGCAGCGAGCAGCGCGCGGCGGGATGCGATCATGGTGTTCCTCCGGGGGCGGGCTTGCCGCCCTTT
>NZ_JAIEQY010000344.1 GCF_019747315.1 Roseococcus sp. | reverse complement strand
GCGAGCGCCAGGTTGGCCTCGGTGTTCTCCGGGTCGCGCTCCAGGGTCGGGCGCAGCCGCTCGAAGGCCTGGGCCTGGTTCCCCTCGGCATTCAACCGGTCGGAGGAGCGCACGGAGATGCCGGCGCGCAGCGAGGCGACATCGCGCCGCTGCTCGGCGGTCAGGGTGGTCGTGCCGTCCAGCTGGTCGGCCAGGCCTGCGGCCTCGCCATCCAGACCCGCGCCGAGCAAGGCGCCGGCGATGGCGAGCCGCGCCTGCGGCCCGGCCATGCGGTTGGCGGCCTCGCCCACGCGGGCGGCCTCGGCCGCGCCGAAGCGGTCATTGGCGTCGCCGAAGGCGCGGATGACGGCGGCGGCCGTGCTGCCGGTCGGGTCCGGGCGGGCGGCGATGGTGAGAAGCTGCACCCGCGCATCGGCGGTGGTGCGGCCCAGCCCCTGCGCGGCGCGCTGCACGTCGCGCTGCGTGCGGATGCGGGCCTGGAGCCGCGACATGTCCGGGCTGCGGGAGGCGGGCGGGATGCGGTTGAGGAAATTGTCGGCATCCGCGATGCGCCCCTCCTCATCGGCGAAGAGGGCGGCGGCGAAGAGGCTGTCCGGCCTCGGGTCACGGATCACCAGCTCCTCCAGCACGGTGCGGGCCTGCACCAGCTGCCCCTGGCGGCGCAGGGCGCGCGCGAGGTCGAGCCGTAGCCAGGGGTCGTTGGGCGCCGTGGTCATGGCCTGGCGCAGCAGCGCCTCGGCCACGAAGGGGTCGGTGGTGCGGGCGGCCTCGGCGCGCAGCGCATTCACCGGGCCGGAGGCAGCCGCGCCGCCGCCGCCACGCTCGCCCGGCGGGGGCTGCGCCTCGGCGATGCGGGGCAGTTCGGCGAGGCGCCCCTGGGCGCGCAGTGCCTGGGCCAGGCCTTCGCGGGCGGGGGCGAAGCCCGGCCGGCGTGAGAGTGCGGTGCGGAAGCGCTGCTCGGCCGCCGCCGGGTCGTTCCGGCGCAGCGCGATCTGGCCCAGCAGAACTTCGATATCGGTGCGGTCCTCGACCTGCCGGCGGGCGGCGTTGCGGGCGATGGTGTCGGCCGCGTCCACATCATTGCGGCGCAGCGCGGTGCGCGCCTCGGCCAGTTCCAGCCCATAGGCCGCGCCATCCAGCGCCGATTGCCATTGCGCCGCGCGCGAGGGGTCCGCCGCGACGGCACGCTCCAGCAGGGCCCGCGCCTCGGCCGGGCGGTTCTCGCGCAGGCGGACGATGCCCAAGCCCCCCAGCGCATCGGCGTCACGCGGATTGGCGGCGATGGCGGCCTCGAATTGCCGGGCGCTGTCGCGCAGCCCGGCGGCGCCGCCGGCCTCCAGCCGCTGGAAGCCCTCCTGGCGGAGGGTGGCGCCGGGGTCGGGGCGCGGGGCGGCGGCGGCGGCGGCCTGCTGCGCCTGGCGCAGCTCGGCATCCTGCGGGTAGCGCTGCAGATAGGCCTGGAGCTGCGTGGCATAGGCGGGGTCGGCCGCACTCCAGATCAGGGCCTGGCGCCAGGCGCGGCGGGCTTCCTCACCCACTTCGGGATCGCCCACCAGGGCCTGGAGGCGGCGGATGCCATCCTGCCGCGTGCCGGGCTGGAAGGTCTGGGTCTGGGCGAAGCTCAACCGGGCGCGGGGGGTGGCGCTGGGGCTTTCGGCCAGGCGCTCCAGCCCGCGCCGGCCTTCCGTGCCGCCGGCCTGGGTGCCGGCGAGGACGGAGAAGTATTCCTGCTGGAAGGCCGGAGGCGGGCCGGCGGGGCCGAAGATCTGCCGGTAGCGCGCGGCGGCTTCCTCATTGCGGCCATCGCGCGCCAGGCGGCGGGCCTCCTCGATGGCATTGCGGTCGATGCTGGCGGCGCGCACGGCGGTCTCAGCCTGGACGCGCTGTTCCTCGGTGCCGCCGGCCTCGCGCAGGCGGGTGGTGATGGCGGTGGCGCCGGCACGGTTGCCGCGCGCGGCCTCGATCCGGGCGGCCACAGCCAGCGCCTGGGTGTTGCGCGGTTCCGCCACCAGGGCGCGCTCGATGGACGAGGCGGCGAGGTCAAGCCGCTCCATCGCGAGCCAGCGCTCGGCTTGTCGGATCAGGATATCCACCGGTCGCGCAGCCGCGGTTGCCGCAGCGGGGGCCTCGGCCCCCAGCGGTTGCGTCTGTGCGGCGGCAGGGACCAAGGCTACTCCCCCGAGTAGCCAGGCCACTGGCACACCACGCATCGTTTAGTCCCCCAGAGGGGAGAATCTCACGAATGCGTACGCGCGCGCAACCTCGAAAGTGCCCGGCGGCGCAGGATCCAGAAGAAGGAGAGGCCGATCAGCGCGGCGGAGCCCAGCATCAGCAGCAGCATCCGCTCCGCCCGCTCCGCCAGCCAGACCTGCGGCCAGAGCCACCAGGGCAGGCTGCCCACCGAATAGGGCGTGGCGGTGCGGAAGCTCTCCAGCCGCCCGCCCGCGAGCAGGGTGAAATCCCCCTGGATGCGCGGCGCCAGCGCCGGATCGGTCAGGGCGGCCACCATCTGGGTGATGGCCGCCGGCGTGACGCCCGTGATGGCGACGACGGAGCGGCCGGATTGCAGCGGGCTCGGCCCGCCGATCAGCGCGGCCATCCCCTCGCCCGAGGCCTCGTTCAGCACGGCGGTGGCGCGCCCGCGCTCGGCCCGGCTGGGCGCATCCAGGAACACGCTGCGCACATCCTGGAAGGCATCGGGGGCGGCGAGCGTCAGCCGGTCCCCCTCCAGCCGCAGGGGGGAATCCCGGAAGAGGGTGGCGAGCGCCGGCTGGCGGCCGAGCGTGCCGACCACCAGCAAATCCCGCTGGGCCGCGCTCGGCAACCCGCCGGGTGTCACCACCTGGATGCCGGTGGCGGGCAGGCCCACCGTCGCCGCCAATTGGCCAACGACATCGAGGAAGGCGGTCAGCTCCAGCGGATTGGCGCGCTCGGGCACCACCACGGCGGTGCCGGAGAGATCGGCCATGCGGGTGAAGGGAAAGCCGGAGGAGGCGAAGAAGCCGAGGTTGGGCATGCGCGCATGGCGATGGCCGCGGCGAAGGTCCACCGTGCTGCCGGGGTCGATCGCCGCGCGCACATCGGCGGGCACGGCCACGCAATCGCCGCGCGCCATGGGGCGCATGTCGAAGCGGAGCTGCAACTCGTCGCGCCCCAGCACCAGGTAATGCGGGATCATGACGCGGCCCGAGCGCGTCTCGGCGGAGAAGCCCAGCTGTTCGGCCACCCAGTCGAAGGCGGCGCTGAGCGGCGGGATCCATTCCGGGTCGGCCAGGCGGAAGCTGCGCAGATAGGCGCCGGAGAAGGCGGCATCGAGCCGCGACGTCGCGACATCGATCACCGGCCCCTGCGGCGAGCGGTATTCGATGTTCACGGGGAAGCCGCGATTGCGCCAGGTGGTGAGGTCGGGCGCGGTGCGGACGGGAATGCGGACGGGGCCGGGCGAATAGCCCTGGGATTGCAGCTCCTCGCGCCCGATCAGGCTGCCGAAGGGCACCGGCTGGTCGGTGCGCATCCAGCGCGGCGCGTCATAGGGTTGCCGCGCCGGGATGGTGGGGGCGACGACACGGGCGATCTCGCCCGTCAGGGTGGCGCGCCCGGCGGCGATGGCCTGGGCGCCGGCCACGAGGTCGGCCTCGCTGCGGCCGGCGATGACCAGCAGCGTGCCGAAGGGGTCGGTCGGGTTGGGCAGGAGGGCAAGGGTGGGCCCATCCACGCGGGGCATGGTCAGGCCGGGGACGGCATCCACGCCCATGGCCAGCACCACCGCGTCACCGCGCTCGGGCAAGCTGCGGGAGACCGGGAAATTGGCGCCGCGATAATCGGCCTGCACCGCGAACCAGGAGGCGGCGATGGCGGCCGCGCGCAGCCCGCCCGGCCCCAGCGTCTCTGGCAGCACCATGGGCACGGTGACCTGGCCCGAGAGCACCCGGCGGTCGAAGATCGGCTCGGGCAGGCGGGCCAGGTCGCGCGAGGGGGGCAGGCGCTCGATGCGCAGCTGCACGGTCGAGAGATCGGAAATCGTGGCCCAGAGCAGGCCGGAGAGCGGGTCATTGCACTCGGTGGTGTAGCGGCCGGCGAAGCGGAAATTCAGCCGGTTCACCTCGGCGAAGAAGAGCGGGTCGAGCGGGAATTCCAGCGGGCCGAAGCTCTGCCGCGCCGCATCCATGGGGATGGTGCCGATGAACTGGTCATTCAGCGTGATGGCGATCTGGCTGAGCGAGGGGATGAGCGCGGGCGAGGCGCCGCCCGCCACGGTGACGCGCGCCTGCGTCACCACCTCATCGCCGCGCAGGCCGAAGAGCACGCCCTGGAGGTCATTCACGCCGCGCAGCTGCATGGGGCCGGAGAGGCCCATCTCGCGCAGGGTGCGGGTGACGATGCGGGCACCGGGCGGCAGGGCCTCGGCGTCCAGCGGCATGGGCGGCGCAATGGCGGCGGGCGCGCCGATGGGTGCCTGGGCCCAAGCCGGCGCAGCGCCGAGCAGGGCCAGGGCCAGCAGCGCGGCGGTGGTGGCCGGCGCGGGCTTGGGCGCATTCGCGGGTGGGGGTGGCGGCGCCGTATTGGGCCGGCGCGGCACCACCACATCGGTGACGCGCGCCACCTGCGGCTTGGCGGGGCCGGCGGCCGGCTTGGCCGCACGCAGGATGCCGAAGCGATATTTGCGGAACACCGCATCGGCCGAAGCCAGAACGACCGTCCAAAGCGAACGCAAAGGTTTATCCTCGGGCCACTTGTCCCAATAGAGCCAGGCATCGGGGCGGCCGAAGAAGGCCCGCACCACCCCGGCCTCATCGGCGATGTTTTCGATGATGAATTCCAGATAGACCTCATTGCCATCCCAGCGGATGACGCGGGCGCGCAACTCGACGATCTCGCCGCCCGTCTCGAAGGCCACCTTCACCTCATTCCCCTCGGCCACGCCCACGGCGCGGTCGATGATCAGCCGCGCGCCGGAGAGGGAGAGGTTGGCGCTGTGCGTCGGCAGCCGCTCGCCGGAGGGGAGGATCAGCTCGCCCGGCAGGTCGGCCTCGACGCGGGCGCGGACGCGGGATTGCTCGCGCTCCCGCCCCACGGCCACGGAACCGGCGAGCGGGATGAGGCAGAGCCCCGCCCAGATGGTGTTCAGCAGATAGGCGCGGCCCTCAAGGCTGCTGAGGTCATTGGTGAAGCTGCCCCAGAGGCCGATGGCGAAGCCGATCGTCAGCAGCACCAGCATGATGAGGTTGGGCGCCACGGCGCGGAAGTCGAGATAGCCCGCCTCCAGGATGCCGCCCTTGTCCGTCACGTTGAACTTGCCCTTGGACGGGTCCCAGAGAGTCAGCACCGTCACCGGCAGCAGCGGCACGGCCAGCGACGCCTCGTAGATCTCGGACCAGAAGGAATGCCGGTGCTTGCCGTTCAGCCGCGCGGTCGTCCCCACCGCGTGGAACATGTGGCTGCCGGCATAGGCGATGATGGCGAGCGGGCTGGCTGCGATCACGCTCTCGCCGAAAAACAGGAAGGCGAGCGGCGAGGTGAGGAAGATCACGCGCGGCAGGGCAAAGAGGAAGCCGAAGCCTGCGATGAAGTAGCAGAAGCGCTGCATCCATTTCAGGCCGGGCGCAAACAGCGTGTTCTCGGTGCGCATGATCTGCAGCATGCCGCGCGCCCAGCGCAGCCGCTGGCCGATATGCAGCGCCAGCCGCTCGGTGGCGAGGCCGGCGGCGAGCGGAATGCGGATATAGGCGGTGTGCCAGCCCTTCTGCTGCATCTTCAGCGCGCAGTGGCAATCCTCGGTCACGGTCACATGCGGCACGCCGCCCACCTCCTCCAGCGCCTCGCGCCGGATGACGGCGCAGGAGCCGCAGAAGAAGGCCGCGTTCCAGAGATCCGAGCCCGGCTGGATGGCGCCGTAGAAGAGCAGCCCCTCATTGGGCACCAGGCGCTGGCGCACCAGGTTCCGCTCGAAGGGATCGGGCGAGTAGAAATGGTGCGGCGTCTGGACGAGGGCGATGCGCTTGTCGCGGATGAGCCAGCCGAGGGTGAGCTGCAGGAAGGCGCGGGTGGGCGCGTGGTCGCAATCGAAGATGGCGATGTATTCGCCATTGGTGTGGCGCATCGCGTGGTTCAGGTTGCCGGCCTTGGCGCCCTTGTTGTCGGGGCGGATGATGTAGCCGCAGCCGCATTCCTCGGCGAAGTCGCGGAATTCCGGGCGCCGGCCGTCATCCAGGATCCAGACGTTCAGCTTGTCACGCGGGTAGTCCATGTTCATGGCCGCCAGCACGGTGGGGCGCACCAGGTCCAGGCTTTCGTTGTAGCTGGGCACGTAGATGTCCACGGTCGGCCAGGTGTCGGGGTCGATGGGCATCGGCACCGGCTTGCGGTCCAGCGGATAACTGGTCTGGATGTAGGAGAGCGTCATCAGCGCGCCGGCAAACAGCTCCGCGCCGAAGAGCAGCGTGCCCAGGATGGATTGCAGCGCCGTCTCGAATTCCAGCGTCTCGGTCGCGCGCCAGAAGAGGTAGCGCGAGGTGATCATCACCGAGAGCACGACAAGGATCAGCCCCACCTTGCGGGACTTGTTGCGGTTCAGGACGATGAAGGCGGCGATGCCGGCCAGCGTCAGCCAGACCTGGCCCTGCTCATCCATCGGCACGGTGATGAAGAAGAAGGCGCCGAGCAGGCCCGCCGTGATGGCGAGGATGCGGGTCAGCTTGGCGCGGCGCGGCGCATCGCCCGGGAAGGTCTGGACGTATTCCGAGAAGCGTTCGCCGCTCACAGCCTGCCCCATTCGAACAGCGCCGAGAAACCGCCATCGGGGCCTCCCGGGCGGGGCAGTTTCAGGCGCTTGACGATGGCCTCGGCCAGCAAATGCAGATCCTCTCCGGCACCGGGTTCACCTTGCAGCAGCATGCGCTTGTCGGCCAGGGCCTCGGCCAGGTCCCGGTCATGGCAGATGGCGCCGATGAGGCGGGTGCCCAGCGCGGCGCGCGCCATGTCGAAGACGGCATCCGAGAGGGGCTCCTCCTCTTCCACCTGGTTCAGCGCCACCACCGCGCGGTCGGCCGAGCGGGTGGCCAGCGTGCCGCGGCCGAGGAAGCGGTTATTGGCGATCTGCGGGATGATGGCGGCACTGCCGGCGTCACAGAGCAGCAGGATCACCATGAGGTCGAGCCAGGGCGTCAGCGCCGTCAGCGCGGCATTGGGGCCGGGCGGGCTGTCCAGCACGACGATGAGGTCCGGCACGGCCAGCATCTCCCGCACGGGCTCGGAGAGGAGCTGCGGCTCGGTGGTGAGCATCTGCGCGAGCTCAAGGGCGCGCAGCGGGTCCACGGCGCCATAGGGCAGCACGCGCACGCCGGCTTCCGCCTCGATCAGCGCATCGCGCCAGGCGGGGCGAGTGCCGAGGCGGCTGACGAAGCAGCGCTCCTCCCGCAGGGGCACGCCCAGGTGGAAACGCAGCGCGTTCTGCGGGTCGAGGTCGAGGGCGACGACCTTGTAGCCGCGCCGGGCCAGCAGGGCGGCGACATGGGCGGCCACCGTGGTCTTGCCGACGCCGCCCTTGGGCGAGGCGAAGGCGATCAGCGCCATGGGAGACTCACGGCCGGCGGGGGCTGCGCGCGCGCGAGCGGCGGGGGCGCAGTTCCACGGCGATGTCGTTCAGCAGGGCAAAGCGGCGCGGCGGCGCGCCCTCGCCCGGCGGGTCGAGGTGTTCGGCGGCGGTGAGCTCGGCCAGGCGGCGCAGGCGGGCGGGCGGGGCCTGAGGCTCGGCGGCCTGGGCCGCGAATTCGCTGAGGCGGCGCATGGCCGGGGCGGGCGATGCCGGCGGCGGAGGC
>NZ_JAIEQY010000362.1 GCF_019747315.1 Roseococcus sp. | reverse complement strand
ACCATCGAAAGCGTGGTGGTGCCCGGCAAGGGCAACATCAAGCCGACGGGCCAGCTGGGCGATGTGATGAAGGAATCGGTCAGTGCGGCGCTTTCCTATGTGCGCTCTCGCTCCATCACCTTCGGCATCAAGCCGACGCTCTTCGAGAAGCGCGACATCCATGTGCATGTGCCCGAAGGGGCTACGCCCAAGGATGGCCCAAGCGCCGGCGTGGCGATGGCCACCAGCATCATCTCCGTGCTGACGGGCATCCCCGTCCGGCGCGAGGTGGCGATGACGGGCGAGATCACGCTGCGTGGGCGGGTGCTGCCGATCGGCGGGCTGAAGGAGAAGCTGCTGGCGGCCCTGCGCGCAGGGATCACCACGGTCTTCATCCCGAAGGACAACGAGAAGGACCTCGCGGACATCCCTGAGAGCGTGAAGAAGGCGCTGAAGATCATCGCGGTCAGTCATGCCGATCAGGTGATCAGCCAGGCCCTGGTGCGTGCCCCGGAACCCATCACCTGGGTGGAGCCGGAGGAGGCGCCGGTGCCGGCGGTCGAATCGGGGAGTGCGGTGCGCCCGCACTGAGCCTTCCGTTGCGCGAAACCTTGAGGGGGCGTCACTGCGGTGGCGCCCCTTTGCATTTTCCCTACAGCCATCAAGGGTTTGCGCGAGGTATCCCCAAAAAAGCCCGGCAATCCGCCACGAATCGGGTGAGGTGCTGATTGACGTGGCGGAAAACCGCCGCTTAGTGTCGCGCTCTGGCCAGCGGGAAGAATCGGTCTTCACGCCAGCAGGCCGTTCAGAAGGGGGGTCTTCCCATGAACAAGCAGGATCTCGTGGCCGTCGTTGCCGAATCGGGCGAATTGTCCAAGGCGAAGGCTGGCGACGTTCTCGACTCGGTGTTCGAGGCCATCACGAAGGCGCTGAAGAAGAAGCAGGAAGTCCGCCTGGTCGGCTTCGGCACCTTCAGCACCAGCAAGCGCAAGGCCGGCAAGGGCCGCAACCCGCGCACGGGTGAGGAGATCAAGATCCCCGCCTCGACCACGGTGCGCTTCAAGGCTGGCAAGAACCTCAAGGATGCCGTGAACTAAGGCTTTCCCCCCAGGAAAGCTGCAGGGGCCAGCCCAGCCAGGGCTGGCCCTTTTTGTTTTGCGGCGCCGCGTGGCATAATGCCGGAGGGGGCGCTTAGCTCAGAGGTAGAGCGCCTGCTTTACACGCAGGATGTCGGCGGTTCGACCCCGTCAGCGCCCACCATTCTTTTCCCCTGAGGGTCGGTTGACAGGTACCGGGGCGGGGCCTAAACGCCCCTTCGTCTGCTGCGGGTGTAGCTCAGTTGGTTAGAGCGCCGGCCTGTCACGCCGGAGGTCGCGGGTTCGAGCCCCGTCACTCGCGCCAGATGATCCCCTCATTGCAAGTCCGCACTGAACCAAGGCGCAACACCTTGTGCTGACGGGCGTTTAACCTCCGCCCCCTATGGCGGAGCGCCCCCGCCTTGCTGTATGGTGCAGCGCGTCAGGAGGGCATTCCGCCCGGCTGACCCAACGCCCATCCGCTTCAAGGAATGGGCGCGGAACGAGAGTTGCCGAGGCAAAGATGACGCAGCCACTGCTCGCCCAGTATTTCCCCATCCTCGTCTTCCTGGGGATCGCGGGGGGCATCGCACTCGCCATGGTGGGCGGCAGCCTGCTGCTGGCGCGGCAGAAGCCCAATGCGGAAAAGCTCTCGGCCTATGAGTGCGGCTTCGCACCCTTTGACGACACGCGCCGCCGCTTCGATGTGCGATTCTACCTGGTCGCCATCCTCTTCATCATCTTCGACCTGGAAGTGGCCTTCCTGTTCCCCTGGGCGGTGACGCTGGGCGAGATCGGCTGGCTCGGCTTTTTCTCGATGATGGGCTTTCTGGGCGTGCTGACGGTGGGCTTCATCTATGAGTGGCGCAAAGGCGCCCTGGATTGGGAGTAGCGGCCATGAACGAGATCGCCTGGAACCCCGCCGGAGCCCCACAGGACGCCGTGATCCGCGCCGTGACCGGCGAGATCGAGGAAAAGGGCTTCGTCGTCGCCAACCTCGACAAGGTCGTGAATTGGGCGCGCACGGGTTCGCTCTGGCCGATGACCTTCGGCCTCGCCTGCTGCGCCGTGCCGATGATCCACGCCTATATGGCCCGCTATGACCTCGACCGCTTCGGCATCATCCCCCGCGGTTCGCCGCGGCAGAGCGATGTGATGATCGTGGCCGGCACGCTGACCAACAAGATGGCCCCGGCGCTCCGCAAGGTCTATGATCAGATGAGCGAGCCGCGCTGGGTCATCTCCATGGGCTCCTGCGCCAATGGCGGGGGCTATTACCACTACAGCTACTCGGTGGTGCGCGGCTGCGACCGCATCGTGCCGGTGGACATCTACGTCCCCGGCTGCCCGCCTACGGCCGAGGCGCTGGTCTACGGGATTCTGCAATTGCAGAAGAAAATTCGCCGCACGGGGACCATTCTTCGTGGTTGATGCTCTCGAATCCGAACTGCGCGCGCTGATCGCCGATCGTCTGCCGGTGGAATTCACGCGGGAACGTGGCGGGGCGGAACTCGTGCTTCACACCACGCGCGCGGCCTTGCTGCCGCTGATGGCGTTGCTGCGCGATTCGCCTTCGCTCGATTTCGCGCAGCTCATGGATGTCTGCGGCGTGGATTGGCCGGAGCGGCCGGATCGTTTCGACGTGGTCTACAACCTGCTCTCGCTCACGCGAAATGAGCGGGTGCGCGTCGTCACCACGACGGATGAAACCCAGCCGGTGCCGAGCGTCGCCGCCATCTGGCCCACCGCCACCTGGTTCGAGCGCGAGACCTGGGACATGTATGGCGTGGTCTTTGCGGGCCTGCCCGATCTGCGCCGGCTGCTGACGGATTATGGCTTCGAGGGGCATCCGCTGCGCAAGGATTTCCCGCTGACCGGTTTTGTCGAGATGCGCTACGACGCCGAGGCCGGCCGCGTGATCCAGGAGCCGGTGAAGCTCGTGCAGGATTTCCGCAATTTCGACTTCATGAGCCCCTGGGAGGCGATGACCACCCTGCCAGGCGACGAGAAGGTTCACCTGAACCGCATCAGCGTGGAAGAGAAGCGGGGTGAGAAGCCATGAGCGACCTCAGCCCCATTGGCGAAGTGCCGCAGAACGCGAGTCTTGAGAACGAGACGGCGCGCCGCATCGTCGAGATGGACAGCCACACCATCAATTTCGGCCCGCAGCACCCGGCGGCGCATGGCGTGTTGCGCCTTATCCTCGAGATGAAGGGCGAGGTGGTGGAGCGTGCCGACCCCCATATCGGCCTGTTGCATCGCGGCACCGAGAAGCTGATCGAGTACAAGACCTATATCCAGGCGCTGCCCTATTTCGACCGCCTGGATTACGTCAGCCCGATGTGCATGGAGCACAGCTTCGCCATCGCGACGGAGCGGCTGCTGGGCATCGAGAAGGACGTGCCGGAACGGGCGCAATATATCCGCGTGATGTTCGCGGAAATCACGCGCATCCTGAACCACCTGCTGAACGTGACGACCTATGCGCTGGATTGCGGCGCCATCACGCCCGCACTCTGGGGCTTCGAACAGCGCGAGCATCTGCTCGAAATGTACGAGATGACTTCGGGCAGCCATTACCACGCCAACTACTTCCGCCCCGGCGGGGTGGCGAAGGATATTCCGCAGGCGCTGGTGCCCAAGCTGGAAGGCTGGATGAAGCAGTTCCCGGCCTTCCTGGATGAGCTGGAAGGGCTGCTGACCAACAACCGCATCTTCAAGCAGCGCACCGTGGATATCGGCGTCATGACGGCCGAGCAGGCGATGGAGTGGGGCTTCTCCGGCCCCTGCCTGCGCGCCTCGGGCGTCGCGTGGGATTTGCGCAAGTCGCAGCCCTATGACGTCTATGACCGCATGGAATTCGACGTGCCGGTCGGCCGCAACGGCGATTGCTATGACCGGTATCTGCTGCGCATGCAGGAAATGCGGCAATCCCTGCGCATCATCCGGCAATGCCTGGACCAGATGAAGCCGGGCCCCATCAAGGTGCTGGACAACAAGATCGTGCCGCCGACGCGCGGCCAGATGAAGCGCTCGATGGAAGCGCTGATCCACCACTTCAAGCTCTATACCGAGGGCTATCACGTGCCCGCCGGCAGCACCTACACGGTGACCGAGGCCCCCAAGGGTGAGTTCGGCGTCTATCTGGTGGCCGATGGCACCAACAAGCCGTATCGCTGCAAGATCCGGGCACCTGGTTATGCGCATCTCCAGGCCATGGAGGTGCTGAGCAAGGGCCATATGCTGGCCGATGCGGTGGCGATCATTGGCAGCCTGGACATCGTCTTCGGAGAAATCGATCGGTGAGCGGGGATGTTCTTCTCAGCTTCGTCGCTTTCTACATTCCGGCGGTGATCGCCGGCGTGCTGTTCCGTTGGCTCAAGCCCGCCTGGGGCTGGACGCCGCTTTGGCTCGCGGTGATCCTCACCGCGGCCGTCTTCTTCGTGCAGAAGCTGTAGCCCCATGAGCGAGCCCACTTCCTTCGAATTCGATGCCGAGAGCGAGACGCAGATCGCCAAGGTGCTGCTGCGCTACCCGGCCGGCAAGCAGGCAAGCGCGGTGATGCCCTTGCTTTACGTGGCGCAAAAACAGATGGGTCGGCTGACCGGCTCCGCCTGGGTGCCGCGCGTGGCGATGGACGTGATCGGCGCGCGGCTCGGCATGGCGCCGATGCGCGTCTACGAGGTCGCGACCTTCTACTTCATGTACAACACCAAGCCGATCGGCCGCTTTCACCTCCAGGTTTGCGGCACGACGCCCTGCTGGCTGCGCGGCTCGGATGACGTGCTGCGCGCCTGCAAGGATGCGGGGCACCTCAAGGGCTATGGCGACACCAGCGCGGATGGCAATTTCACGCTGACGGAAGTCGAATGCCTGGGCGGCTGCGTGAACGCGCCGATCCTCCAGGTGGATGACGACTATTATGAGGACATGGATTACGACAGCACGGTGAAGCTGATCGAGGCGCTAAAGCGCGGCGAGCGGCCGAAGCCGGGCTCCGTGATCGGGCGGCAGACCTCCGCGCCGGTCGGCGGGCCTCAGGTGCTGAACGGGGCGGAGGACTGAGACATGGCACTCTCCGACAAGGATCGCATCTTCACCAATCTCTACGGCACGCAGCCCTGGAACCTGGTTGCCGCGCGGATGCGGGGCGATTGGGACGGCACCAAGGACATGCTCTCCCGCGGGCGCGACGCGCTGATCGAGGAGGTCAAGAATTCCGGCCTGCGCGGCCGCGGCGGCGCAGGCTTCCCGACAGGCATGAAGTGGTCCTTCATGCCCAAGGCGCCGATCGAGGGCCGGCCCTCCTACCTCGTCGTCAATGGCGATGAGAGCGAGCCCGGGACCTGCAAGGATCGCGACATCATCCGCCATGATCCGCACAAGCTGGTGGAGGGCTGCCTGATCGCCGGTTTCGCGATGGGCGCGGTGGCCGGCTACATCTATGTGCGCGGCGAGTATTACAACGAGATCCAGATCCTCCAGGCCGCGATTGACGAGGCCTATGAGGCGGGGCTGCTCGGCAAGAATGCCTGCGGCTCGGGCTATGATTTCGAGCTTTACGTGCATCGCGGCGCCGGCGCCTATATCTGCGGCGAAGAGACGGCGCTGATCGAAAGCCTCGAAGGCAAGAAGGGCATGCCGCGCCTCAAGCCGCCCTTCCCGGCGGCGGTGGGGCTCTACGGCTGCCCGACGACGGTGAACAATGTCGAGACCATCGCGGTGGTGCCGACCATCCTGCGGCGCGGCGCCTCCTGGTTCTCCGGCTTCGGCCGGCCGAAGAATTCCGGCACCAAGATTTTCTGCCTGCAAGGCCATGTGAACAATCCCTGCAACGTGGAAGCCGAGATGAGCATCCCGCTGCGCGAGCTGATCGACCGCTATGCCGGCGGCGTGCGCGGCGGCTGGGACAATCTGCTGGCGGTGATCCCGGGCGGGTCCTCCACGCCGATGATCCCGAAGGCGGTCTGCGACGACGTGCTGATGGATTTCGACGCGCTGCGCGAGCACAAGACCGGCCTCGGCACGGCGGGCGTGATCGTGATGGACAAGTCCACCGACCTGATCAAGGCGATCCAGCGCCTCTCGGCCTTCTACAAGCATGAGAGCTGCGGCCAGTGCACGCCCTGCCGCGAGGGCATGGGCTGGGTGAACCGTGTCATGCTCCGCATGGTCGAAGGCCGCGCCGAGATCGAGGAGATCGACGTGCTGGAGCAGGTGACGCGCCAGATCGAGGGCCACACCATCTGCGCGCTGGCCGATGGCGGCGTCTGGCCGGTGCAGGGGCTGATCCGGCATTTCCGGCCGATGATGGAGGAGCGGATCGCGGCCTATAAGGCGCGGACGCTTCCGATGGCGGCGGAGTAAGAAGCATGGCCAAGGTCACCATCGACGGCATCGAGGTCGAAGTCCCCAACGGGTCCTCCGTGCTCCAGGCCTGCGAGGCCGCGGGCAAGGAAATCCCGCGCTTCTGCTATCACGAGCGCCTCTCGGTCGCCGGCAATTGTCGCATGTGCCTGGTGGAAGTGGAGAAGGCGCCCAAGCCCGTCGCCTCCTGCGCCTATCCGGTCATGGACGGCATGAAGGTCTTCACCGACACGCCCGTGGTGCGCAACGCACGCCGCGGCGTGATGGAATTCCTGCTGATCAACCACCCGCTCGACTGCCCGATCTGCGACCAGGGCGGCGAGTGCGATTTGCAGGACCAGGCCGTCTCCTACGGCAAGGATGGCAGCCGCTATCACGAGCAGAAGCGCTCGGTGAAGGACAAGTATGTCGGGCCGCTCATCAAGACGGTGATGAATCGCTGCATCCATTGCACGCGCTGCATCCGCTTCGCCGCCGAAGTCGCCGGCGTGCCGGAAATGGGTGCGACGGGCCGTGGCGAGAACATGGAAGTTGGCACCTATGTCGAGAAGGCGCTCTCCAGCGAACTCTCCGGCAACCTGATCGACCTCTGCCCCGTGGGCGCGCTGACCAGCCGCCCCTATGCTTTCGTCTCCCGCCCGTGGGAACTCGCCAAGACCGACAGCGTGGATGTGCTGGACGCGACGGGTGCCGCCATCCGCATCGATGTGCGCGGTGGCGAAGTGCTGCGCGTCCTGCCCCGCGTGAATGACGATGTGAACGAGGAATGGCTAGGCGACCGCTCGCGCTTCTCCTTCGATGGCTTGAAGCGCAAGCGGCTGGACCGCCCCTGGGTGCGGCGTGACGGTGTGCTGAAGCCGGCCAGCTGGGCCGAGGCTTTCGGCGCGATCGTTCAGAATGTGCGCGGCCAGACCATCGGCGCCATCGCGGGCGATACGATGGATGCGGAGAGCCTGTTTGCGCTGAAGGCGATGCTGGCCGCCATGGGCAGCACGAATCTGGATGCCCGGCAGGATGGCGCCAAGCTCGATGCCTCGCGGCCGGACTATTACCTGTTCAATTCCAGCATCGCCGGGATCGAGGAGGCGGATGCCGTCCTCATCATCGGCAGCAATCCGCGTGTCGAAGCGCCGGTCATCAATGCGCGCATCCGCAAGCGCTGGGTGGCGGGCGGCATGCGGGTCGGCGTGATCGGGGAGGCGATGGACCTCACCTATCCCGCGACGCATGTGGGCCATGGCCCCGCGGATTTCGCGGCGGGTGCCGAGTTCCTGAAGGGCGCGAGCAAGCCCATGGTCATCCTCGG
>NZ_JAIEQY010000299.1 GCF_019747315.1 Roseococcus sp. | reverse complement strand
TCACCGGGCCGCTCAACCTCGGCAACCCCAGCGAATTCACCATTGCGGACCTGGCGGACATGGTGATCGAGGAAGTCGGCCATGGCGGCACCATTCGCCGCATGCCCTTGCCGCGGGATGACCCGCGGCAGCGCTGCCCCGACATCACGCAGGCGCGGCGCGACCTGGGGTGGAGCCCGACCATCCCGCTCCGCGAAGGCCTGCAACGCACGATCGCCTATTTCGAGCGCCTTCTGACCACCGTCGGGACCGGCGCGCTTGTGAAGGCCTGAAGGAGGAGGCTGGCGCCGGCCAGGACGCGGACGGAGTGGCGCAGCCGGATGACACCGTCGCCTGCGCCAAACTTCATGCCCCCAACTTGCCTTTCGGCCGGCGAGGCGACAAGGGTGCCATGAAATCACCGGCTTCCTCCGCCAAAGGACGGCCCCGTCATGAAAGGTCCCCGATGAGCGCTCCTGATATCGTCCCCGTGATCCTCTCCGGCGGAACGGGAAGCCGGCTCTGGCCCTTGTCGCGGGAATCCCACCCCAAGCAGTTCTGGCCGCTGCTCTCCGAGATGACGATGGTGCAGGAGACCGCCCGGCGGGCCACCGGCCCGGGCTTCGCCGGCCCCGTCATCGTGGTGGGCGAGAGCCACCGCTTCCTGGTGGCCGAGCAGCTGCGCGAGGCCGGCATCGGCGCGCCGCGCATCGTGCTGGAGCCGGAGGGGCGCAACAGCGCCCCCGCCATCGCCGTCGGCCATTGGAACCGTTCGACCTCGCCAATGACTTGACGTAGCAGCCGCCCACACGATAGCGTAGGTTAACCAAGTAACTGTCTAAAAAAGTTAATATAGCACGCGCCGCCCATGGGGCCATCGGTGTGCGCAGCCATTAAGTGACCTGCTGGGAGGCTGGGTTGCGACAATACCAGGTCTAGCCGTACGCCGTGTCCGCAAGCTGACCGGTGGCGGTCTGGCAGCCATCGCTTGTGACCCACTGTCCCGAAACCAACCAGCCAGCCAGTCCGTGCGTCCAAGGAGCGCGGCGCTTGGGTGAACCAAGGAATTCGAGCGACCTTGACGGAATTATCGCCCAACGCGCACCAGCCGTACCGGGCTACCGATTCGGCGCTGCTCCAATATGGCTATTGGGAGTGTGATGGCTTTTGTTTCCGGGGGCCGCCGCCCGTGGCCGGAGAGGAGGGCCGCCGGGTTGCGTTCATCGGCGCTGCGCAGACATTTGGCCGCTTCGCCCAGGCGCCCTACCCCACGCTTGTGGGTGAGAGGCTGGCGCGCCCTATCCTGAACCTTGGCTATGCCGGCGCCGGCCCCGTCTTCTTCACGACAAAGCCCGGCGTGCTCGCGCTGGCCGAGGAATCGGCTGCAGTGGTGGTGCAGGTGCTCTCGGGCCGTTCGGTGAGCAACAGCCTGTTCGAAGCCATGGGCGGCCGCAACCTGTATCGCCGCACCGAAGATCTCTCCCGCCTGGGCGAGGGTGAGATGTTTGCGGAATTACAGGCCCTGCCCGAAGCGCGGCGCCGCGCCTTGATCGAAGAGACGCAGCGCAACTGGGTGGAACAGATGCTGGCACTGCTGGAGGCGATCAAGGCGCCCAAGCTCCTGCTGTGGTTTGCCAGCCGCTCCCCGACGGATAGCGGTCGGAACATGGATGGCATTTCGCTGGGCTTCCCGCATCTTGTGACCGCGCCGATGATGCAGGAGGTTCGGCGCGGCGCCGACGCCTACCTGGAATGTGTCACCGATCGCGGCCTTCCGCAGACGCTGCGGCACCCCACCACGGGCGAGCCGGTTCCGATCCGCTTCGCGCCCAATCGGGTCTCGACCGTCAATTCCTATTACCCCTCGCCCGAGATGCACGCGGATGTGGCAACTGCTCTCGCCGCGCCGCTCGCAGCATTGCTCGGCGATGCGGTCGAGGATGCCGTTGGTCTGCACTAGCATGACGCCCCGCCTAGAGACTTTCCTGTCGGACTTGCTTCAACGTGTCGTTCATCCGCCCAATTGGTTGGTGGTGGATGCAACCTTTCACGCGCTCGCCCGGGACAAGCCGGCCCTGGCCGGGCTTGAGCTTGTGCCCCTGGCGCAGATCGAAGACCGCCTGCGGCAAGGCCTGCCTCCGCAGGACGTAGTCCTGGCCATGGCCGGCCCCTCGCGAGGACCGGGCGAGGAGCTCCGCGCCTGCCTGGCGCGCCACGGCTCTTCTGCCAGGGTGCATGATGCGAAGCATGACGGCCTGGCCGCGCTGATCGCGCGCAAGCGCCTGTCGCAGATGCCGCGCCGGCGGGACGCGCCGAAGGTGAACTACGTCATCCTCTGCGCCCCGCGCTCCGGCAGCACCTTGCTGACCGAGTTGCTGACAGGCTTCGGCATCGGCGAGCCACGGGAACATATCCGGCCAGAACTGATCCAGATGCTGCGCGCTGGCGATGACCTGCATTTCGATGTCGGGCTTTGGCTCTCGGCGGCACAGGCCTTCGACCGCACCGACGACATCTTCGGTACGAAGGTCGTCATGCACCTGCTGCGATCAGCCGCGACTGCCGCCACGCCGGAGCAATTCGCCGCGATCCGTGACTTCACGGAGAGCGCCCACCTCATCCATCTCACCCGGCGCGACAAGGTAGACCAGGCCCTCTCGCAGGATCGGGCACGGGAAACCTCGGTCTTCCACGTCTTCGAGGCCGGCCAGCTCGAGGCTTACCGGCAGCGATCAGAGGCTTGGTCCTACGATTTCGACCGGATCAAGAAGAGCCTTGATCAAGTGCTGGCGCAGGAGGAGGAGATCCATCACCTGATCCGGCAGTCCAGGCGGCCGGTGCACCGCGTGGAATATGATTCACTGGTCGCCTCCCCCGAGGCGGAGGTGGCCGCCATGTGCCGCTTTATCGGTGTCGAACCGCGCTTCTTCTTCATGCCACGGATTCAATTGCAGCGGCTGGCCGATGAAAAGAGCCGGGCATTCCAGGAACGCTTCATGGCCGAGCACCTGGCCCGGCTGGGCCGCCCGGCCGAGCCGGAGGGGAGCGAGGGGACCGATTAGGGCAAGGGCTCCCGCCTGCGGCGGTTCCGCGGTCCCATCGAGAGCCGGATCCTGGACGGGCGGCATGGTTGCGTTGCAACAATCGGCTCTCTGTGGCACCTGGAAGCCATAATGAACACACCAAGAACGGTTCAGGCTGGCTCGGTTCGCTTTGCGAACCACCTGCCCATCGCCCTCATCGCCGGCCCCTGCCAGATGGAGAGCCGCGCCCACGCCCTGGAAATGGCCGCAGCCCTGAAGGACATCACGGAGCGGCTGGGAATCGGGCTGATCTACAAGACCAGCTTCGACAAGGCCAACCGCACCTCCGCCACGGCGGCGCGCGGGGTGGGCATGGCGGCGGCGCTTCCGGTCTTTGCCGAGATCCGCGAGACACTCGGCCTGCCGGTCCTGACCGACGTGCACGACGCCGCGCAATGCGCCCCACTCGCCGAGGTGGTGGATGTGCTGCAGATCCCCGCCTTCCTCTGCCGCCAGACCGACCTCCTCCTCGCGGCGGCCGCCACGGAGCGCGTGGTGAACGTCAAGAAGGGGCAGTTCCTGGCGCCCTGGGACATGAAGAACGTGGCCGCCAAGCTGCTTTCCGCTGGCAATCCCAATGTCCTCCTGACCGAGCGCGGGGCCTCGTTCGGCTACAACACCCTGGTCTCGGACATGCGCTCGCTTCCCATCATGGCGCAGCAGACCGGCCTGCCCGTGATCTTTGATGCGACCCATTCGGTGCAGCAACCGGGCGGGCAAGGAACCTCCTCCGGCGGGCAGCGCGAATTCGTCGAAACCCTGGCGCGCGCGGCGGTGGCGGTGGGCGTCGCCGGCCTCTTCATCGAGACGCATGAGAAGCCTGATTCGGCGCCCTCCGATGGCCCGAACATGGTGCCCCTCGCGCAGTTCGAGGGGTTGCTGCGCCGGCTCATGGCGATTGATGCCCTGGTCAAGGGCTTCCCCGCCGCCCCGGCCGGCGCATGAGGCCGATCGTCCTCATCCCCGCCCGGCTCGCTGCCACGCGACTGCCGCGCAAGCCCCTGGCGGATATCCATGGCCAACCCATGATCGCCCATGTCTGGCGCCGGGCCATGGAGGCGGATATCGGCGAAGTGCTGGTCGCGACGGATTCCGCCGAGGTGGCGGAGGTTATTCGGGACCTCGGCGGGCGCGTGGAGATGACGCGGGCCGAGCACCCCTCGGGATCGGACCGGGTGCATGAGGCGCTGGAAGCGTTGGACCCCGACGGGCACCACGATGTGGTGATCAATGTGCAGGGCGACCTGCCCACCATCGCGCCGAGCGCGATCCGCGCGGTCCTGGCGCCCATGCACCGGCGCGAGGTGGACCTGGCGACGCTGGTGGCGGAGATCCACCGGGAGGAGGAACGGACGGCCTCCTCCGTCGTGAAGATGGTGGGTACCGCGATGGGGCCCGGCCATTTCCAATGCCTTTACTTCACCCGTGCTACTGCCCCCTGGGGTGAGGGCGTGCTCTACCACCACATCGGCCTTTATGGCTGGCGGCGCGCCTCACTCAGGCGCTTCATCCAGCTGCCCCCTTCCCCGCTCGAATTGCGGGAAAAGCTGGAGCAGTTGCGGGCTCTGGAAGCCGGAATGAGGATCGAAGCCATGTTGATCGATGATGTTCCCCTGGGCGTGGATACACCGGCCGATCTCGAGCGCGCGCGCGAGCTTCTGGCATGACCGAAGACCTGCGGCGCGAGGCGCTGCTGCGGACCCTCGTCCTCGAAGCCGATGGGCTGCGGGAATTGCACCGTGCGCTGGAGGGCGATCTGGGCTCCAAGGCGCTGGAGGCGGTCTCGCTCATCCTGGCGCGCTCGGGCCGGGTGATCGTGACCGGGATGGGCAAGTCCGGCCATGTGGGGCGCAAGATCGCGGCCACCATGGCGTCCACCGGGACGCCCACACTCTTCGTCCATCCGGCCGAGGCCAGCCATGGCGACCTCGGCATGATCACGCGGCAGGATAGCGTGCTGGCGCTCTCCTGGTCGGGCGAGGCGCCGGAACTGGCCGACATGATCGCCTATACACGGCGGTTCGATGTGCCGCTCATCGCCATCACCTCGCGCCCCGGCAGTGCCCTGGGCAGCGCGGCCGACTTCCTCCTCGCGCTGCCGCCAATGCCCGAGGCCTGCCCCAATGGCCTGGCGCCCACCACCAGCACGACCATGCAATTGGCGATGGGCGATGCGCTGGCCATGTGCCTGCTGCAGTCCCGTGGCTTTTCGCCCGCGGATTTCCGCTCCTTCCATCCCGGCGGGAAGCTGGGCGCGCAGTTGAAGCGCGCGCGGGACCTGATGCATTCGGGCGACGAGATCCCCAAGGTCAGCCTGGCTTCCACGCTGGGCGATGCCATTGTCGAGATGACATCCCGGCGCTTCGGGATCACCGGCGTGGTGGATGAGGAAGGCCGCCTGGTGGGTGTCGTCACGGACGGCGATTTGCGCCGGGCTTTCCAGGGTGGGATGATGCTTGACCTGAAGGTGACCGAGGTGATGACCCGCGAGCCGCGAACCGCCTCCACGCAGACCCTGGCGGCGGACTTGCTGGGTGACATGAACGAGCAGCGGATCACCAGTGTTTTTGTCATCGATGGAGAACGGCAGCCGGTGGGAATTGTTCATCTTCATGATCTGCTGCGGGCTGGCGTTGTGTAGCGCTGCGCGAGGTACCCCCGAAGTGGATGCAACGCTGAAAGGCCGAGCGCTTGTGATATTTGGTCCCGCTGTTTGATGGCGCGGCTTTTTTGGCGAAGCGTAGAGATCGGCTACTCGGCCCTGGCTTTGCTTGTGGCTTCTCTGGGCGTAACGCTGGGCTGGAGCATCACCCGACGGGCGAAGTTGTAACCCCGCGACGAAGTCGGCAGGATGGCCGCGAATTGGATCTTGGCTCTCGTGGCGGAAGCGCTTGATGGGCGTCGCATTATGGTGCGGTGGATGCGCTCGACCCGGCGATTCGCCCAAGGCTGGACCATGTCAGTCGGCACCTCACCGCAACGCGCCCAAACGTGCTGTGGGTGTCGGAATTCATCTACGTCGCGACCTGGGCAGGGTTCTTCCACGTCGCCTTGTTGATCGACACGTTTGAGGGGCGCATCGTGGGCTGGCGGATGTCGCGCACCGCGCATGCGGCCTTTGTGTTGGATGCACTGCAACAGACGCTGGAAGGCAAGCGCTGGGATTGGAGTTGCCCCGTTTTGGTGGACACCCTGAAGCTTTCTCCCGAGGTGCCCTCCATGGCCAAAACCCGACTACCCTATTCGCCTGAATTCCACCGTCAGATGGTCGAACTGGTTCGCGCTGGCCGCGACCCCGACGATCTCGCGCGGGAGTTCGAGCCGACCGCCCAGTCGATCCGCAACTGGATCGCGCGGCCAGACGAGAAAGAGGGCCGACAGGTGGATGCGCCACCCGGGTTGAGCGCTGCCGAACGTGACGAGTTGTCGCGGCTCCGGCGTGAGAACAAGCAACTTCGTGTGGAGCGCGACATCCTCTCAAAAGCCGCGGCCTGGTTTGCCCGTGAGACCGGAACGCTGCCGTCCGGCTCTTCCGGTTCATGAGCACAAACCAGGCCAGCTTCCCGGTAGCCATCATGGCGCGCGTGCTCGGCGTCTCCAAGGCGGGCTTCTATGTTTGGCGGGATCGGCCGCCGTCCGCTCATGCGCAGGCCGACGCGGCGCTGCTTGCCCGCGTACGGACGGTGCACGCCACCTCGCGTCAGACCTATGGCGCGCCCCGCGTGCATGCCGATCTGCGCCAGCGTGGCGAGCGGCACGGCCGCAAACGGATCGCGCGCCTGATGCGTGGCGCAGGGCTGTTGGGAGCCAGCCATCGGCATGACGGCCCCACGACCACCCGACGCGACCATGATGCCCGACCCGCCCCTGACCTGGTGGACCGGAACTTCACCGCCTCCGGCCCGAACCAACTCTGGGTGGCGGACATCACCTACGTGCCAACGGCGGCAGGGTTCCTGTATCTTGCCATCGTGCTGGATGCCTGGAGCGTCAAGATCGTCGGCTGGTCGATGGCCAATCACCTACGCACGGAGCTGGTGCTGGACGCGATGGAGGCTGCCATCGGCCAGCGTCGCCCCAGCAGCGTCATTCACCACAGCGACCAGGGCTGCCAGTATACGTCGATGGCCTTCGGCAAACGCTGCGGCCAGGCCGGAGTCCGGCCGTCGATGGGCACGGTCGGTGATGCCTATGACAACGCCATGGCCGAGAGCTTCTTCTCGACACTGGAGGCGGAGCTGCTGAGCCGACAGAGGTTCGCCTCGCAGGCCGAGGCCCGGATGGCGTGCTTCAGCTACATCGAGGGCTGGTACAACCCAGCGCGCCTGCATTCAGGACTGGGCTATCGATCCCCCATGACCTACAAAGCAGAACAGGAGGTGGCCCTGATCGAGGCGTAGCCCGCTAGCCCAAAAACCGTCCACTGAAACGGGGCAACCTCAATCCCAATCGGCCTGCTACAGCCGGTCGGGTGTCGTTTCTTGACCTAACCGGTAATTCCATCTAACCGCCCTAACTCGTCTTGCGGCAGAGCGCATGGAGGCTTCTTGACACTCCTTATCACCGGCGGCT
>NZ_JAIEQY010000003.1 GCF_019747315.1 Roseococcus sp. | reverse complement strand
GCGAGGCAGGCGCCGGTCAGCGCCTCCACCGCGCGCGGCTCGGCGGCGGGCGTCGTGGGGCGCAGGCCCTTGCCGGGGTGTTCAGGGAAGCGCCAGCCAGCCGGGCCGGGCTGCATCTTCATGCCGCCATGCTGCAGGCTGCCATCCGGGTAGAGCAGCCGCGCGCCGGCCGCGCCCACACCCTCCGGCGCCACCGCCGCCACCAGCAGATCCAGCCAATCCGTGCCCTGCGGAAACACATCGGCATTGACGAAGACCACCACCCCGCCCCGCGCGGCCTTGAGGCCGAGATTGCTCGCCGGGCCGAAGCCACGGGATTCCGCGGGCAGGATCAGCCGCATCGGCAAGGCGAAGCGGTCCCAGAGGGATTGTGCCAGGGTGATCGCCGCCTCGCGCCGGGGCGGGTCGTCCAGCACCAGGATGATCTCGTCGCCGGCCATGCGGCAGGCGGTGAAGAGGGCCATCTGCACCGGCAGCATGTCCAGCCGGCCATGCAGCGGGATGATGAGGCTGGCGCGCGGAGCCTCTGGAACAGGGCCGAAGCTGCGCTCCTCCACCAGCATGGGCCGGTGCAGCCGCTCGCGATGCAACGCCACCAAAGCGGGGCCGAGCACCTGGGCGTAGCAGGTCTCCAGCGCCGCCTCGGCGATGCCGCCGGCCTCGGCCAGGATGGCGCGCATGGCGCTGGCCTCGGCGGTTTCCGGGGTGGGCAGCGGCAGGGTGCCGATCTCGCCGGTGTCGAGCGTGACGTCCAGCCAGGCCTCGCCCAGCTTCTTGGCCACCGGCGCGCGGGCGAGAAACCCCTGGCCGCCCTCGCCGTCGCGCGCCTCGGTCTCGACCCAGGCGCCGGGGCGCAGCGGCCAGGCCTCTTCGCCAGATCGGAGCCGAATGGCGGCGATGGCGCCGCGCGGGTCCTGCCACCAGCCTTGCAGCAGCAGCCCCTCGGGCGTGCGCAGCGCGCGGGTGACGCGCATCCGTACGGGGGCGGAAAGCCAGGAGAGCGTGTTGCGCCCGGTGAAGCCGCGCGCCAGCAGGCGCTCCAGTTCGCGCCGGGCCGGGCCGGTGGCGGCGGCCAGGCGGTTGAGGAACTCGCCGGGCATGGGGCGCGGCGCCTCGGGCTGGTTGCGGGCGGGCACCAGGTGCAGGGGTGCGCGGCCGGCCGGCAGCAATTCGGCGCCGGTCAGCGGCGCTTCGCCTTCGCTGACCACGGCCGCCATCACACCTTGCCCCGGCGGCAGGGCGCAGAACCAGGCGGGTGCCGCGGGGCCGAGGCCATGGGCATCCCGCAGCCGCAGCAGCACCGGGGCGGCGGTGAGCGAGGCCTCCAGCGCGGCATCCGCCAGGCGCAGGATCAACAGCTTGTGCCCGGTGCCGGGCAGCGCGGCCGCGGCTTCGATCACGCCCTCGCCGGTCACGGGGGCGGTGGCATCGGCCAGGGTTTCCGGCATCTCGGCGGGGCTGGCCGTCACATCCGGGCCGTGGCGGGGCAGCAGCGCCTGGGGCGGCGGGGTGCCGGGGCGGAAGGGCACGGCGACGCCCCCCTCCAGCCGCACCAGCACGCCCATGCCGGTGAAGGCGACCTCGACCTCCGGCGCCAGGGCTTCCTCGGGCGTCAGGGGCAGGCGCAGCTCCTCGCCCCATTGCCCATCCAGGCAGTCATTGACGATCAGGCAGGGCCGGCCCTCATGGCCGCGCACCACCAGATGCAGGCGGATATCCTCGCCCTGGTGGTAATTGGCGCTTTCCGAACGCGCCACGGCCCGCGCGCTGAAACGGAGCTTCTGGGCCAGCGGGGGGTGCAGCGTCTGGTGCGTCGCCTCGGGCATCGCGTCAGATCCGCTCCGGCGGCGCGACGCGGGCCGGGTCGGCCAGGACCTCGCGGTAGAGGGCGAAGAGGGAGGCCGCGCCCTCGGCCGGGCTGGGCGGCGGGAGAATGGTGGCGGCCATGGCGGCCACCTGCTCAGGCGCCTCGGCCAGGCCGAGCAGCAGATCGGCCAGGGCGGTCGGGTTCATGGGGCCGAGCCAGCCATCGCGGCCGGCCTGGATCTGCCGGGTCAGCGCGCCGCGTGCGGCGCAGATCACCGGCCGGCCGAGCGCCAGGGCGAGGCGAGACAGGTTCTCGGGGTCGGCGCCCTCGGGGTCGGGCAGCAGCAGCAGATGCGCGGCCTCGATCGGCGCCTGGCGTGGGATGGCGGCGAGGTCGCCGATCTGCAGCAAAGGCGGGTTGGGGTGGCGGGCCAGCAACGCCTCGGTCGCCGTCAGCAGCGCCCGTTGTTCGGCATTGGCGGGATAGGCGGCGATGACGAGGAAGCGGCCGAGCGGCGGCAGCGGCGATTCCGGCAGCACGCGCGGCAGCGTCGGATGGACCAGCAGCCGCCCGGCCTCCAGCCCGAATTCCAGGCAGGCGGCGATCATGCTCTCGCAGGGCAGCAGCAGCGTCGCCTCGGCCAGGAAGCGCCGCAGCGGCGCCACCTCCAGGAAGCCGCGCGCGGGGCCGGTCAACCCCAGCCGTGCCGCCAGCTCGGGCCGCAGCGAGAGGAGGATCCGCGCCTCGGGCACAAGGCGGCGGGCCAGGGCGATGAACTCCAGGCCGAAGGGCGCGATGTCATGCAGATGGATGATGTTGGGCGACCATTCGACGAGCCAGGCGCCCAGGCGGCGCAGCAGGTCGGCATCGCGCTGGCTGTGCTCGGCGGCGTCGAAGCCGGGCTCGGCCTCGGCCAGGAAGCTGCCATCGGGGAAAGGCTGGAAGAGGCGCATGCCCGGCGGCGGGGCCATTCCATCGGCGCCGCAGAGCAGCCGCGCCTCGATGCCCGCCTCCTCGGCCGCGGCGGCGACGATGCGCAGCGGCGCCGCCTCCGGATCGCGGCGGGCCGCCACCACCAGGAGGCGGAGCGGTGGGGCCGAAGGAGCAGCCAGGGAGGGGGAGTCCTGATCCAGGGTCGAGCCTTTCCGCAGCGGGTCCATGGCCGCTCAGGTGTATCCCTCACCAGGGCCGGGCTCAAGCACGCTTCCTCGCTTCCGGTCGCGATGCTATGGCCATGAAGGCGTTTCAGCGTGCGAAGGCGGCAAATCACCGGATGGATGGCAGCGTCGAGACCCGTCAGGCCGAAGCGGAGGGCCAGAAGGCCAGTGAGCTGCGCCTGACGCCCGAGCCCGCGACGCTGCGCGGCTGGGTCGCGCCCGATCCCGAAGACCCGGATTCCCTGCCCGAAATCGCCCTCGACATCACGGGCTTCACCAGCTGCATCATCACGGCCGAGCCGCACCGGGACGCCGCCGGACGGTTTCGCCTGACCTGGCCGCTGCCGGCCGGTCTGCGCGACGGGGTGGCCCGTCCGGCCCGCGCCTTCCACATGATTTCGGGGCTGGAGCTGGCGGGCTCCCCCCTCACCCTGCAAGCGGCGGGCGAGGCGCCCTCGGCCAGCGCGGAACAGCCCAGCGGCACCGGGCTGCGCTGGCCGGAGGGGCTGGCGGGTGAGCGCGCGGCCCCCCTGCTCTCGCCGCTCGCCGAGGGGCTCTATGCCGAGGCGGAAGCGCCGGCCAGGACGCTGCGCTTCGAATTGCTGGCCGAGGCGGAACACGGCGGCGGCGCGCGCCGGGGCCTGCGCCTGCTGGCCGATGCGGTGGCCGGCAGCGTCACGCTGCATATCCATCTGGGCGCCCCGGTGGCCGAGGCCATGCGGCATTGGCGCATCATCGCCTGGCTGCCGGAAGCGACGGAGAGCCATCTGCGCGCGCGGCTCGACATCACGCTGGAGCGGCGCGAGGGCGGCGCCTTCCACGAGATCCGCCGGCTGCGCCGCAGCACCCTGTTCCGCCGTCGCTCCGAGCATGCGGTGGAGATCTGGCTCTCGGCCGGGGAGGCAGCGCTGCTGGCGGCCGAGGGCGTCTGGCTTGGCCTGCGCGCGCATCGGGCCAAGGGGCTTTCGGCTTGGCTGCCCGAGCCCGCGCCCGTGCTGCCCTTGCCGGAGGATGGCGGCTTCGAGGATGCGCGCCTGCACGGCGCCTTCGGCGATGCGGTCCAATTCGTCCGCGTGCATGGCGAGGCCCGGGCCGAGGGGCATGCGCTGCTGCCCGCGCTCTGGCAGGCGCCCCCGCCGCTGCGCCAGCCGGCTTGCGCGGCCGGGGGGGCGCATCCCTTCACCCAGGTCATCCTGCCCATCTACAATGGGCATGAGGAGGTGAAGCAATGCCTCCATGCCCTGCGCGCCGCCGCCACCGGCCCCATGCAGGTGGTGATGGTGGATGATGGCAGCCGCGATTTCACCGCCGAGATGCTGCGCGCCGAGGCGGCGGCCGACCCGCGCTTCGTCCTGCACCGGCGCGACATCAACCGCGGCTACACCAAATCCATCAATGAGGGCGTGCTGCTGACCGGCGCCGACTGGGTGGTGGTGCTGAATTCCGACACGCTGGTGCCGCCCGGCTGGCTCGACCGGCTGCATGCCGCGGCCCGGGCACGGCCGGGGACGGGCATGGTCGGCCCGCTCTCCAACGCCGCGACCTGGCAGAGCATCCCCGCCGCCAAGCGGCCCGATGGCAGCTGGTCCACCAATGACATGATCGAGCCGCGGCACCTGCACCGGATGCAGGCCATCCTCGACCGTGTCTCGGAACGCGCCTTCCCGGAATTCCCGGTGCTGAACGGCTTCTGCACCATGATCGCGCGCGAGGTCTTCCAGGCCATCGGCCTTTATGACGAGGACGCCTTCCCCATGGGCTATGGCGAGGAGACCGACCTCTGCCTGCGCGCCCGCCGCGCCGGCTTCCGGCTGACGCTCGCCGATGATGGCTTCGTCTATCACCACAAGAGCGTGAGTTTCGGCGGCGTGGCCCGCGCCCGCCTCTCGCGCGCGGGCGGCCTTGAGATGACCAACAAGCATGCCGGCGTGATCGTGCCGGCGCTGGAGCGGATGATGCAGGATTGCGCGCCCCTGGGGCGGCTTCGCGCCCGGCTCACCAACCTTGCCGCGGAGCTCGACTGACCATGGCGCGTCTGTGTTTCGTGCTGCCGGTGGGCGGCGGCGGCGGCGGCGCCCATTCCGTGGTGCAGGAGGTGAACGCCATGCGCGACCTTGGCATCGAGGCGCAGGTGCTGGTCAACCGCCGCAATGCGGAGAGCTTCCTGGCAAGCTATGAGCGCTTCCCCTGGGTGACCCAGGGCGGCATGGCCGCCTTCGAGGGCAGCAAGGACCTGGCGACCTTGCTGATGGGGGCCGAGGTCGTGGTCGCCACCACCAACACCTCGGCCTATTCCATCGCCGATGCGCTGCCAGGGCTGCGGGGCCAAGGGCTGCGCCCCGGCTACTATGTGCAGGATTACGAGCCGCTCTTCTACGCCGCCGGCACCACCGAGCATGCCATGGCGGTGGCCAGCTACGCCGTGCTGCCGGGCTGCACCTATTTCGCCAAGACGCGCTGGCTGGCCGGGATGGTCGAGGCGGCGCATGGCCACGCGACGCAGCTGGTGGTCCCGAGCATCGACCACGGCATCTACCGGCCCGCGCCGCGACCGGCAGGGCAGCGCCGCCTGGTCGCGGCCATGGTCCGCCCTTCCACCCCCCGCCGGGCGCCCCGGCGCACGCTGCGCATGCTGGCGCGGCTGGCCAGCGGGGAATTCGGCCCGGTCGCGCTCACCGCCTTCGGCTGCACCGCCGAGGAGCTGGAGGAAGCCGGGCTTGCCCTGCCCGAGGGCGTCACCCTGCTCGGCCGGCTGCGCCAGGTGGAGGTGGCGGAGCTGCTGCGCGCCACCGACGCCTTCCTGGATCTCTCGGATTACCAGGGCTTCGGCCGCACGGCGGCGGAGGCGATGGCCTGCGGCGCCGTGGTGCTGGCCCCCTCGCTCGGCGGGGCGGTGGATTTCATCACCGATGGGGTCAGCGGCTTCCTGGCCCCTACCACGGATGACGCGGCGGTGGCGGCGACCATCCGCCGCATGCTCTCGCTCTCGGAGGCGGAGCTGCGTGCCATGCGGCTGGCCGCGCTGGAGGCCGTCTCGGGCTATACGCCCGTGCGCGCGGCGATTTCGGAACTGCGGGCGCTCGGCCTGGGCTGAGCGCCGCGCCGGTTTTCAGACCGATTTGCGCTTCAAACCGATCCGGGGGCCAGGGTGTTGCAGCCGCTGCGCGCGCGCAGCCGGTCACAGGCCTGCTGCGCGCTGGTCTGGCTCAATCCCGTCACCCGCGCGCGGAACAGCGTGGCGCGGCCGACTTGGACGGGCGTCACCTGCGCCCGGCCGCCAATGCTGCCCTGGGCGGATTGCGCCGCCTGGCGCGCCAGCTCGGGCGAGGAAAAGGCGCCGACCTGCACGCCCCAGCCGCCGGACGCCGCAGGTGGGGCCGCGGTGCGGAAGCTGGCGGGCAGCGTGCCGGCCTGGGCGGTGCCGATCAGGCCGAAGCTGCGCGGCGGCGTGGGCTGTGCCGCCACCGGCGGGCGGCCGGCGACGAGTTGCGGCGCGGGCGGGCTGGGCGGCGCCTGGCGGGCGGCGCTTTCGGCCATGCGGGCCGCGCCCTCGGGCGTGGAGCCGTCCGGGATGGGGTCCATGCGGGCCACGATGATGCTGCCATCCGAGGCGAGGGATCCCCCGGCAGGCATGGCAGCGCGGTTGGCGCTTTCGGCCAGGCGCGCGGCGCCCTCGGGCGTCGAGCCATCGGCGATGGGCTCCATCGCCACCACCCCGCCGCGGCCGAGCGCGCTGGCGGAAACCGGGGCGGCAGCGGCCATGCGGACCGGCGCGGCGCTGGGCTCGGCCGGGGGCAGGGCGGCGAATTGGGCGTTCTGCTCGCGGATGGCCCGCTGCTCGGCCAGCGCGGTGCGCGTCGCGGCATCCATCCGGCGTGGGCCCTGCGGGACGTTCAGCGGAATTTCACCGGCGGCATAGACCTCGGCCGGGGCGCGGCGGACCGGGCTGCTGGTGATGATCCGCGGGCCGACGCGGGCCACATAGTTGCGCGTTTCCGCCGGCAGGCCCTGGTTGTTGTAGAGATAGTTCTCCAGCCGGCGCGGGCCGGCATTATAGGCGGCCAGGAAGGCGGGCGAGCCGTAGAGGTCGTACATCTGGCGCAGATAGGCGGTGCCGGCCATCAGGTTGTCATAGGGGTGGTAGGGGTCGTCGCCGAGGTCGTGGCGGCGCTGCAATTCGCGATAGGTGCCGGGCATCACCTGCATCAGGCCCATGGCGCCGACCGGCGAGGTGGCGCCGGCGCGGCCGCCGGATTCCTGGCGCATCACCTCGCGGATCCAGCGATCAGGGACATCGAAGCGGCGGGAAGCCTCGCGGATCCAGGGCCCCCAGGGGTCGCTCGGCGGGCCCGGCGGGTCATAGCTGCCGCGTGAGACGCTGGCCGAGCGCGTCGGCGCCGTGGGCGACTGCGCGCAGGCGGCGAGCAGGCCGAGTGCCGTCAATGCGGCCAGCGGCCGGGACATGCGCGTCAATCGGCCGGAACTGGAACGGGCCATGGTGCAGAAACTCCCCCTCATCCTCGCCGAGCAACAAAGCGCCCCGCACCACCCCCATGGCGCGGCACGCAGCGGCGAAGGCCCCCCGGGACCGGCAAGCGGGCCTTGGGCCGGGGAGTCATAACGCCTT
>NZ_JAIEQY010000068.1 GCF_019747315.1 Roseococcus sp. | reverse complement strand
GCCTGGCGCTAGCGACCTTGCGCGCTTCCGCCCCCCGCATACAGCGGGGCCAGGAAGGACCCTGGATTATTACTTCGTCTCTACTTCGATCGGCGGGAGAAGTGGCTGAGGAGCCACTGGCCGCAGACGCAATTCAACGACTGTCGAGAGATTACCTGATATGAGTTTCAGGCATCAACGCGACATTCTTTCGCTGCTTTGCGTTTGTTTTCGCTGTCGCTGCTCAGAATGGCTTCAAGGGCTTGGGCCTCATGGACCACGGGCACTGCCACAGCAAACCCGGCGCTGACGCAGAGACGGTGGTGATCCATACCGTCCACCAGAGCAGCGACATATGGGCTCGATCCCACATGGAGGCATGGCTCCAATTGCCTCGGAGGACGACGCCAATGCACCCCGTGTCAGTAAAGGCAGCACGCTCATGGAGCTTTGTGCGCATCGACTTGTCGCTGGTGATCAGCGCTGCCCGAGCGTGTGACCCGTCAGCAACCTTCTGGATGAGCGGGACGTCCAGCGTGCCCCTGCCCACGAGGTCCAGTGCATGCAGTACTTCGAGCGGGTCTGCTGAACCAGCTGTTTCAGCTTCGGCGATGAGCTTGACTGCATGCGCGACGACACGCGGCGTGTTCTCGTCGAAGACCAGCCTCACGCGGCAAGGGGCAGCGCCGCGTCGACGCCGAGTGTGAAACGGACAGCCTCCTCGACCCCGGAGGGATCGGTCCCGTAGAACGCAGCGACCTTGGCCGCATTACCCTTCTCAGCACGCCAGGCGTCGAACAGAGCCTCGGCCGGCGCCCCACTGGTATCCTCGATCGGGCGTCCGAATGCGCGACGTGGATCCACAACAATTCGCCGGAAGCGGGCATCAGGTACCCAGCGGCGAGGGGCGTCATCATCGTACTCAACGCTCGCGATGAAGCTGTTGGCGAGCACGTCGTAGATCGCGAAATTGTCGCCAACCAGGTCATAGAGAGCCAGGTCGCCGGTCTCCTGCTGTGCTTCGGCGAATATCCTGCGGCCATCGGTGTGAATGCGCCGCACGGCGAAGGGATGTTCGGTGTTCAAGACGCGCCGAGCGGTCTCGGCGGCAGTTCGGATGGCCTTCCAGCTTGGAGAGCGGCCCTGGCGTTCAGCCGCCTGGACGATTCGCCCAAGGAAAGCGACCTCGAGAAGATCGAGGAAGCCCAGGGCAAGCTCACCATCACGCAGCGCATGCTGCCTGCGCAGCACCGGGGCGGCCTGGGCCTTACCCTTCCGCTGCGCATAGCCCTGAAGCCAGCCGCGAATCTGCCGCGGCGGCACGCGCGTCAGGCGAGCCGCGTCAGGGACGCTGTAAATGCCGAGCGATGCCGAAATGGCGTTCAAGGGCTCCTCCTCGCCGCCGACCCTAGCATAGGGCCTTTCAAACGGGAATCGCCGGTGTCTGCTCTTTCCGCCCCGCCGCCCGCCCCCGCCTAACCAGCCCATAGTGGGCTGCCAGCACGCTCAGCGCCGCCACCAACATCCCCTGCGCCTGTGTCGCTGGCACCGTCCGGCCACCCCAGCCCTGCCGCATCGCCCATTCCCGGACCGAGCATTCCAGGCCGATGACATACCAGACGCAGCTCCCGGCCGCGCTGTCCGAGCCGCCAAGCACCTCCATGGCGGATGCCACCCTGTCCCTGGCCGCGATCTGCTGTTCCGTGATGCAGTCGCCTCCGCCGCCTACGATCCGAATCAACGGCATGGCGCGCAGCCCGTCCAGCATCGCGGACCGGAACTGACGCCGGAAGATCCCGCCCGCCTCGAACATCTCGGCGGTGATGGTCCCGTTGGCTTGCATGGCGCCCAGCGTGTCCACGGCACGACGATGGGCGACCGGCACGCCGGTTTCCGGATCAGCTGTCCTCACAGCCTCACCGAAGCCGCCATGCTGCAGCCGCCACTTGGAGGGGCCCATCGATTCCTTCTGCTTCGAGGTCTTCGTCTTCCGCTTACCGGCCATGGCTCTTCTCCTGCTGCCGTGGGCCCCAGCGGCGCACGGCTTCGTTCTGGATCGCCTGGCGCAGCCAGGGATCGGTGATGTCTTCGAGGTGCAGCGAGACGACGCCCTGCTGCTGCCAGACACGGCGGCGCAGCATTTCCATCTCGGGCGTGGTGGTGGCGCTGCAGGTGCCGCGGTCGAGGCAGGAGCGCGGCAGGCGGGGGGAGCCGGGGAGTGCCATCTACACAATCCCCCCGGCGGTCACAGAACTCCCGGCTATCCTATTGATATATATATTCTTGTTATTTTTGTTTTTATGTACTGCGAGGTGTTGTCGTGCTCCCACGCGTGTGTGGGGCGAGGTGTCCCCTTCGTGCCCGCGCACGAAATAACAAAATTCACAAAAGCCTGATTTCAGGGGCTTAGCGGGGGTGGTCGGGATTTTGTTATTCATCGCCCGCGGCCTCCTCGGCTGGCGTATCGCCTGGCGGCGGCACCAGGACGTAGCGGGAGCCAGCCGGGCGGCCGGGACCGCCGGACGCGGGCGCAGCGGTTTCGATGACCGCGCCGTTTGTCACCAGCGCTTCGATGACCTCGCCGAATTCCCGGGCGGTCAGCTTCAGCCCCTTGTGGAACATGTCGCGCCGGCTGCACGGGCCGTGCTTGCCGATGATGTTGATGGCCTTGTTCAGGCGCTTCTCGAACTCGCTATCCGCCAGGAAGCGCTGCGCGTCGCGCAGCACGGTCCTCGTGCAGTGCTCGGCCAGCGACCACCCCCAGGCCACATCTGCCTCGGCGACCTGCGGATGCGCCGGATCGCGGCTGATCGCGCAGATCAGCGCCAGCTTGCTGGCGTTCTCGCCCAGGCGGTTGACGATGGCGGCCTGCGGCGTGCCGGCCACCTTCTTCGCCCAGACGTCTTCCTCGGCCAGCTTGCGGTCGTGCAGCGCTTCTGCTGATGCCGTCATGGGCACGGTGTGCGGCGTCGTCTCCTCGGTGGCCGACATCGGAACCACATGCACATCCGGCAGGTTTCCTGGCGGAGGGGCGTCGCCTGCCCCGCGGGCGATCGCCTTCAGGGCATCGAGCAGGGCGGGTGGCGGGGCGATGATGCCTGCATTCGGGTTCCGCTCCGGCCGGTCGGTGTCGGTGACGAAGACCAAGAAGCGTGCGAGCGAGCCGTCCATCATCGCGCCGCCTTCCAGCGCCTTCCAGAAGGTGGAGGGCGTGGTGGTGCCGAAGAAGCAAACGCAGGGCTGGTGGATGTCGACGCGCGGCGCGTCCTTCTTGTTGGCGTATTCGGTGCCGCGGTAGATGCCCTTCGCCCGGCTGTAGAGCTTCATCAGCTCCGACCAGATTTCGGCCTTGTGCGCAGGCGCCCTGCCGCCCGTGACGGTGGCGAGGAACAGGCCGAATTCATCGATCTGGAAAAGCCGGGCAGGATGCTGCTCCAATGCGGACAGCATCCCGCGGCCGGAGGCCAGGTTCTCGCCGCCGAGGTAGCGGTCCAGCTTCGCCAGGTCGAAGCAGCGCCGGATCACCTCAGGCGCGTGATCCTTGCCGCCGCCGCTTTCCGCCACGGCTGCGATGTAGATGTTGGTCCGCAGATCGGTCCGGGTGCGGTACTGCCGCCCAGCCAGCGCTCCCACCGCGCAGATGGCGGCGCCGAGGGCGAGGAAGGGCTGCGGCCGCAGCGCGGATCCGACGCACTCATCCACCAGCATCTGCAACACGCCGCCGGGCTGCAGGATGGTGTCCGGCACGGGGAGCGGTGCAGCCTGCTGTTTCGCCCGGCCAGCGTCGAGCTTCGCCAGAAACGCCGCGGCAGGATGGACGTCCGCGGCTGCGGCCGGCGGCGTCGCATCTGCCCTGGCCAGCATGGCCACTGCGGGATGTGGCTGTGCGGCACGCTCCGCGACCGCGGCATTCAGCGTGATCTCGGGTGGCGGCACCCAGCCGCGGTCGATGGCCCAGCCATAGATGCTACCGGCGCCGATGCTGTGCGGCCTGAGCTTGGCCCAGCGGCGCTCGGCGGTGTCCGATTTGCCCGATGTGCCCGACTTTCCGCTCGACTTCGACCAGCCGAGCCAGACCTCACGCCCTTCCTCACCCAGGGCCGCCTTGATGGCGTTGCCCATGGTGATCCACGAGGCGCCGTCGAGATCCTCGTTTGGGAGATAGGCCAGCGCAGCCTTCACCGCCTCGAGGGTGCCGCGCGGATCGGACGGGCCGCGCCAGGCGCTGTCGCTGGACGGAAGGTGCAGAGAGCGCGGACGCAGCTCGGGCGGAATCAGCGCATGGGCACGATCGAGCCAGGCCATGGCCGCGGCCTCGTCCAGCACGGGCAGCTGCGCGAGCGGGGTGTCGAGCAGGGTGTCCTCAGGCCAGACGTAAGGCTGCCCGGTGTCGGGGTGCACGGCATGCGCCACGAACTGCTGGCCACGCGCCAGGACCTCGAGCGGCAGGCGCTTGCGGCCGGCGAAGGGCGTGGCGGCGCGATAGATTAGCAGCCGCTTGGGCGCGCGGCCGATGCGCAGGCAGGGCGTGTCGCCCAGCATGGAAGTGGCGAGCTCGGCGATCTGGATGGCCAGCGCGCCGTCCAGGATGTCGATATCGATGCCCACCACGGCCCCGGTGGCAATGCCGACGCCACACCCGGGCCAGCGGCGCCAGATGTCCACCTCGAAGGGCTTCGTCGGCCGGTCGCAATGGCGGGTCCAGTCGGGATAGGGCGACCACTCACCGCCGGTGAACCGCCCCGGTACCTTCGTGCCCGGCATGATGGGAATGACCGAGTAGCCGTTGTCGACCAGGCGCTCGCCGTAATCGGCCATGAAGGAGGGGGCGTCCGTCATTCGCTGCCCCGCTCCTGTGCGGCAATGGCTGCGTCGCATGCACGCTCCAGGCGCAAAATTTCGGGATAGAGCGCCGCAATCTGCTCGGCAGCGCGCTGGAGCGCCTGTCGCGCCCTTTCCAATTCGGCGTGGATCCCGCGCGCGGGACCACGAATGTCGGCCGCGAGTTCGCCGAGGTGGTGCGCAGCCCTCGCCCAGGGCGGCTGCTTCGCGCGTGGACCATACGGTTTGCGCGGCGCAGGGGTGACCTTGGTCGCGAGGCCGGCCCGGACCTTGTCGATGTCCCAGGCGCCATTCGGCTCACGCGCAATCCGGCCGGCGCGTTCAGCTTTCTGCATCGCGGTGTGCGAGATGCCGAGCCGACGCGCGACCTCCCGGGCCGAGGTGACGCCGCTCATGGGCGGCCACCCGCAGCGAGCGGCGGCGCCGGATGGCGACCCTGATCCAGCAGGCGCGCGAGCTCGTCCTGGTAGGCGGTGATGATCACCTCCAGCAGCGTCAGCCACTCGGCCTCGGTCAGCACCGCGAGGTCGGTCTTGCCGATGCTCTCCAGGTACTCGCCCGCCATGGGGCTGGCCGCCGCGATGGCGGCAATCTCGTGCTCGTCGGGATCAACCACGCCCCACCTCCGGCAGAGCGCGTTCATGCAGCGCATGGAGCAGGCCGGCAGCGGTTCGCTGGTTCGCACCCGCGGATCGAACCAGCCGAAGCCGCGGGCGGTGCGGAGGCGACATGCGGCGCATCTCACACGAACCTCGCGGCGGCGATTTCGGTGTACTGGCCCGCCGGCCGCACCTGGATCGCGATGGGACGACGCAGCTGATCCAGCTGCTCCAGCGCCGCATCGACGGTCGCGGGGGGCGGCAGATTGCCGGCACGCCGCCGCCACCAGCCCACCGCCTTGTCGCGCGGAAAGCCGGTGTGCTCGAAGCAAACCCATTCGCTGTGCCGCGCGAGGCCGCATTCATAGGTGACGCGCAGCGAGGCGGGCTTCCCGGGCTTGTCGTGGCGCGCATAGGTGATGCCGGTCACGTTGCACCAGGCCGCCTGGATCTGCGTCGAGAGCAGCGCATTCGACGCCGCCTGCGGCGCCACCTTCACCACCGGCGGTGGGAACTCATGGTCACACTCGATGCAGTGCCGCGCGCTGGCGTGGTTGATGGTCTGGCATTCGGGGCACACCTTGATCGGCGCCTCGCCGTCACCGGCGGGTTCCTTCTTTCGCCCATCCACCGTGTCGATCGGACCGTGCCGCGCCGTGTTGCCGGCGAAGTCCAGGACGAGGCAGTCATCCTTGCCCTCGGCGAGGCGCGTGCCGCGGCCGACCATCTGGACATAGAGGCCCACGCTCTTCGTGGGGCGGAGCAACGCGATGAGGTCGGTGCCAGGTGCGTCGAAACCGGTGGTCAGGACATTGGCGTTGGTGACGCAGTGCAGCCGCCCCGCCTTGAAGGCCGCCAGGATGCCGTCCCGCTCCGGCCCCGGCGTGTCGCCGGTGACCGTCTCGGCGGAGATGCCATGCTCGCGGATGGCGTCGCGGACATGGCGCGCGTGCGCCACGCCCGAGCAGAACACCAGCCAGGAGCCGCGGCCCTCGCCGTGCTGGACGATTTCAGCCACCGCGGCGCGCGTGACCTCGTCGCGATCGACCGCCGCCTCGAGGTCCTTGGCGATGAATTCGCCGCCGCGGGTGCCGACGCCGCCCACGTCGAGCTGCGTCGAGGTCTGCTTCGGGACGACCGGGCAGAGATAGCCCTGCTGGATCATTTCCAGCACCGGTACCTGGAATGCGATGTCGGTGAAGAGCCGATCCTTCCCCTCGTGCAGCATGCCGCTGTCGAGCCGGTAGGGCGTGGCCGTGAAGCCCACGACCTTCAGCAGGCCCGCGTTGATCTCGTTCAGCTGCGCCAGGAAGGAGCGGTACATGCCGCTGTCGCCACGCCCAAGCAGGTGCGCCTCATCGATCAGCACGAGGTCGCAACGCTGCACCTGCCGCGCGTAGCGGTGGATGGACTGGATGCCGGCGAACAGGATCTGCGCGTGGATGTCGCGGCGCGACAGCCCGGCCGAGTAGATGCCGGCCGGCGCCTCGGGCCACGCGCGCAGCAGCGCCATGAAGTTCTGCTGGATGAGCTCCTTCACATGGGTGAGGATCAGCACGCGGGTGTCGCCATAGGCGGCGATCGCCTCGCGCGTGAAGCCGGCGATGCACAGGCTCTTGCCGGTGCCCGTCGGCATGACGACCAGCGGGTTGCCGCTGCTGGCCGAGAAGTAGTCGTAGAGCGCCTCAATGGCGGCGCGCTGATAGGGGCGGAGGGAGAGGGTCATGCGGATACCTCGTCCTCGGTACGGTTCCGGCCCGCGTATTCGCCGCGGGCCTTCCATTCGCCGCACCAGTCGCTTTCGCTGAAGGTGCGCGGCCAGGCCGTGAGCAGGCCCAGCTCGCCGCCCATGTCCTGGCCGTCGCTGCAGATGCTGGTGGAGGGGATGGCCGAGGGTGCGCGCCTCCGACACAGCCCCTCATCCTGATAGCCATCATCCGACCGGCTGGTGGCGAGCTGCCAGAAGACGCAGGTGCCGCAGGCGGCCTTGCGCTCGATGGCGTGGAGCATTGGGCTCATGCCGCCACTCCCATGGCGGCGGCGGGCACCCCGTCACGCCATTCGGTGCCGTCCGGCAGCCGATAGCTGACCCAATCCTCACCGGCGTCGATCTGCTCAGCCGCCACGAAGTCCGGCAGATACAGATGCGCCGCGCAGCCAGCCTCCTGGT
>NZ_JAIEQY010000037.1 GCF_019747315.1 Roseococcus sp. | reverse complement strand
GGGCTGATGGCGCTGGCCGAGGCCCTGTTCGGCCTGCCGGTGGAGCCGTTGCGCGATATCCTGGCCGCCGCCCTCGCCGAACCCGGCGCGCTGGTCGAGGCGGCGCGGCATTTCGCGCCCGCCGGCCTGCCGCATGGGCTCGGCCGCCTTCTGCTGGCCTTCGCGGCCGAGCGCGACGCCATCGCCGCCAGCCTGGGCCGGGGCCCTTTGCCCGGCATCGCGGCGCTGGTGACCGAGGGCGGCGGCCTGCCCGATCCGCCGCGGCCCATGGCCGAAGCGGCGCTTGGCCTGGTTTTCCTCACCGCCATGGCGCGGGCCAGCCAGACGCCCGCGCCGCTCCTCGCTGGCGCGCTGGGCTTGCTGGAAGCGGCAGCGGGGGAAAGCTTCGGGGCGCATCCCGTGCTGGCGGCGCTGGAGCCCGCCAGCCTGGCCGCCCTGCTGGGCTGAGCGTGCGGCCTCAGCGCGTCGACGCGCAGGCCTGGCGCGCGCGGAGGAATTCGGCCGCGGAGGCATAGCTTTGCTGCCGGGCGACCACGCGGTTCTGGCATTCCATGATGCGCTGCTGGCGCTGCAATTCGCGGCGCGAACGTTCCACCTCACGCCAGGCGAGATCGGCGGAGCCATTGGCCAGGGCCGGGACTGGCACGGCACAGAAAACCAGGAGCAAGGCGCGGCGGCTGGGCATGAGCGGCGTCATACCGCCAGGGCTGGGGGTCGGTATAGGGAAATCGGGCCCGGGCCGCCGGCGGGCCCGGAAAGGGCCTCCGGCGGCTGGGGCCGGGGCCCCACACCCCTTTTGTTACAGGGGCTTGGCTCAGATGATCTTCGTCTTGATCTCGCCCACGCCCTCGACGAAGCCCTCCAGGACGTCGCCGCGGACCACGGCGGCCACACCCTCGGGCGTGCCGGTCATGATGAGGTCACCGGGGGCGAGCTCCACCAGCTCCGAGAGGTTGGCGATCACTTCGGGGACCGACCAGATCAGCTTGGAGAGGTCGGAGGTCTGGGTGACCTTGCCATTCACCCTCAGCTCGATCTTGCCCTTGGAGGGATCGAAGCCGGCGGCGGGGATCAGCGTGCCCATGGGGGCGGAGAGGTCGAAGCCCTTGCCCATGTCCCAGGGGCGGCCGGTCTTCTTCGCCTCGTTCTGGATGTCGCGGCGGGTCATGTCGAGGCCGGCGCAATAGCCCCAGACATGCTTTAGCGCATCCGCGATGGCGATGTTCTTGCCGCCCACGCCGATCGCCACGACCAGCTCCATCTCATGATGGAGCGACTTGGTGACCGTGGGATAGGGCATGTCGGCACCGTTGATCACCAGCGCATCAGCGGGCTTGGTGAAGTAGAAGGGCGGCTCGCGCGTCGGGTCGCTGCCCATTTCGATCGCGTGCTCGGCGTAGTTGCGGCCCACGCAGAAGATGCGGCGCACCGGGAACATGGCGTTGCTGCCCTGGATCGGCACGGCGGAAATGGCGGGGGGTGGGATCACATAATCGGGCACGGGACGCTCCATCGAAACGATGGCAGACGTCTAGACCAGCCCTGCGGGGGGCGGAACCGGCCGCGTGGAAAATACACGCGGCGCGGACGTGATGCGGCTTCGGACGCGATGGGACAGAAATCATCCCCCTGGCGCCTGTGAAATCGCCGGCCCGGGCGGCCGCAACTGCAAGGGAGGCCCAAAACGGAAAGCGCCCGACCAGGGGGGTGGTCGGGCGCCCGTACTGTTCATACTTCCGATCGGAAAGGTCGGGCGAGCCGATTGGGGGAATCGGAGCGTCCACCAGCGGATGAACCACCGCCAGCGCGTTAATCATAGCCCTGTTATGGGTGGGAAGCCAAGCCCAATCGACTCGCGTTTCGACTCGTTATTCGGCTGCCTGGCGGATCTGCCCGGCGCCGGCGCGGGCAACGCAGGCGGCACCGAAGGCCTCGAAGATGCTGCGGCTGAAAGCGTCGCGCTCCCAGTCATATTCGGGGTGCCACTGCACGCCCCAGGCGAAGCCGGCAGCGCCACGCACGCGCACCGCCTCGACCGTGCCATCCGGCGCCCAGCCCATGGCTTCCAGCCGCGGCGCCAGGCGCTGGACGCCCTGGTTGTGCAAGGAGTTCACAGGCATCTCGTCCTGCCCTGCCAGTTCATGCAGCAGGCCCTCGGGCGCGAGGCGCACCGCATGCGCCTTGCCGGTGCGCACCAGCGGGATCGGCTGGTCGGAGGGGGTGGAATGGTCCATTCGCCCCGGCAGGTCCTGGATGCGCTGGTCCAGGCTGCCGCCCAGCGCCACGTTCAACTCCTGCATGCCGCGGCAGATGGCCAGCAGCGGCAGGCCCTGCGCGATGGCGGCGCGGATCAGCGGCAGCGTCGTCGCATCGCGCTGCTGGTCCTCGGGCGTGCCCTCGGCGTGGTCGGGGCCGTCATAATGGCCCGGCCAGACATTGCTGCGGCTGCCGGTGAGGATCAGCCCATCGAGGCGCGGCAGGATTTGCGGCGCGAAAGCCTCGCCGGCGGCGGGCAGGAGAACCGGAACACCCCCCACCGGGCCCAGGACCACCCGGACATAGCTGTCGGAGGCGGCGTGGTTGGGCGTGTTGAAAATCCCGAAGGCTTTCACACAGCAGGAGATGCCAATGATCGGTCGCATCACCGCAACAAACCAAGTTGATGCGGCAGATTCAAGGCAATTGGACGCAAGGCGCGTCGAAATTTCATCGCCGTTGCTCCAATTCCTCGCGGAATCGCGGATCATTGAAGGCAAACAGGAAGGGATCGAAGCGTTCGCCGGTCTGCGCCTGGGTGAGGGTGACGCGCGTGCTGCGCCCCTGCGGGTCCAGCACCACCCATTGGCGGAGCGCCATGGGCTGCTCCTCCAGGACGAGTTGGATCTGGCCCTCGGCGAGGTGGCCGGTGCGATGCACCGTGACGCGCAGCAACCCGCCGGCGCGCTCAACCGCCGCCACCGTGATGTCATCGGACAGGCGGAGCGGGTTGCGCAGCAGCACGCTGAGCGGCGTTGAGGAGAGCGGCACGATGGTGGGCTGGCGCAGCAGCCGGTCGTAATGGAAGAACTGGCCATCGGCGGCGATCAGCAGCGTGGGCTCGGGCGGGTCATATTCGAAGCGCATGCGCCCCGGCCGCCAGATCCAGGCCGTGCCCTCGGCCGCGGCGCCGCCCTGCGCGATCTGCAGGAAGCGGGCGCGCAGGGTGGTCATGCCGTTGAAATAGGCCTCGACCCGCGCCAGGGCGGCACGATCGGCTTCACTGAGGGCCGGGCGGGTCTGGGCCAGCAGGGGCGGGGCGGCCAGCAGCCCAGGGAGAAGGAAAAGCGAGCGACGATGCATGGGCCAGTTGTGGTCCCGCGCCATGGCCAAAGAAAGGCCCTTTCCCACGGATTTTCCGGCACTGCCCTGCGTAAGTCGCATGCCTGCCCAGCCCCCTTCGCAGAGGCGAATCCCGCCTCGATTGCGACGTGGTTCATGCTGCCCTGCAGCACGATCTGGCCCTCATGGCGGAAATACGGCAAATTCCGGGCACGCAACACTCGATTGTTTTTCTATATTTATCAGTGGCTTGTGGAGTAATATTGAGAAACAACGCTTGACTGGCAACGGGTCACCAGTGCTGTCACAAGGGGCCTCCAGGGGGCTGCCGGGGGGCAGTTCTCGTTCGGATCGGGGGTCCTCACCACATGGATGGTTTCGCTCCATTGACGCACGGCCCAATGCATTTTGGTCTCGCGCAGCCGGGTTCCGGCCAGCACCTGCACGCGCCGGCTGGCTTCGGCGCGCCGTCCTATGGGCCCGCGCTGGTGCGCCGCCGCCTCAAGGGCAGCATCGGCTGCCGCGGCATCGGCCTGCACAGCGGCCGCCGGATCTCGCTGACCCTGCATCCCGGCGAATTGGGCAGTGGCATCGTCTTCCACCGCAGCGACCTCGGCCTGGATATTCCGGCCCGCCATGACCTGGTGGTGGAAACCCGCCTCTGCACGCAGATCGGACTGCCGGGCAACCCGCAAGCCCGCGTCGGCACCATCGAGCATGTGATGGCCGCCCTGGCCGCCGCCGGCATTGATGATGCGCGCGTCGAGCTGGACGGCCCCGAAGTCCCCATCCTGGATGGCTCCGCCGCGCCCTTCCTCTTCCTGATCGACTGCGCCGGCACCGTTGAGCAGTTCGGCGCCCGCCGCGCCATCGAGGTGCTGCGCACCGTGCGCGTCGAGGACAAGCACGGCGCCTGGGCCGAGCTCGCGCCCAATGACGAGCCCGCCTTCGACGTGGACCTCACCATTGATTTCGGCGAGACGGCGATCGGCCGCCAGAGCCTCGCGCTGCGCATCTCGGTGGAGAGCTTCCGCCAGGAGCTGGCCGAGGCCCGCACCTTCACCCTCGCCGAGGATGTGGCCCGCCTGCGTGCCGCCGGCCTGGCGCAGGGCGGCAGCCTGGACAATGCCGTCGTCGTGGACGGCCCGATGATCCTGAACCCCGGTGGCCTGCGCCGGCCGGATGAATTCGTGCGCCACAAGCTGCTGGATGTGGTGGGCGATCTCGCCCTCGCCGGCGCTCCCATCACCGGGCGCTTCCGCGGCCATCGCTCGGGCCATGCGCTGAACAACCAGCTGCTCCTCGCCCTCTTCAGTGACCGCCGCAACTGGCGGCCCACCGGCGGCCATGCAGCGGTGGAAGTGCATGCCGGCAAGCGCGTGGCTGCCTGACAGCTTTCGGCCCGAGTTCCAGGCCCGAGTTCCAGGCCCGAGTTCCAGGCCCGAGTTCCAGCCTGGGGGCCGCGCCCCTTGTGCGCATCGCCGCCTCCCATGGTATAGAGCCGGCCGACCGGAGCCGATATCGCCCATGCGCTTTTTCCCTCGTATCCTTCTTGCCATGCTGTGCGCCATGCCGCTTGTCGGCTGCGGCGTTTCGCAATGGGATGGCTCCGCCGCGGGCCTGTTCCGCAGCACGCCGGCCAATTCCGGCTTGGTGGACCGCTCGCCCGAGGCGCTCTACGCCGCCGGGATCGAAGCGCTGCAGGGCCGCCGCTACCCCCAGGCCGTGGAGCTCTTCGAGACGCTGGAGCGCGAGCACCCCTATTCCACCTGGGCGACCAACGCGAAGATCATGGCCGCCTATGGCGACTACATGCGCAACCGCTACACCGAGGCCATCGGCACGTTGGACCGTTTCATCCAGCTGCATCCGGCGCATCGTGACATCGCCTATGCCTATTACCTGCGCAGCCTCGCCTATTACGAGCAGATCGCCGACAGCCAGCGCGACCAGCGCGGCACCGAGATCGCGTTGCAGGCCCTGCAAGATGTGGCGAACCGCTTCCCCAACACCGCCTATGCCCGTGACGCCCGCCTCAAGATGGACCTGGCGCGCGACCACCTGGCCGGGCGCGAGATGAATATCGGCCGCTTCTACCAGCGCCAGGGGCTGTATGGCGCCGCCATCGGCCGCTTCCGCCGCGTGGTCGAGGATTACCAGACCACCAACCACGTGCCCGAGGCGCTGCACCGCCTGACCGAGCTCTATCTGGCACTCGGCCTGCGGGATGAGGCGGCGCGGACCGCCTCGGTGCTCGGCCACAACTTCCCCGGCAATGCCTGGTACCAGGACAGCTACGCCATGCTGACGCCGGGCGCGCCGATGGCCCCGCAGGACCGTCCGAACATGTTCCGGCGGGCCTGGAACAGCGTGTTCTGACCGCGGGCAGATGCTCGCCTCCCTCTCCATCCGCGATGTGGTGCTGATCGAGCGACTCGACCTGAATTTCGGGCCGGGCCTCTCGGTGCTGACGGGCGAGACGGGGGCGGGCAAGTCCATCCTGCTGGATTCGCTGGGCCTGGCACTCGGCATGCGGGCCGAGGCCGGGCTGGTGCGCAGCGGGCAGTCCCAGGCCAGCGTCGCCGCCGTCTTCCAGCCGCCGGAGGGGCATCCGGCCTTCGCCCTCCTCGCTGAACAGGGGATGGAGGGCGAGGACACGCTGGTGCTGCGCCGCGTGCTCCAGGCTGATGGCCGCTCCCGTGGCTTCGTGAACGACCAGCCGGTGGGGGTGGCGCTGCTGAAGCGCCTGGCCGCCACGCTGGTCGAGGTGCAGGGCCAGCATGACCAGGTGGGCCTGGCCGACCCCGCCACCCATGCGGCGCTGCTCGATGCTTTCGGCGCGCATGACGCGGCGCGCGGCCGCGTCGCCACCACCTACAAGAGCTGGCGCGCGACCGAGACGGCCCTGGCCGAGGCCGAGGCCGCCGTCGCCGCCGCCCTGCGCGACGAGGAATGGCTGCGCCACGCCGTGGAGGAACTCTCCACCCTCGCCCCCGAGGAGGGGGAGGAGGAGCGATTGGCCCAGGAGCGCCAGGGGCTGCAACAGGCCGAACGGCGCAATGAGGCCATCGCCAGCGCGCTCGCCGAGATTCAGCCAAGGGACCGCCGCTCCTCCCATCCCGGCCATGCGCTGCGCAGCGCCGCCCGCGCGCTGGAGCGGCTGCCGCCGCCCAATGAATCCGCCCAGCCGGCGCTGACCGCTCTGACCCAGGCGCAGGATGCCCTGGCCGAGGCGGAGCGGCTGCTGGAGCGCCTGGCCGTGGACGCCCTGCCCGATCCGCGCCGGCTGGAAGTGCTGGAGGACCGGCTCTACGGGCTGCGCTCGGCCGCGCGGAAGCATGGCGTGGCGGTGGTGGAACTGACCGCGCATCTCGACGCGCTGCGTGAGCGGCTTTCGGCGCTGGATGCCGGCACCGGCCGGGTCGCGGCCTTGCAGACGGCACGGCAGGCGGCGCGGAACGACTATGTGAAGGCGGGCGAGGCGCTGACGGCGGCCCGCCGCGCCTCGGCCACCAAGCTGGAAAAGGCGCTGGCCGCCGAATTGCCGCCGCTCAAGCTGGACCGCGCCCGCGTCGTCATCGAGGTCGCGCCGCGCGAGGAAAACGCCTGGGGCGCCGATGGGATGGACCGGGTGACGCTGTTGGTCTCGACCAATCCCGGCCAGACGCCGGGGCAGTTGGTGAAGATCGCCTCGGGTGGCGAGCTCTCGCGGCTGATGCTGGCGCTGAAGGTGGTGCTGGCGCGCGGCTCGCCCGTGCCGACGCTGGTGTTTGACGAGGTGGATGCCGGCATCGGCGGCGCCACGGCGGCCGCGGTGGGTGAGCGGCTGGCACGCGTGGCGGAGCGCCTCCAGGTGCTGGTGGTCACGCATTCGCCGCAGGTGGCGGCGCGCGGCGCCCAGCATTTGCAGGTGGCCAAGGCGGTGCGCGGCGGCAAGGCCGAGACGCGCGTGCTGCCGCTGGACGCCCCCGCCCGGCGCGAGGAAATCGCCCGCATGCTGGCCGGCGAAGTGGTGACGGAAGCGGCGCGCGCGGCGGCGGCCAGCCTGCTGGACGGCATCCCGTGATCCGGCGCGCCGAGGGCCGCGACTCGGCCCCGCTCGCCGCCCTGCTCCGCGCGCTCAACACCGAGCCCGG
>NZ_JAIEQY010000151.1 GCF_019747315.1 Roseococcus sp. | reverse complement strand
CGCCACCGAGAAATGCAGCATGATGCTCGCATCGCGGTAGCAATCCGTGGTGCAGGCCTGGCAGCCGTCGCGCACCGCCATCTCCGGCCGGTAGTCCATGACCTTGGAGATCGGCTGGTTCCAATCCTCGCAGCGCCACAAATCGTAGTTCCAGTCGAGGTAGAAATACTTGTACCCCGCATGGCAGATGAAGCGCTCGCCCTGGCCGGTCAGGCGGCGCCGCATATCGGCGATGCCCTCCTTCGGGTTGAACACGGGGATCACCGCCCGCGCCTTCTCCACCCCGTCAAACGCCGCGATCAGCTCATCCACGGACATGTCCACCAACGCGCTATCCTCGGAATAGACGAGCGAGGAGGAGCCGAGTGCGGCCTTCCGCGGGTAGGAGAAGGTGACGGCCGCGAACCCCAGCTCCTTCAGGAAGCGCCCAAGCGCCGCGTAATCCCGCACCAGCCGCGTCATGGCGACGGAGGCGATGGGCGTGATCCCCATCTCCTTCATCCGGCCGGTGCTTTCCTTGATCCGCTCGCACACGCCCTTCAGGCCGCGGTTGTTCTCATGCTCGCCCGCATCCTCGCTGTCGATCGAGATGAAGATCGTGCTGATCCCCGTCCCCTTCAGCGAATCCAGCTGCCCCGGCAGCAGCCAGCCATTGGTCACCATGGTGGGCTGCACGCCCATTTCGCTGGCCGTCCGCGCCATCTCGGCGATTCGCTTGTGCAGCAGCGGCTCGCCGCCCATGAAGGTCACGAAGCGGACATTGGCCTTGAGGCGCATGTGGGCCAGCGCATCGGCAAAGAGGTCGGCGTTCATGGTCCGCCGGTCCGTCACGAAGCCCTTGTCATGCGCGAAATTGCAGAAGTCGCAGGTCGCGTTGCACATGTTGGTGACGGAGGCGTTCAAAATCGCCGGCCCGCCCTGCGGAACCAGCTTCACAAGGTCCAGGAAACCGGAACGATTCGCCGCCATGATTCATCCTCTGCCGCCCGCCCTCGGGGCGCGCCCTGGATGCCCGAAACCGCCCCCGATGTCACGCGATGGCGCGGAACCCGGCCTCCGCCGCATCCAATACGGCCGCGATATCCGCCTCGGTATGCGCGGCGCAGAGAAACATGTTGTGCCGCGGGTGCAGATAGGCCCCGGCCTTCAGCGCCGCCCCGCAGAACGCCCGCCCCATCCGGAACGCCTCATCCCCCTCGAACAGGAACAGCGGCATGGCCACCGGCCCCGATTGCCGGAGCCCGATGTTGAACCCCCGCGCCCGCTCGGCCAGCCCGTCGCGCAGCATGTGCCCGAGGCGGTCCAGATGCCCCACCACATCCCGCCGCTCCAGCTCCGCCAGCGTGGCCACCGCCGCCGCCATGGAGACGGCCGAGCACCAGAAGGAGCCGGTGACGAAGACGCTCCCCGCCGCCTCCCGCAGCGAATCCCGCCCCGTCACGGCCGCCAGCGCATGCCCATTGGCGATGGCCTTGCTCCAGGCCGAGAGGTCGGGCCGCACGCCCAAGCCTTCCCAGGAGCCGCCCGGATGCAGCCGGAACCCTGCCCGCACATCATCCAGGATCAGGGCCGCGCCGCGCGCATCGCAGATCCGCCGCGCGGCCTCGGCGAATGCCTGGCTGGGCAGTTCCTGATCCACCACATTGTCGTGCCGGAAGGCGGTGATGATGATGCCGGCCAGGTCATGCCCCGCCTCGCTGGCGGCGGCCTCCAGGCTCGCCACGTCATTATAGTCGAAGCGGCCCTGGTTCGCCCGGTCCTCCGGCCGCGTGCCGGCGGGCACCGGCGTGCACCAGGGGGCCGCCCCATGATAGGAGCCGCGCGCGATCAGGATGGTGCCCCGCCCCGTGGCGGCGCGGGCGATGGTGACGCAGGCGGTCGTCGCATCCGTCCCGTTCTTCATGAACATCGCCCAATCGGCGGCGGGGATGCGCTCCACCAGGCGTTCGGCGAGTTCCACCAGCACCGGCGCCGGCCCGTTCAGGCAATCACCGAGATCCGCCTGCCGCCGCGCCGCCGCCTCCACCACCGGGTCATGATGGCCCAGCACGATGGGCCCCCAGCTGCACATGAGGTCCACATAGCGGTTGCCATCCACGTCCCAGACATGCCCGCCCTCGCCACGCGCGAAGAATTGCGGATAGCCCTCGGGCAGCTTGGCGGCGTTGAGGTGCCCCCACATGCCGCCGGGAATGACCTTCGCCGCGCGTGCCCGCAGCGCGGCGTCGGCGTTCAAAGCCGGGCGCCCCAGAACATCGGGTAGGCGGCGCGCGGCAGGTCGCGCACGCGGTCGCGATAGCCGGCGGGGATGGTGAATTGCCCCCAGATCACGCTCGGCACATGCGGCACCGCGCGCGTCTGGATCTCGGCCGCGATGCGCTGGCGTGCGGCGCCTTCCGTCGCCTGCGCGAATTCGCCCACCAGCCGCGCGATGTCGCGGTCGCAATCCCAGCCGGTGAAGTCGGCGCAGCTGTTGGCGATGTAGAAATGCGTGAGCGGCGAGAACATGTCCGTCCCGTTGGCGAAGACGGCGAACATGTTCCAGCCCTCGCGCCGGGCGCGGCGGGCCAGAAGGGTGCCCCAATCCATCAGCTGCTCGGTCACGTTGAAGCCGGCCTGCTGCATGGATTGGATCATGACCTGCGAGGCGGTCTGGCTCATGCCGCCCGCCGTGGTCAGGATCGTCAGCGGCTGGCCACGATAGGAGGTGGCGGCGAGCAGGCGGCGGGCTTCGGCCACGTCATAGCGCACCATCTCGGCGCCGCCGCGGCTGTCGAGCGGCGCGTCGCAGAGGAAGAAGGAGGGGCAGGGGGGGGCGCGGAATTGCGGCGGCACGCCGATGGCGGTGAGAATGCTCGTCTGGTCCACGCAGCGCCACAGCACCTGGCGGATGGCGGGGTCATCCAGGGGGGCGGCCGCGTGGTTGATACGGAAATGGCCCTGGAATTGATGGATGCCGCCCAGGCCGTGCATCCGCACGCCACGGGCGCGTTCCAGGCGGGGCAGCAGGTCGAAGGGGAGGAACTGCATGTAGTCCACCTCGCCCGCGATCAGCGCGCTGGCGCCGGTGGCGGCGTCCGGCATGACGCGCAGGTTGATGGCGTCCAGATGCACGCGCTTGCCGCCGGCCAGGAAATCGGCCGGTTCGGTGCGCGGCACATAGTCGGCGAAGCGCTCCAGCACCATGACATTGCCGGGGCGCCAATCGGCCGCGCGGAAGCGGAAGGGACCGCTGCCGATGACCTCGCGGATGCGCTGCTCCACCGGCACGGCAGCGAGGCGCGCGGGCAGGATCACCGGCAGCGGCGCGTTCGGCTTGCCCAGCACATCGAGCACAAGCGGGAAGGGGCGCGAGAGCGTGAGCCGGAAGCTGCGCGCATCCACCGCCACCAGCTCGGCCTTGGCGGCCCAGAGCATGCGGCCCAGCGCATCGCGCGGCGCCCAGCGCTCCAGGCTGGCCACGACATCGGCGGAGGTGACGGGCGCGCCGTCATGGAATTTCAGGCCCTCGCGCAGGGAGAAGTTCCAGGTGAGGCCATCGGCGCTGGTCTCATGCGCCTCCACCATCTGCGGGCGGATCATGCCCTGGCCATCCATGGCGTAGAGCGTGTCGAACACATGTGTCGCGAAGGTGCGGGTGATGGCCGCCGTGGTGGCGTGTGGGTCGAGGATGACCACCTCGCTCTCCAGCACCAGGTTGAGCGTGCCGGCCGCCTGCGCGCCGCCGCCGAGGAAGGGCAGGGCCAGGCCCGCCATGGTCGCGCGCCGCGTGATCGCATTCATCGCCGTCTCTCCCTGTTCGTTTCCCCGGGAAGGGTATTTGCTATTCGCAAGGCGCGTCCAGCGCCGCGAGGGGGCAGGGATGGATTACGCGGAAATGGCACGGCGGGCGCTGCCGCAACTGGATGGCACGCTGCGGCTTGCGGGGCTGCAAGCGCCGGTCGAGGTGCGGCGCGATACGCTGGGCATCGCGCATATCCGCGCCGGTGGCGTGCGGGACGCCTTCTTCGCGCAGGGCTTCTGCCACGCGCAGGATCGCCTGTTCCAGATGGAGCTGAACCTGCGCCGCGCGCTGGGCAGCAGCGCGGAATGGCTGGGGGCAGGGGCCTTTGCCGGTGATGCGCTGGCCCGCCGCCTCGATGTCGCGGGCGCCAGCCGGCGCGATGCGGCGGCACTGGGTGAAGAGGCCCTCGCGATGATCGAGGCCTATGCCGCCGGCGTGAACGCCTTCATCGCCAGCGGCGCGCCGCTGGCCATCGAATACCAGCTGCTCAACGCGACGCCCGAGCCCTGGGAGGGCTGGCACACCATCGCCGTGATGCGCCGCCTCGGCCTGCTGATGGGGTCGGTCTGGTTCAAGCTCTGGCGCGCGGCCGCACTCCCCGTGGCGGGCGAGGGCGTGACCAGCCTGCGCTATGATGATGGCGGCGCGGACCTGCTGCTCCTGCCCCATGGCGCGGAGACGCAACGCTGGCGCGCAGCCCTCACTGACCTCGCCCCCGCCGTCGCCGCCCTGATGGAGGCGGCAGCGCCTGACGCAACCGGCGGCGGCAGCAACAACTGGGCGGTCTCTGCGGCGATGAGCACCACGGGCCGCCCCGTCCTGGCGGGCGATCCGCACCGCGTCTTCGAATTGCCGAACATGTACGCCCAAGGCCATCTCGCCTGCCCGGAATTCGACGTGATCGGCCTCACCGTCCCCGGCGTGCCCGGATTCCCGCATTTTGCGCATAATGGGCGCGTCGCCTGGTGCGTGACCCACGGCTTCGCCGACATCCACGACGTCTATGTCGAGCGCTTCGACGCGGGCGCGCAACACGCGCTCTTTCAGGAGCAATGGGAGTCGGTGCGCCGCCGCAGCGAGACCATCGCCATCCGCGGCGAAGCCCCGCGCGAGGTCGAGGTGGTCGAAACCCGCCACGGCCCCGTCATCGCGGGCGATCCGCTGCAAGGCCACGCCCTCACCCTCAAATCCGTGCAATTCGCCGAGACCGATCTCTCCTTCGACTGCCTGCCCCGCATGCTCCGCGCCGAGACGGTTGCAACCCTGTTTGAAGCCACGCGCGGCTGGGGCCTGATCGACCACAACCTCGTCGCCGCCGACACCACCCAGCGCATCGGCTGGCTGCTGCGCGCGCGCGTGCCCAGGCGCGGCCGCGAGAATGGCTGGCTGCCCGTCCCCGGCTGGACCGGCCAGCATGAATGGCAGGGCTGGATCGCGCATGAGGACATGCCCGTGCTGCACGATCCCGAGGGCGGCCTCATCGTCACCGCCAATAACCGCGTCGTGGCCGAGGATCACCCCGACTACCTGCTGACCGATTGCCACCCGCCCTATCGCGCCCGCCGCGTCATGGCGCTGCTGGAACAGGAGGCGCTTCGCAGCCCGGAAGGGGCCGCCACCATCCATGGCGATGTGCAGTCCCAGCCTGCCGCGGACTTCATCGCGCGCCTCGCCACGATCCGCTGCGAAGGCGCGGCTGAAGCGCTGCGCGCCGAACTCACCGCCTGGGATGCGCGGATGGACGCGCGCTCCGTCACCGCCGCGCGCTACATCGCCTTCCGCCTGGCCCTCACGCGCCGCTTCGCCATGGTGAGCGGCCTGGGCGCGCTTTCCGGCCACCCGTATCTCGCGCCCGCGCCTGGCGTGGCACCACTCACCCAGCTCTGGTGGGCGCTGCCCGCGCTTCTCCGCAGCGACGATGCGAGCCTGCTGCGCGGCACAGATTGGAACACCCTGCTGCGCGAGGCGCTGACCGAAGCCGCCGCCGAACTGCACACGCAGCCCTGGGGCGAGATCCATCGCCCGCGCTTCACCCACCCGCTCTCATCGCTTTTCCCCGAGGCCGCGCCCGTGCTCGACCCACCCGCGCAGGCGCTGGGCGGCGATGGCGACACGGTCATGGCGAACGGCCTCATCGCGCCGCTTGGCCCGCGCACGCAATATGGCGCGCTCTCCCGCTACGCCTTCGATGTCGGCGCCTGGGAGAACAGCCTTTGGTCGGTCTTCCTCGGCAGTTCCGGCCATCCCGCCAGCCCGCATTACGCCGACCAGCACGCCACCTGGGCGGCAGCGCGGATGACGCCCATGCGCTACGCCTGGGAGGCCATCGCCCCCGCGCAGATCCAGCTTCTCCTGCCCGCCTGACCGGGATACCGTCACCGCATGACCTATTCGCTCACCGCTCGCTGCGCCGTGACCGGGGCCTTCGGGACCATCGTCACCTCCTCCTCCATCGCGACCGCCGCGCGCTGCGCCTGGGCGGGGCCGCTCGGCGCCGTCGCCACGCAGAACCTCTCGGACCCGGCGCTGGGCCCGCAGGGGCTCGTGCTGCTGCGCCAGGGGCTCGGCGCCCAGGCGGTGCTGGAGACGCTGCTCAAATCCACCCGCGGCGTGGATCACCGCCAGGTCGCCGTCGTGGACCGCATGGGCGGCATCGCCTGGTTCTCCGGCGCAAAGGCCATGCCGGAACACGCGGTGGCGACGGGCAAGGATTGCGTCTCCATGGGCAATCTGCTCGACAACACGCGCGTCCCCCAGGCCATGGTGGAGGCCTTCACCGCCAGCGAAGGCGCGCCGCTGGCCGAGCGCCTGATGCAGGCCCTCGAAGCCGGGCTCGAAGCCGGCGGCGAATTCGATGATGAGCGCGGCGCCGGGCTTCTGGTGGCCGAGCGCTTCGACTGGCCGGTGGTGGACCTCCGCGTGGATTGGCATGACGAACCCGTGGCGGAGCTGCGCCGCCTCTGGACACGCTACGCGCCCCAGCAGGCCGCCTATGTGGCCCGCGCCCTGGATGCGGAGTCTGCGCCCGGTTTCTGACCTGCCGCCGGTAAAGCCAAGCCGAAGCTTGCGCTGTATCAACGCGGCGTGGTGGCCGGCTCGCTAGCCTCCCGCCAATCCGCCCGGGAAGCATGGAAAACCCGGCAGCAACAGGCGCTACAGGGCGCGGGTGAGGGCAGGGAGGCGATGGAGCGGTCGCAGCACAGCAAGGGGCCGAAAGCCCAGGCCCGGGGGCCGAGAAGCGCCGCGCGGCGGCTTCTGCTTGCCGCGCCCTTTCTTCCCATGGCCCCGGCCCGGGCCGAAGCCGTGGATGATTCCCTCACCGGCATCACGCGCCGTGGCGTCATCCGGATCATCCTCAGCTTCTGGACGGCCGGCATTGAGGGACCACCGGGGGAGGCCGATCCCCCCATGCGGGACGGCTTCCATGAAGGCATGGGCCGGCTGATCGCCCAGGAACTCGGCGTCCGGGCGGAGATCGGGATGTCGCAACGCTCCGGCGATGGCATGCGCCGTCTGGTCGGTGGCGAGGTGGATCTCGCCCTCGCGCCCCCCATCACCCGGGGCCTGTTGCGCGAGGTCATGTTCTGCACCCCGCATCTGGCGCTCGACCTGGTCGTGCTGGCCAAGGCCCTGCCGCGCGCCGAGCGGGGGCGGCCCAG
>NZ_JAIEQY010000348.1 GCF_019747315.1 Roseococcus sp. | reverse complement strand
TGCGCGAGATCGCCTTCAGCCTCGCCAAGGAGGGCGCGGCCTATCGCAGCCTGATGGATGGCTTCGCCCAGGCCGTCTCGCTTGGCCTCGCCCGCGGCGTGCCGCTCGGCGATTATGTCGAGGCCTTCGCCTATACCCGCTTCGGCCCGGCCGGCGCCGTCGAGGGCGATCCGGACATTCCCCGCGCCACCTCGGTGCTGGACTGGGCCTTCCGGCGCCTGGCCATGGATTACCTGGGCGGCGCCCTGCCGCAGCCCGATGCCGAGGATGTAGCCCCCGACAGTGCCAGCCGCGCGGCCGAGCAATCGCCGCTGCTGCCGCTGGACCTTCCCGCCGTCGCCGAGCGGCCGAAACGCAATTTGAGGGTTGTTGCCTAATGTCCAAGATCGAAGCGCGGCTGGCCGAACTCGGCCTGACCCTCCCCGAGGCGGGCGCGCCCATCGCCAACTACGTGCCCTTCACGGTGTCCGGGAAGATCATCTACGTCTCGGGCCAGGTGCCGCGGAAGGATGGGGCGATCCATCCGGTCGGGCATCTTGGCGCCGGCGTCTCCATCGAGGAGGCCAAGGCCGCGGCGCAGCAATGCTTTCTCTCGGTCCTCGCCCACGCCAAGGTGGCGGCGGGCGGCGATCTGGACCGGATCGCGCGGGTGCTGCGCCTCACCGGCTATGTGAATTCCACCCCGGATTTCGGCGACCAGCCCAGCGTCATCAACGGCGCCTCGGATTGCGCGGTCGCGGTCTTCGGCGATGCCGGCCGTCACGCGCGCAGCGCGGTGGGCGTGGCGGCGCTGCCAGGTGGCGCGGCGGTCGAGGTCGAGGCGATTCTCGAACTGGTGTAACCGGGCTTCGGCCCCATAGTCTCGCGGATGGATTCCACCGAACTCCGCCTCTCCCTGCATGCCGCCATCGCCGAAATCCCGGCGGCAGAGTGGGATGCCTGCGCGGGCGACAACCCCTTCGTCAGCCACGCCTTCCTCTCGGCGGTGGAGGAGAGCGGCAGCGCCTCGGCCAAGACCGGCTGGCTGCCGCAGCATCTGGCGCTGCGCGATGCGAGCGGCGAACTGATGGCCTGCGCGCCGGCCTATGCCAAATCCCACTCCTATGGCGAATACGTCTTCGACCATGGCTGGGCGCAAGCCTATGAGCAGGCGGGCGGGCGCTATTACCCCAAGCTGCAGGTGGCGGTGCCCTTCAGCCCTGTGCCCGGGCCGCGGCTGCTGCGCCGGCCGGGCGTGCCGGTGGCGGCACTGGCGCAGGGGCTGGCCCAGGCCATGGCCGCGCTGAAATTCTCCTCCGCGCACATCACCTTCTGCACGCGTGAGGAATGGGAGGCGCTGGGCGAGGCCGGCTGGCTGCAACGCACCGGCGTGCAGTTCCATTGGCACAACCAGGGTTTTTCCGAGTTTGACGATTTCCTGGGCGCGCTTTCCAGCCGCAAGCGCAAATCCCTGAAACGCGAAAGGCGCGCGGTGGCGGAAAGCGGCCTCACGCTGAAGACGCTGCGCGGCGCCGAGATCACGCCCGCGCATTGGGCGGCCTTCCACCGCTTCTACCGCAACACCGTGGATGCCCGCTGGGGCAGCGCCTACCTCACCAAATCCTTCTGGCCGCTGCTGGGCGAGAAGCTGGGCGACCGCGTGGTCCTCATGTGGGCCGAGCGCGAGGGCACACCCGTGGCAGGTGCCTTGAACCTCCTGGGGGGCGAGGCACTCTACGGCCGCAACTGGGGCTGCGACGAGGAAGTGCCCTTCCTGCATTTCGAGCTCTGCTACCTGCGCGCCATCGACTTCGCGATCGAACACGGCATCAGCCGCGTCGAGGCCGGTGCCCAGGGCGAGCACAAGATCCAGCGCGGCTACCTGCCGGCCATGACCTATTCCGCGCATCTCATCGCCCATCGCGGCCTCTCCGACGCGGTGGCGCGCTTCCTGGAGCATGAGCGGCCCGCGATCGAGGAACGCATGGCGGAACTCGCCACCCTCTCGCCCTATCGGCGCGACGGCGAGGCCTGATGGCGAAGTCGCCCCTCTTCGCGCGGATCAAGGCCGATGTGCTGACCATCGTGGCCAGCACCCCCGAGGGCGCCGTGGTGGCCTTCCGCGATATCGGCGCGCATCAGGATGTGATGCCGCGGCACGTCGCCTATATCCTGAAGATGCTGGACGCCGAGGAACGCGCCGCCTTCCCGGCCGATCGCGTGGTGGCGAAGGCCGAGGGCGCGCTGGAAGTGGCCAGCCTGCCGCATGGCGTGCCCATGCAGACCCGCCCCCCGAACGCGCCCGTCTCGCGCCGATGAGGCTCGCCTACGGGCAATTGGCGCTGGCGATGATCCTGGTCGGCGCCAATGTCGGCGTGGCCAAGCTGCTGGCCGAGGCGCTGCCCATCGCCATGATCGCCTTCCTGCGCTGCCTGCTGGCCGTCGCGGTGCTCTGGCCCCTGGCGCGAATGATCGAGGGGCGTGTGCCGGTCTCGGCTGCGGTGAAGCGGAACCTCTTCCTCCAGGCCGTGTTCGGCACGGCGATCTACAATGCGGGGCTGCTGGCCGGGCTGCGCTTCACCTCGGCGCTGGAGGGTGGCCTGGTGCTGGCGACGCTGCCGGCCGTGGTGGCGCTGGGCAGCTTCCTCTGGCTGCGGGAGCGGCTTTCGGCGCGGCAATGGATCGCGGCGGGGCTGGCCGGTTTTGGCATGGCGGCGATCACGCTGGCGCGGCTGGGCGGCGGTGGGGGCGGCTCGGCCCTTGGCAATCTGCTGGTCTTCGTGGGCGTTTGTGGCGAGGCGATCTACGTGCTGCTGGCCCGGCGCGTGGCAGGGGCGGTGCCGGTCTTCACCGCATCGCTCTGGATGCAGGGTTTTTCCGCGCTGGTGCTGCTGCCCTTCGCGGCGCCCGGGTTTGCCGCTGTATCGGCGCTGGCCGATCCCGGGCTTGCGGCCCTGCTGGTCTTTCATTCCCTGACGGCCAGCGTGCTCTGCCTGCTGCTCTGGTATGCCGGGCTGAAGCGCGTGCCTGCGGGCACGGCGGGGGTCTTCACCGCCTTCCTGCCCGCCAGCGCGGCGGTGACCGCGGTGCTCTTCCTGGGTGAGAGCTTCGGGCTGATCCATCTCGCGGGCTTCGTGCTGATGATGGGAAGCCTGCTGCTGGCGACCTGGCCTTCCCCGCCCGGGCCTGGCAGGGTGCCAGGGCATGCGTCCCTGGATCCATCTCACCGTCCCTGAGCTGCTCCGGCAGGACCCGGCGGCCGTCGCGGCGCAGCTGGCCGCCGCCCAGATGGCCCGCCGCCTGAGCGGCGAACCGGCCCAGCTGCGCGCCTGGGAGGCGCAGGTCACGCTGTTGCAGCGCGTGCTGGCGAAGCCGCCATGGCAGGGCGCGAGCCTCGCTCTCGAATATGACATGCTGCGGCTGGAAAAGCGCATCGACGCCGTGCTGGTGACCGAGCGCGCGATCTTCGTGCTGGAGTTCAAGGTGGGCGCCGGCCAGGTCCTGGCGGCGGACCTCGCGCAGGTCGAGGATTACGCCCAGGACCTCTGGGATTTCCACGCGGCCAGCCGCGCCCACCCGATCCTCCCCCTGCTGGTCGCCACCGAGGCGACACGGCTGCCACCCCTGCAATTCGGCCTGCCCGTGCCCGGCGTGGCGCCCGTCGTCGCCGCCAATGCCGCGACGCTGGATGAACGCCTCACATCCCTGCACGCGGCCCTGCCGGCGCCGCATACCCCCCTGGATCCCTCGGCTTGGATCGCGGCCGCCTACAAGCCTGTGCCGACCATCATCGAGGCGGCGGCACGGCTCTTCTCCCGCAACAGCGTTGCCGACATCGCCGAGGCGCGCGCCGATACCGATAACCTGACCCGCACCACCACCGCCATCCTGCGCGCCCTGGAAGCGGCCCGCGCGCGGGAGGAACGCGTGGTGATCTTCGTCACCGGCGTGCCGGGGGCGGGCAAGACACTCTGCGGGCTGAACATCGTCTTCGGCGAGCATCGGCGGGAGGGCACCGCCTTCCTCACCGGCAATGCGCCGCTGGTGGCCGTGCTGCGCGAGGCGCTGGCCTGCGACCGCGCCGGCATCAGCCTGGCGCTCGGGCCAAGCCACGACCCCGAGCGCCGCGCCCGCGCCGGCCGGCTTCGCCAGGCGCGGCACGAAACCTCCCAGGCGCTGCAGAATGTGCACCGCTTCCTCGCCGACAACGCCCATGCCGCAGCGCCGCCGGCCGAGCGGGTGATCATCTTCGACGAAGCCCAGCGCGCCTGGGACGAGGCCCAGGCCGGCCGCGACACGCAACGTCGCAAGAGCGTGCTGACCATGAGCGAGCCCGCCCATGCGCTGGCCATCATGGGACGGCATGCGGGATTCTCCGCCATCGTCGCGCTGATCGGCCAGGGGCAGGAGATCAACACGGGCGAGGCCGGGCTGGCCGAATGGGGCAGCGTCATCGCGACGACGCCGGGCTGGCGCGCCGTGGCCGCCCCACGCGTGCTGGCGGGGCGGCAGGCGGCGCAACGCCTGGCACCCGGCGCCACGCCCTGGCTCACCCTGGATGAGGGGCTGGACCTGACGGTGCCGATCCGCAGCGTGCGCAGCGATGCGGTTGCCGCCTGGGTGGATGCGGTGCTGCGCCAGGATGCGACCCAGGCTCGCGCGCTGGCGCCGGAGACCCTGCCCTATTTCGTCACCCGCTCCCTGGCCGAGGCCCGGGCCGCGCTGCGCCGTTTCACGCCCGGGCTGCGGCGGGCCGGCTTCGTCCGCTCGTCCGGCGCGCGGCGGCTGCGGGGCGAGGGGTTCGATGCCCAGCTCATCGGCACGGAGGAGCCGGTCGCCTGGTTCCTGGAACGCTGGCCGGATATCCGCGCTTCCGACGCGCTGGAGGTCGCGGCCACCGAATATGCCTGCCAGGGGCTGGAGCTGGATGCGGTGGGGCTGGCCTGGGGCGGGGACCTGGTGCGCGGCCCCGCCGGCTGGCACTGCCGCAGCTTCGTGGGCCGCGCCTGGCAACAGGTGCGCGGCGCCGCCGATCAGGACTTCATCCGCAACACCTACCGCGTCCTCCTCACCCGCGCTCGCTACGAAACCGTGATCTGGGTGCCGCCCGGCAGCCCCGCGGGTGACCCCTTCCACGACCCCACGCGCCCCGCCGCCGAGATGGACGCCATCGCCGATTTCCTGCTGGCCTGCGGCGCCCGCCCTTTGCCCACGATCGCCGCGACTGTTTTTTTGACACCGCTCACGATGCTTTAACCTTTTTCCCATCATGTATCGCTCCGTGAGCCGCCAGGACGGCGCTCAAGGGCCAGTCCGGCCCTGACGGATGGAGATCGGGAAAAGCCCATGGCGCAATTGCACCCCCTTCCAACCCCGGCCGAGAGCCCGGCCGAGGCCCCAGCCCCCGTCCTTGCGGACCCGATGCTGGCTGCGCCGGCTCCCCCGCCGACGGTGGATCCTGAATCCGCCGCCCTGCAGCCCCTGGTCATGCGCACCTGCCTCGCCCTGCACGCCATGGCCTGCAGCCTGGAGGCGCTGGACACCGTGCTGCAACGCATGGAGGTGATGGAGCCCAAGGCCGGCCAGCATGCGGATCTCGTCAAGGGCACGGCGGACACCATCAGCCAGGTGATCTCGCTGCTCCGCCGCGAAGGCCCGCCTTTGCTGCACCGGGCCCAGGCCCTGCGCATGCGGTTGCGGCTGCATGGCTATGCAGGTGGCCAGTCCACCGGTGCCGCGCTGCGCACCTTGCACACCGACCTGGACGGCCTGGCCGCCTTCCGGCCGGAGCCCCCGGCCCGCATGGTGGCGCATTGGGCACCGCATATCCGGCGCGCGCGCTCCAACACGCTGATCATGCTCTCCGAATTCGACCGCACCGCGCGGCAGATCGCCGAGCAGTTGAAAGGCCATCCGCCGGGCAGCGCCGCGATCCTGCCCTTCGAGGCACCAAACCCGGGCTAAGCCGCCGCCTGGCTCTCGAAGACCAGCATGCGGTGGCCGCGATGCTGGAACTCGCCGCATTCCCGCATGCCGCAATCGCCCAGCACCGCGCGCGAGGCGTGATTGGTCTCCCGCGCCACGCCGATGATGCGCTGCAGGCCCACGGCATGGCCGAATTCCAGCGCGGCCTTCGCGGCCTCCCGCGCATAGCCCTTGCCGCGGCATTCAGGCCAAAGGGCAAAACGCACCGCCACGCCGCGCCCGTCCGGGCGCTCCATCAGCCCCGCGATGCCCAGGAATTCACCGGTTTCGCGCAGGAAAACGCTCCAGGTGCCGTAGCCGCGCACCTGCCAGAAATCCATGTCGTCCTCGAGTTCCTCCCGCGTACGTTCGGGCGAGCGGACGCCATGGAGCATGTACCCGAAGACCGCCTCGTCGGATTTCAGGCGGATGAGGTCGGGCAGATGCTCCGAACCGGGCGGCAGCAGGGAGAGGCGCGCGGTGGTGATGCTGCGCCGCTGGCCCAGGAGCTGGGACACGCGCCTAACCTTCCAGCCGAATGCTGTAGTTGCCGTTTCCATCGGGCTGGAACTCGGCAAAGCCCGTGGCGATGCGTGCGGATGGCTGCGCCGCGTGCAATGCACGGAACAGCGCGTCCGGGCTGCCTGGCCGCAGCAGGCGGCGCGGCAGGGCGCCGACGCGGATCAGCGCGCCCGAGATCACCTGGGCGCAATTGCCGCCAATGGCCCGGAAAAGCGGTGGCTTGGCCGCGATCTCGCGCCAGATGGCGGCGAAATCCGCGGCACGGGATTCGCCCACGCGGATGATGCAGAGGGTAGTGGGGCAGAGGCGGGCGCGCGCATCGGCGCTGCGCATGTATTCGGGCCGGGTGCGCAGCAGCGCCGCGGCATCGCGCACCTCGCCCGGGGCGATCAGCGCGAGGCGCCGGTCCCGCCGGGTGCGCGCGTAATAGCCCACCGGCACGCCGTGCGGCAGGATGGCATCGGCATGGCCGCCCTCATCGGTGCTGCGGGCGAAGGGCCCGGCCTTGTAGCGGCAGGCGATGCCGATCTCATCGGCGCCAACCACCAGCACGCCCGGGGCAAAGGCCGATTCCAGCATCGCCTACCTCACAAGCGGGCGATACTTGATGCGGTGCGGCTGGTCGGCCTGGGCGCCCAGGCGGCGGCGCTTATCGGCCTCATAGGCCTGGAAGTTGCCCTCGAACCATTCGACGTGGCTGTCGCCCTCGAAGGCCAGGATATGCGTGGCCAGACGATCCAGGAACCAGCGATCGTGGCTGATCACCACCACGCAGCCGGCGAACTCCATCAGCGCCTCTTCGAGGGCGCGCAGCGTATCCACGTCGAGGTCGTTGGTCGGCTCATC
>NZ_JAIEQY010000304.1 GCF_019747315.1 Roseococcus sp. | reverse complement strand
CGTTGCCGCCGCAGCCGTTGGGCTGGGCTTCGCGGGTGCGGGCGCCGCCGCGGGCGGCTGCGGCGCGGCAGGTGCCGCAGCCGCGGTGGCCGAGCTTTGCTGCGCCCCGCCCGGCACCACAGGCGCCGCTTCCTGCGCCGATTGTCCCGGAGCCTGGCTGTCTGAGGTCATGCGGGACAGGCCCTTTTCGGTCGAGCAATCGGGCGGGAGGAATCGGTCGCCATGACCGGCCCCCATGCCCCGTGGTTTTGGCGATGACGTATCCTAAGTCCCTGGCGAGGGTGCGGCAATTGCGCCCCCGCCCCAGGGGCGGATCTCCTGCGCGGGCAGGCGCCCCAGCAGCGCCCGGATGGCTTCGCCGGTGCGGGGATGCCGCCAATCCGGCGCCACCTCGGCCAGGGGGTGCAGCACGAAGCCGCGCCCGGCGAGGCGCGGGTGGGGCAGCGTCAGCGCCGGCGTGTCGCACAGCAGGCCATGGCAATCCAGCAGGTCGAGGTCGAGTGTCCGCGGCGCGTTGGGATAGGGCCGCGCGCGGTGATGCGCCGCCTCGATCGCGTGCAGCGCGGCCAGCAGCGCGGCGGGATCGGCCTCACCCACCAGCCGCGCCACGCCGTTCACGAACCAGGGCGCGCCGGGCATGGGCGGGATGGGCGCACTCTCCCACCAGCGGGACAGGGCGCGCAGGCGCAGCCCAGGCAGGGCGTCCAGCGCGGCGGCGGCGGCGCGGCAGGTCTCGCGCGGCATGGTTCCATCGGGTGTGGGCAGGCTGGCGCCAATGCCGATCAGGATCATGCCGGTTTCAGCCAGCCAGCTTCGCCACGCGCCCGGTCCAGACCCGCGCGATGGTATTGGGCGTGAGCAGGCGACGCGAAGTCTCTTCGGCCTCTTCGCGCGCCAGGCTTGGCACCGGGTGGTGGGGCGCGCCGGCGGCCAGCGCCACGCCGGCATTCTCGGCCATGTAGATCGCGATCATCACAGCCTCGGCGATGGTCGGGCCCACCACCACGGCGCCATGCGCGCGCAGCAGCGCCGCGCGATGCGGGCCGAGGGCTTCGGCCAGGCTGTCGGCCTTGGCGACCGTGTCCACCAGCATCCCCCCGGCACCGAAGGGCGCGGAATCCCAAAGCGGGATCTCCCAGCCCGCGATGGCACCCGTGTGGAACACCGGGCGCAGCGGCGGCGCGCCCGCCAAGGTGAAGGGCAGCAGCGGCCGGGCATGGTGATGGATGCAGACCTGCACATCCGGCCGTGCGGCGAAGATGCGCGCATGCAGCACCGCCTCGGAATAGCTCTGCACGCCGGCATCCTCGCAAACGCCATCGGGCCCGTAGCGGCGCAAGTCAGCGACGGTGACGAGGTTGGGCGGCAGCGCGCGGGAGAGCCAGAAATGCTGCGGGTCCGCCGGGTCCCGCAGGGCGACATGGCCGAAATCATCCACCACGCCCTCGTGGTGCAGCACGCGATTGGCGAGCGCCAGGTCTTGCAACAGAGCCTCGCCTGTCGAAGTGTGAGTCATGATCCGCATTCCCCTCTCGCGTCGCGCGCTGCTTGCCAGCCCGGCGCTGGCCACACCAGCCCTGCCCCCCGCCTGGGCTCAACCTCGCAGCGTGCGCGTGGTGGTCCCCTTCCCGCCCGGCGGCGGCATTGACATCGCCGGGCGCATCTACAGCGAGGCGCTGGCGCCGATCCTGGGCGAGAACTGGCTGGTGGAGAACCGCTCCGGCGCCAATGGCTCCATCGGCGCCGCCCTGGTGGCGCGGGCCGAGGCGGATGGCCGCACACTCCTCTGCAATTCCGACAGCCACCTGCTGGCCCGCGGCGTGATGCGCCAGGTGCCCTATGACCCCATCGGCGATTTCACGCCCATCGCGCGGCTCGCCCTCTCGCCGCTCGTGCTCGTGGGCGCACCCAATCTCGCCGCCACCGATCTGGGCGCGCTGCTGGCCGAAATCCGCGCCAATCCGGACCGCCACGCCTTCGCCAATACCTCGCTCGGCACCTCCGGCCATCTGGCGACGGAGGTGTTCCGGCTGGAGGCGGGGGTTCCGGTCCTCATCGTCTCTTATCGCGGCACCGGCCCCGCCTTGGCCGATGTGGTGGGCGGGCAGACCAGCCTGATGATGGCGCCGCTCGTCTCGGCGCTGCCGCTGATCCAGGCGGGGCGGCTGCGCGCCTATTGCGTGACGGGGCCGGGCCGCGCCGGCGTCGCGCCCGGCATTCCCAATGCGGCCGAGGCCGGCATGGCGGCACTCGCCCCCATCGCGCCCTGGTTCGCGCTCTGGGGCCCGAAGGGCCTGCCCGCCGCGCAGGTCGAGCGCATCCATGCCGGCGTGCAACAGGCGGCGGCCACCGCCGAGGTGCGGCGCAAGCTGGCAGATCTCGGCGGCGATGCCATCACCGGCGAGAGCCCCGCCGCCTTCGCTGCGCTGATCCAGGAGGCCACGGCGCGCGGCCTCTCCATCCTCAGCCGCGCCGGCGTGCAGCCCGAATAGGGCTCAGCCGGCGGTGATGCCGAGCGCGCGGATCATGCCGCCCACCTGCGCCACATCCCGCTGGACGAAGGCGGTGAATTCCGCGGGGGCGAGGGGCGTCGGCGCGATGGCGTGGTCGAGCAGGCGCGGGCGCACCTGTTCGCTGCGCAGCGCCGCCTGCGTCTCGGCGTTCAGCCGCTCGACGATGGGTGCCGGCAGATTGGCGGGCCCGGAGATGCCCACCCAGTTCAGCACGATCACGGTCGGGAAACCCAGCTCCGGCATGGCGGGCAGGCTGGGTGCCATGGGGTTGCGCTCGGCCGCGCTGACGGCCAAGCCGCGCAGCCGGCCCGCCGCGAAATGCTCCAGATATTGCGGCATGGTGTCGAAGGCGAGTGGCACCTGGCCATTCAGCAGGTCCGGCAGCAGGGGCGCGCTGCCGCGATAGGGCACATGGGTCAGCTCCACATTGGCCGCGCGCTGGAACATCTCGCCATAAATGTGCCCGACCGAGCCGGCGCCCGAGCTGCCGAAGCTGGGCGGGGTGCGCTGCGCCCGGATCCAGGTGATGAGGGAGGGCACGTCGGTCGCGGGGATGAAGCGCGGATTCACCACGATCGCGGCCGGGGCGGCGCCGATATAGGTGATGTGGGTGAAGCTGCGCACCGGATCATAGCCCGCCTGCGGATACAGCGGGGGCGAGGTGGTGATGGGCGCGGTGTTGGAGAGGAACAGCGTGTAGCCATCGGCCGGCTGCTGCGCGACATGCAGGGCGGATAGCGTGCCGCCTGCGCCCGGGCGATTATCCACCACGAAGCGCTGGTTGAAGGCGGCCGAATAATGCTCGGCCAGAAGCCGCGCCGTGATGTCCGAGGAACCGCCGGGCGGGAAGGAGACGACGATGCGGACCGGGCGCGAGGGCCAGGCGGCTTGCGCCTTCGCCTGCGCAAAAGGCAGGCAGAGGGGTGCCGCAAGCAAGGGCAGATGACGACGACGCATGGGCCAAACCTCCATCAACGGTGGGGGCTTTGCATCAAGCGTGCCGGATTACGCGCCGACCATCTTGAGCGCCGCGCGCAGGCCGAGCAGCGTCGCGTCCCAGACCGGCTTGCCATCCAGCTCCTCGCCGATCAACGGCACCGGGTAGTTGGTGCACCAGCCCAGCAGCAGGTCGCAATGCGGCGCCACGCGCGCGGCCTGCGCCGCGATCACCTCGCGCGGGGTCGCGGCATAGGAGAGGTTGTCGGAGAGGCCCAGGTGGTCCTCGGCCGCAACCACCCAGCCGCGCGCGGCGAAGGCGGCGATGAGCTTCGTCTGATAGGCGTCGTGATAGGGCGTGATCAGCCCGATGCGCGTCGGCCCGCGTGCCGCCAGCGCGGCCTCCAGCGCCAGGCCCGATGTGGTGGCGGGAATGCCGGTTGCGGCCGTGATGCGTTGCGCCAGGTCCCGGTCGTGATCGAGGCCGATGGCGCCACCCTTGCTGCCATTCCACAGGATCACGCCCGGCTTGGCGTGGCTCAGCAATTCCGCCGCGCGGAGCATGCCGTCCAGGTCGTAGCTGTCGGGAAAGGGGTCGGAAGTGCCATGCACGGGGATGCGCGCGAAGATGGGCAGCACGCTTGGCACATCGCGCAGCGCCGCCTGCGTCACCGCCTCCACCACCGTATTGCCGGAAGGGGTGATGGTGCCCAGCACCTTGGGCCCATTCAGTCGCATGGGGGGAAGGATCATCGGGCGAGCGACAGCAACGCCGAGCGCGGCGGCATGCCGGGCTCGAATTCCGGCCAGCGCGTCGCCGGGCGGTTGAAGGTGGCGCCGGGCTCCGCGCCCGGCCGGCGCGCCACGGTGAAGATGGTGCCGCCATCGGGCGAGGCCACCGCATTGCCGATGCCCGCCGCCCGCGCCGCGCCATAGAGCGCCGTGGCATTGCCGCCCTCCAGCGCCCAGAGGGTCTGTGCCCGGGTGCCGACCGGCCCGCCGGTATCCGTGCCGACCAGCAGGCGGCCGCGCGCATCGGCCGTGGCCGTCTGCACCGCGCCCAGGCGCTGGGTGTTGATCATGTTGCCGGCCATGCCCGGCGCCGCCGGGTCCCCGCCATCGGGCGAGAGGCCCAGCAGGCCGAAGCCGCCGGTGAAAAGCAGGCGGTTGCCGCGCGCATCCCAGAACAGGCTGGAAGGCGCGTCAAACGCCATGGCATTGGCGGCGCGCGCCGCCTCCACCGGGTTGCTCGCGGCGCCCTCGGGCAGCGGCAGCCAGGTGATGCGGCCATTCTGCAACTGCGCGACACTCAGCGTGCCGCGGTCCAGCGCATCGGCGTCCCCCGCCGGGCCGGCGGAGACGAAGCGGAAGAGGTAGCCCCCTGCCCCGCGCTCGGCCACATAGACCACCGCCTGGCCGCCGCGCGCCTGGGCCGCGGCCGCATCCGCCTTGCCGAAGCGGCCCAGCGCCGTGCGCTTCACCGGAATTGCGTGGGGGTCGAGCGGGTCCAGCTCCACCAGCCAGCCAAAGCCCTCGCCGCGCAGGAAGCGGCGATCCAGCCCGCCCAGCCGGCTGGACCAGAGCGCCGGATCCCCCTCGGCCAGCAGCAGCGAGGCCCAGGGCGTCGCGGCCCCGCCATTCACGCCGAGCACACCCTGCACCGAGGTGCCCACCTGCTCGGCCAGCGGGCCGGAGACGCGGCAGAGGCTGGAGGCGGTGAGGCGGCGCGACTGGAAGCCGCCATCCACCACGATCCAGCGCCCGCCCTGCAATTCCAGATTGAGCAGCGAAGCGCCCTGCATCTGCGCTGCCACATCCGGCCGGTCGAGGCCATTGGGGAAGGCCATGGCCGCTTCCACGGTGGGATGCGCCACGGCCAGCACCGCCCGCGTCACGCCATCGGCGGCGATGGGCGGGACGATCTGGGCGGCGATCCGCGCATCCCAGCCGAATTGGGCGGAGGCGCCCTCGGCATCCACATTGTTCGGGTCGAAGGGCGGGGCGTCGAAGGTCACGCGGTCGCCCCAGCGGATCAGCACGCCACGGCGCAGGCCAGGGCCCACCGTGTCATCCTGCTTGACCGGCGGCGCGGTCTGCGCGGCAGCGACGGCGGGGAGCAGCGCGGGCGTGGCCAGGAGGGCGCGGCGGCGGATCATGCGGGCATCTCCTCGATCACCGGGGGAACAAAGGAGCGCACCGGCGGCAGCACGCCGGTCCAGGGCTCGACCCGCACGAGGCAGGATTGCGCGGAAGGCCCCTGGGTCAGGCTCGACGTGCCGATATCGGCGGTCAGGACATTCGGGTTGCCATGCACGCAAAGGCTGCCGGGCACACCCGGCTCCAGCGGATCGAACCAGGCGCCGGTGGCCAGCAGCGCGACACCGCGCGTGAGATTGGCGTCCAGCCGCACACCGGCGAGGCAGGCGCCGCGTGCGTTGAAGACGCGCACCACCTGGCCATCCGTCAGGCCGCGGGTGGCCGCATCCTCGGGGTGCATGCGGATCGGCTCGCGCCCCTGGATCTTGTCGGCCGCCGCGATGGGGCCGGGGTCGAGCTGCGAGTGCAGCCGCGTCGGCGGCTGCTGGCTGAGCATGTGCAGCTCGTCCGATGCGGCGGCGCCCAGCCATTCGCGCGGCGTGAGCCAGGTGGGGTGGCCCGGGCAATCCGCGCGGTCGAAGCCGGCGATCGTCTCGGAAAACAGCTCCACCTTGCCGGAGGGCGTGTTCAGCGGATTCGCCTCCGGGTCGGCCGCGAAATCGCTGAATTGCGTGAAGGCCTCATGCGCCTCGATCCGCGGCATTTCGACATGGCCCTCGGCCCAGAAGGCGTCGAAATCGGGGGCTTCGAAGCCCAGGCGCCCGCAGGCGACGCGCCACTTGTCGTAGAGGAAGCGCAGCCAAGCGCCCTCGTCGCGCTGCTCGGTGAAGCGGGCGCGGAAGCCCCCAGCATCGGCGAGGTCGGCCAGGATGTCATGGTCGTGGCGGGCGAGGCCCTGGGGCGGGATGGCCTGGTGCATGGCGCGCACGAAGCGGTCGCGCGAGGAATGCGCGATGTCATTGCGCTCCAGCGTGGTGGTGGCGGGCAGCACGATATCGGCATGGCGGGCGAGTGCGGTCCACCAGGGTTCCTGCACCACGATGGTCTCGGGCTTCGCCCAGGCCCGGAGCAGGCGGTTGAGGTCCTGGTGGTGGTGGAAGGGATTGCCGCCGGCCCACCAGACCATCTTGATATCCGGCAGCGGCAGGTCGCGCCCATTATAGGGCAGCGTGCCCCCGGGCCGCTCCAGCAACTCGGTGACGCGGCCCACGGGGATGAAGTCGGAGACCGGATTGCGCGCGGCAGGCAGCGAGATGCCCGGCATTTCCCGCCGCGGATTGCCGATCCCACCGGAGGAGCCGTAGCCGAAGGCCACCCCCTGCCCTGGCTTGCCGATATTCCCCAAGGCGGCCGCCAGCGCGATCAGCGCCCAATAGGGCTGCTCGCCATAATCGGCGCGCTGGAGGGACCAGGCGGCCGTGAGCATGGTGGGTTGCGCGAGGCATTGCTCGGCGAGTTCGCGGATGGTGGCGGCGGGCACGCCAGTGATGCCCTCCGCCCAATCAGGCGTGCGGCCGGCGAGCGTGGGGGCCAGCTTGTCCCAGCCCACGCAATGGGTGGACAGGAAAGCGCGATCCTCCCGGCCCAGCGAGACGATGTGCTGGATCATGGCCAGGATCATTGCCGCATCGGTGCCGGGGCGGATCGGCACCCATTCGGCGGCCAGCGCATCCTCGGTGTCGCCGCGATAGGGCGAGATGTTCACGAAGCGCAGCCCCGCCGC
>NZ_JAIEQY010000133.1 GCF_019747315.1 Roseococcus sp. | reverse complement strand
GGGAGGTGGGCGCAGCGGCGCCGGCCATCGCCGCCAGCCCGCCCGGCCGCGCCGCGCTGTATGGCGCCCGCGCCGCGCTGATCGCATCCCGTCCCGGCGCAGGAGAAGATTCCCAACGCTGCGCCGCCGCCCGGGCCGGGCTGCGCCTCGCCCCCGCCGGTTCCCGCGAGGCGGCCGACCTCGCCCGCCGCCTTGCCTCCATCCCCGATTGCGGAGCCACGCCATGATCCTGGAGCGTTCCCTCACCTTCCGCCTGCCGCTGATGACCGGCGCCGACATTCGCGCGGCCCAGCTCGCCCTCATCCGCCACGGTGCGCTGCGCGGCGAGGCGGATGGGGTCTATGGCCCCGCCACGCGCGACGCCGTGCTGGGATTCCAGCGCCGGCAGGGCCTCGCCGCCGATGGCGTGATCGGCCCCGAGAGCTGGGCCCGGCTGATGGGCGAGCCCGGCCTCAGCCGGGAGCGCCCCTGGCGCGAGGCGCTGCTGCCCTTCCTGCCGCCGCTGCGCGAATGGCACGCGGCCCGTGGCGCCCGCCGCTGGCGCCTCTCGGCCGAGGGGATCACCTTCGAGGGTGAGGCCGCGCCGCGCCGCAACGAGCCGCCCCGCATCGCCGCCGCCTGCTGGGCACGGCATCGCGCGGCGCTGGAGGCGGCGGCCATGCGCTTCGCCGTGCCGGTGGAATTGCTGCTGGCCACCGCCTGCACCGAAAGCGGCGGCCGCGCCGATGCGGTGCGGGAGGAGCCGGGCTTCACCTCGGACGCAGCCACGCCGCACCGTGTCTCGCCCGGGCTGATGCAGACGCTGATTTCCTCGGCGCGGGAGGCGCTGGGCGATCCGAAGCTCGATCGCGCGCGCCTGCTGGATGCGGGGCTCTCGGCGCTGGCGGGGGCTGCCTTCATCGCGCGGCAAGTACGCGTCACGCGCTTCGATCCGCCGCTGGTCGCCATCGCCTATAACGCCGGCAGTCTGCGGCCGGCGCAGAACCCTTGGGGCCTGGTGCAGACGCGGCGCGGCGATGGCAGCTTCCACGCCGACAGCTTCTGCGCCTTCTTCAATGACACGCTCACCCTGGATGCGCCCGCCGATGGCGTGCCCAGCTTCCGGGGGGTGCTGGCATGAGCCCCTGTGCCCTGGCCCTGGTGCTGCTGCTGGACGCCAGCGCCTCGATCTTCCCGCGCGAGTGGCAACTCCAGGCCGAAGGCCATGCCGCGGCCTTCGAGGATGCGGCCGTGCTGCGCGCCATCGCGCGCGGCCCCGGCGTGGCGGTCACCGCGCTCAGCTTCAGCGATGACGCGCGGGAGATGGTGCCATGGCGCATCCTGCGCGAGCCGCAGGATGCGCGCGATTTTGCCGCAGAATTGCGGCAGGCCCCGCGTGGCGCGGCGGCGGGCACGGACATCGGCGGCGCGCTCCTCGCTGCCATGGACCGCCTGGCCCATGCCCCCTGCGCGCCCGAGGAGGAGGTGATCGACCTCGTCACGGATGGCGAGGCAGCGGAAGCCGGCACCCAGCAGGCCCGTGCCACTGCCGAGGCGCAGGGCGTGCGGGTGAATGCGCTGGGCGTGGGCCCGGCGGAGGCGGGGGATTGGCTGCGCGAACACGCCATCACCCCCGGCGGCTTCGCCATGGCGGCCCCCGACTGGGCCAGCTTCGCCGCCGCCATTCGCCGAAAGGTCATGCTGGAACTGGCGCAGGCGGGGATTCGGTGATGGGATGCAACTCGCCAAGGAGCCCCAGCATGCCCACCATCCGCCCGATCCGCCGTGAGGATTTCCCCGCCTGGCTGCCCCTTTGGGACGGCTACAACGCCTTTTATGGCCGTAGCGGCGCCACGGCGCTCGACCCCGCCATCACCGCCATGACCTGGTCCCGCTTCTTCGACGCCTATGAGCCGGTGCACGCCCTGGTGGCCGAGCGCGAGGGCGCGCTGCTGGGCCTCACCCACTACATCTACCATCGCACCACCACGGCGATCGGCCCCACCTGCTACCTGCAGGACCTCTTCACCACGCCCGCCGCGCGCGGGCAGGGGGTGGGGCGGGCGCTGATCGAGGGCGTCGCGGACCGCGCGCGGGAGGCGGGGGCGGCGCGGGTCTATTGGCAGACGCAGGAGACCAATGCGGCCGGGCGCCTGCTCTATGACAAGGTGGCGCAGCATCTGGGCTTCCTCGTCTATACCCGGGCGCTGTAGACCGTGCATCCCGTCGTCACCCAGCTCGCCCACGCCCGGGTCATCCCGGTGATCCGCACCAGCACGGCCGCGCATGCGGCGACGGCGGTGGAATGGCTGCGCGAGGTGGGCCTCACCACCGTCGAGATCACGCTGACCACGCCGGGCGCGGTGGAACTGATCCGGGAGCTGGCGGCGGACCCCGCGCTGCTGGTCGGCGCCGGCACGGTGCCCGATGCGGCGATGGCGCAGGCCTGCCTTGATGCGGGCGCGCGCTTCCTCGTCACCCCCTGGGTGGACCCGGAGGTCTGCGCCGTGGCGCGCGCGGCGGGGGCGGCCATGCTGCCCGGAGCCTTCACGCCGACCGAGGTGCGGGCGGCCCTGGCCGCGGGCGCGGATGCGGTGAAGGTTTTTCCCGCTTCCAGCGGCGGGACCTCGCATCTGCGGGCGCTGCGCTCCGTCTTCCCCGGCATCGCCTTCTGCCCGACCGGCGGCGTGGACCCGCGCAACACGGCCGAATGGTTCGCCGCCGGCGCGGCCTTTGTCGGCATGGGGGGGAAGCTGGCCGATGAGGCGCTGATCTCGGCCGGGGACAAGGCCGCCTTGCAGGATGCGGCAAGGGCCGCGCTTGCATGAGGCCGGCGCTGCTCTGCATGGGCGAGCCGATGCTCGAACTGAACCGGCAGCCGCCCGATGCCGATGGCCGCTCGCTCTACCTGGAAGGCTTCGGCGGCGACACCTCCAACGCCGCCATCGCGGCGGCGCGGCAGGGGGCGTCGGTGGGCTATGTCTCGGCCATCGGCGATGATCCTGCGGGCCGCGCCTTTCGCGCGCTCTGGACGGAGGAGGGGGTGGATCACGGCTGCGTCCGCACCGACCCGGCGGCGCCGACGGGGCTTTATCTGGTCACGCATGACGCGGCGGGGCATCACTTCGCCTTCTTCCGCAGCGGCTCCGCCGCCAGCCGGATGGGGCCGGAGGATGTGCCCGCCGATGCCATCGCCGGGGCGAAGATCCTGCATCTTTCGGGCATCAGCCAGGCCATCTCGAACTCGGCCTGCGATGCCGGCTTCCGCGCCATCGCGCTGGCCCGGGCGGCGGGGGTGCGCGTCTCCTACGATACGAATTTACGGCTGCGGCTTTGGCCGGCGGCGCGAGCGGCGGCGGTGATCCATGCGGCCATCGCGCAGGCCGATATCGCGCTGCCCTCGCTGGAGGATGCGACGGCGCTGACCGGCCTGACGGAGCCGGATGCGGTGGCGGATTTCTACCTCCGGCTTTGCCCGCTGGTGGTGCTGAAATGCGGCGCCGCCGGTGCGCTGGTGGCGACGCGCGAAGCTCGGCAGCGCATCGCCGCGCATCGCGTGGCGAGCGTGGATGCGACCGGCGCGGGCGATACCTTCTGCGGCGCCTTCCTGGCCCGGAGCCTGGCCGGCGATGATCCCTTCACGGCGGCGACCTTTGCCAATGCGGCGGCGGCGCTGGCGACCACGGGCTATGGCGCGGTGGCGCCGATTCCGCGGCCTTCGGCGGTGCGGGCGCTGCTGGGCGCCTGATCAGAAAAAGGGCCGCATCACGCCAGCGCCGCGCCCGCCTTCTTCCAGGCCGCCATCCCGCCCTCGATATGGCAGGCCTGCGTCAGCCCCGAATCCTGTGCCGCCTGCACCGCCATCGCCGAGCGTTCGCCGAAGGCACAGAAGAAGACCAGGCGCTTGCCGGTGGCCGTGGCCAATTCATGCAGCACGCCGCCAGGACCCAGATTCTCGGCCAGGTTGGGGTAGGGGGCGTGCAGCGCGCCGGGGATGCAGCCATGGCGCTCGCGTTCGGCTTTCTCGCGCAGGTCGATCAGCACGGCGTCCGGCCGGCCGAGGAGCGCCTGGGCCGCGAGCGGCGTCAGGGCCCAGCCGCGCCGCGCCACCTCCTCCTGGTGCAGGCCCTGGCGCATGTTGGCGGGCACGGCCACGTCCATCATCTTGGGATTGGAAAGCTTCAGCCCAGCCATCAGTGCCTCGTACTCGGCGACGTCGCGCACCTGCAGGCGGGGGTTGTGGCGCCGCTCCTCGCCGATGGTGCTGACGGTGTCGCCCTTGTAGTCATGCGCGGGGAAGACGAGGGTTTCGTCGGGCAGCTTCAGCAGGCGGTTGAAGATGCTCTCATATTGCTGGCGGGAATTGCCGTTCTGGAAATCGGTGCGCCCGGTGCCGCGGATCAGAAGCGTGTCGCCGGTGAAGACGCGGTCCGCCATGGTGAAGCTGTAGCTGTCATCCGTGTGGCCGGGCGTGTAGATGACGCCGAGGCGGATGCCCTCGATCTCCAGCCGGTCGCCATCGGAGACGCGCATGGAGACGACGTCCACGCCGCTCTGCTCGCCCATCACGGTGATGCATTTCGTGTGGTCGCGCAGGGCGCCGAGGCCGGTGATGTGGTCGGCATGGAGGTGGGTGTCCACCGCCTTCACCAGCTTGAGGTCCAGCTCCTCGATCAGCTTGAGGTAGCGGTCCACCCGTTCCAGCACGGGATCAATGATGAGCGCCTCACCCCCCGCCCGGCTGGCGAGAAGGTAGGTATAGGTGCTGGAGGTGCTGTCGAAGAGTTGCCGAAAGATCATGCCATCCTCCCCTTTCGATGGAGGATAGCACGAAGCCGGAGATGCAAGAACCTGAGGTTCTTGCCGGGGGCCCGGGGGCAGAGCCCCCGGTGTGCCTCAGGCCGCCTTGGCCATCCGCCGATACTGCGTCAGCAGGAACTCGGTATAGCCATTGGCCTGGGCCGCGCCTTCCAGCACCAGGGCGCAGGCGGCCTTGAAGGCCACGCCGTCGAAGGCTGGTGCCATCGCCAGATAGGCGGCGTCGCCCGCATTCTGCTTGTCCACGATGGCGGCCATGCGCTTCATGGTTTCCATCACTTGTGCCTCGGTCACGATGCCGTGGCGCAGCCAATTGGCGATGTGCTGGGCGGAGATGCGCAGCGTCGCGCGGTCCTCCATCAGGCCGACATCATGGACGTCCGGCACCTTGGAGCAGCCGACGCCCTGATCCACCCAGCGCACGACGTAGCCGAGGATGCCCTGGGCGTTGTTGTCCAGCTCGGCCTGGAGGTCGGAGGCGGGCCAGTTGGTGTTGCTGGCGACGGGGATGGTCAGCAGGTCGGTCAGCTGGCCGCGGCGGCCGCCGGCGAAGATCTCGGCCTGGCGGGCGGCCACATCCACCTGGTGGTAGTGCAGCGCATGCAGCGTGGCGGCGGTGGGCGAGGGGACCCAGGCGGTGTTCGCACCCGCCTTGGGGTGGCCCACCTTCTGCTCCAGCATGGCGGCCATGGCATCGGGCATGGCCCACATGCCCTTGCCGATCTGCGCGCGGCCGCGCAGCCCGCAGAGCAGGCCGATATCCACGTTCCACTCCTCGTAGGACTTGATCCAGGCGGTGCCGCGCATGTCGTTCTTGCGGATCATCGGGCCCGCTTCCATCGAGGTGTGGATCTCGTCGCCCGTGCGGTCCAGGAAGCCGGTGTTGATGAAGGCCACGCGCTCGGACGCGGCCTGGATGCAGGCCTTGAGGTTCACCGTCGTGCGGCGCTCCTCATCCATGATGCCCATCTTCAGCGTGGCGTGCGGCAGGCCGAGGATCTGCTCGACGCGGCCGAAGAGCTCGACGGCCCAGGCCACTTCCTCGGGGCCGTGCATCTTGGGCTTCACGATGTAGACGCTGCCGGCACGGCTGTTCAGGCGCTTGCCGCGCAGGTCATGCAGGGCGATGGCGGCGGTGATCAGCGCGTCCAGGATGGTCTCGGGCACCTCGGCGCCGTTCCAGGTGACGGCATCGGTCATCATGTGGTGGCCGACATTGCGGACCAGCATGACCGAGCGGCCGGCCAGCGTCAGCGTGCCACCCGCGGCGGCGGTGTAGCTGCGGTCCTCGTTCAGGCGGCGGGTGATGGTCTTCCCGCCCTTCTCCAGATCGGCCGAGAGCGTGCCGTTCATCAGGCCGAGCCAGTTGCGGTAGACATCCACCTTGTCGGCGGCATCCACGGCGGCGACGCTGTCCTCGCAATCCTGGATGGTGGTGAGAGCGGCTTCGAGAACGAGGTCGGCCACGCCGGCCACATCCTCGCGGCCGATCGGGTGCTCGCGGTCGATCCGCAGCTCCAGGTGCAGGCCGTGATGCACGAAAAGCAGGGCGGAGGGGGAGGCGGCCTCACCCACATAGCCCAGGAATTGCGCGGGGTTGCGCAGCGGCACGGCGCCGCCGCCCTGCAGCGCCACGGAAAGCGCGCCGTCCTTCACCTGGTACTTCAGCGCCTCGGCATGGCCCGCGCCCATCAGGGGCACGGCCTGGTCCAGCACCTGGCGCGCGAAGGCGACGACCTTGGCGCCGCGGGCCGGGTTGTATCCCTTGCCCCGCTCGGCGCCATCGGCCTCGGAGATGGCGTCGGTGCCGTAGAGCGCGTCATAAAGGCTGCCCCAGCGGGCATTGGCGGCGTTCAGCGCGTAGCGGGCATTGTTCACGGGCACGACGAGTTGCGGGCCGGCAACGGCGCCGAGCTCGGGGTCCACATGGGCGGTGGTGACGGCGAAATCGGCGGGCTCGGGCAGCAGGTAGCCGATCTCGCGCAGGAAGGCCTCGTACGCGGCGGCGTCGATGGGCTTTTCCGGATGCGCGCGGTGCCAGGCGTCGATCTGGGCCTGCAAGGCGTCGCGCTTGGCCAGCAGGGCGGCATTGCGCGGGGCGAGGTCGGCCAGCAGGCCGGAGAGCCCAGCCCAGAAATCCGCGGGCGCGACGCCGGTGCCGGGGAGCGCTTCGGTCTCGATGAAGGTCTTGAGGACGGGCGCGACGTCGAGGCTCATCTACTTAACTCCGGTAAGGAACTGTCCCGCGCCGTTTACGCCAAAGATGGTGCGCTGCGAAAGGGGGCCGCCGTCATGCGCGACGGCGGCCCTGGCCGGCTCAGCGGTCCAGCACGGCGCGGTCGTTCTTGGCGACCAGGCTGCGGAAATGCGGCTCCATCTCGGC
>NZ_JAIEQY010000016.1 GCF_019747315.1 Roseococcus sp. | reverse complement strand
TAAGCCCGCAGCGCGCCCCACGCCCGGCTGGACAGGCGCGCCCGCCGCCGCATATGCAGGCACATGGTTGATTTCACGCGACTCTGGGATGTGCTTGTGGTGGGCGGCGGCAATGCCGCGCTCTCGGCCGCCATCACGGCGGCCCAGGCGGGCGCCAGCGTCATCATCGCCGAGCATGCGCCGAAGGCCATGCGCGGCGGCAATTCCCGCCACACCCGCAACCTCCGCGCCCTGCACCCCCGGCCCACCGATGTCCTCACCGAGAGCTACCTCGAGGAGGAATACTGGGATGACCTGCTGCGCGTGACCGGCGGCCGCACGGATGAGGGCCTGGCCCGCATGTGCATCCGCGCGAGCGAGCATGCGCCCGGATTCCTGCGGGATTGCGGGGTGGTCTTCCAGCCGAGCCTCTCGGGCACGCTCAGCCTCAGCCGCACCAACGCCTTTTTTCTGGGTGGCGGCAAGGCGCTGGTGAATGCGCTTTACCGCACGGCCGAGAAGCTCGGCATCACCATCCTCTACGACACCGAGGTGCAGCACATCGCCATCGAGGAGGGCTTCTGCCGCGAGGCCATCGTCTCCTGGCGGGGCTTTCCGCAGCGCATCCGCTGCAAATCGGTGATCGCCTCGGCCGGGGGGTTCCAGGCGAATCGCGAATGGCTGCGCCAATACTGGGGCGATGCAGCCGACAACTTCCAGATCCGCGGCACGCCCTATGCGCAGGGTCGCGTGCTCAAGGACATGCTGGCCAATGGCGTGCAGGAGGTGGGCGACCCGACCCAGTTCCACGCCGTCGCCAATGACGCCCGCGCGCCGATGGAGGATGGCGGCCTGGCCATGCGCCTCGACTGCGTGCCCTTCTCCATCGTCGTGAACAAGGATGTGGAGCGCTTCTATGACGAGGGCGAGGATGTCTGGCCCAAGCGCTATGCCATCTGGGGGCGCCTCATCGCCCAGCAGCGCGACCAGCGCGCCTTCGCCATCACCGACAGCCAGGCGCTGCACAACTACCTGCCCAGCGTCTTCCCGCCCATGAAGGCCGACAGCATCGGCGAACTCGCGGGGCTGCTGGGGCTGGATGCGGGCAAGCTTGAGCGCGTGGTGGCCGAGTACAACGCGGCCGTGCAGCCCGGCACCTTCCACGGCAACAAGCTGGATGATTGCCGGACCGAGGGCCTCGCCATCCCGAAAAGCCATTGGGCGCGGCGCATTGACACGCCGCCCTTCTATGGCCACCCGCTGGCGCCCGGCATCACCTTCACCTTCCTGGGCGTGAAGGTGAATGAACGCGCGCGGGTGATGATGGCCGATGGCAAGCCCTCGGGGAACATCTTTGCCAGCGGTGAGATCATGGCCGGGAACATCCTGGGCCAGGGGTACCTGGCCGGCTTCGGCATGACCATCGGTACCGTGTTTGGCCGCATTGCCGGTGAGGAGGCCGCGAAAATTGTCAGAAACTGACGCCACCATCGAAGCCCGGCGGCAGATGGAAATCTGCAATGCCTGCCGCTATTGCGAGGGGTATTGTGCCGTCTTCCCGGCGATGACGCTGCGGCGTGAATTCACGACGGGCGACCTCACGCACCTGGCCAACCTCTGCCACTCCTGCAAGGGCTGCTACCACGCCTGCCAATACGCGCCGCCGCACCCTTTCGGGATCAACGTGCCGGAGACCTTCGCGACGATCCGCGCCGAATCCTACGCCGAATACGCCTGGCCGCAGGGCATGGGCCGCGCCTTCGAGCGCAATGGCACGCTGGTCTCGCTGGCGGCCTTCCTGTGCGCCACCCTCGTGCTGCTGCTGACCATGGCCCTGCAGGACCCGGCCATCCTCTACACGGCCCAGACCGGCACCGGCGCCTTCTTCCGGGTGATCCCTTATTGGCTGATGACGGGCATGGCGTCGCTCAGCTTTGGCTATGGGCTGTTCGCCATGGGGATGGGCGCCGTCCGCTATTGGCGCGGCACGGCGCCGGGGGCGGGGCAGAAGCCCATCACCGTGGCGCCGGTGGCCGAGGCGGCGGTGGACATCCTGACGCTGCGCAACCTTGGCGGCGGCGGGCATGGCTGCAATGACCTGGATGACAGCTTCGCCCAGACCCGCCGCTGGTTCCACCACGCCATGTTCTACGGCTTCATGCTCTGCTTCGCCGCGACGACGACGGGCGCCTTCTATCACCATTTCATGGGCTGGAAGTCGCCACATGCATTCTTCAGCCTGCCGGTGCAGCTCGGCACCTGGGGCGGCGTGCTGCTGTGCATCGGCACCGCCGGCCTGCTCTGGGTGAAGACCGTGACCGACCCCGGCCCCGTGGCCAAGCGGCTGCTGGGTGGTGAATACGCCATGCTGGCCTTGCTGTTCCTGATCGGCAGTACCGGCCTGCTGCTTCTCGCCATCCGGCACACCGGCGCGATGGGCGTGATGCTGGCCATCCATCTCGGCCTCGTCCTCGCCTTCTTCCTGATGATGCCCTACTCGAAGATGGTGCATGGCGTGTATCGCGGCCTCGCTTTGCTGCGGAACGCGCAGGAAAAGCGGGCATGATCGCCCGCCGCGCGGCCCTCGGCCTGCTGGCCCTGCCGGGCTTGGCCCGGGCACAATCGCGCCCGCTGCGCCTGATCATCCCCTTCACCGCGGGCGGCAGCAACGACATCGTCGGCCGCATCCTGGCCGAGGGCATGTCGGCCCGCCTCGGCCAGGCCATCATCGTCGAGAATCGCGGCGGCGCCGGCGGCATCCTGGGCAATGACATCGTGGCCAAGGCGGCGCCGGATGGCAGCACCATCCTGCTGGCCGGCAGCGGCTCCTTCGTGATTTCAAGCCTGGTGCATCCGCGCATCCCCTATGATGCGGTGAACGGCTTCGCGCCCATCGGCCTGCTGGGGGCCGCGCCCAATGTCATTGCGGTGAACGCGCGCCTGCCGGTGCGCAACCTGCGCGAATTGCAGGAATTCGCGCGCGGCAAGAACCCGGCGCTGACCTTCGGCACGCCGGGTGCCGGCACCACGGCGCATGCGCTGGGCGCCATGGTCGCACTCACGCTCGGCTTCGAGATCGAGCACATCCATTACCGCGGCACCGCCCCGGCGCTGACCGATGTGGTGGCGGGCCGGGTGGATATGATCACCAATGCCGCCGCCCCCTTCCTGCCCTTCCTGGCGGCGGGCAGCCTGCGGGCGTTGGCTGTGGCCGGGCGGCAGCGCGCCTCCATCCTGCCGGAGCTCTCCACCTCCTTCGAGCAGGGCTTCCCGGAGCTGGACAGCGCCACCTGGTACGGGCTGCTGGCGCCGACCGGCACCCCGCCCGAGGCCATCGCCCGCCTGCACGCAGCCCTGAACGGAGCGCTGGAGGAGCACGCCCTGCGCGCCCGCCTCATCGAAAATGGCGTGGAGTTGGAGACCAGCCCGACTCTGGCCGATTTCGGGCGTTTCGTGGCGCGCGAGCGCGAACGCTGGACGGCCATCGTGACCCGCGCCAATTTGCGCGCGGATTGACGCGCCCGGCTCGCCGCCACCGTGGCCCATCCGTACTGGCCCATCCGTACTGGCCCCTTCGGCACGCGGCAGCCGGCCGCGGCGCGATCCGGTTTTCCATGAGGAGTCTCGCCTGACATGCGCGCATTGATCACCGGCATCACCGGCCAGGACGGCGCCTATCTGTCGAAGCTGCTGCTGGACAAGGGCTATGAGGTCCATGGCCTGGTGCGCCGCTCCAGCACGGCCGACGTGAATGACGTGCGGCTGCGCTGGATGGGCATCGCCGACCAGGTCCGGCTGCTGGATGGCAACCTCACGGACCTCTCCTCGCTGATCCGCGTCATGCGGGAGGTGAAGCCGGATGAGGTCTATAACCTCGGCGCGCAATCCTTCGTGAAATCCTCCTGGCAGCAACCCCTGCTGACCGGGACCGTGACCGGCCTGGGTGCGGCCAACATGCTGGAGGCGGTGCGGCTGGAACGCCCCGAGGCGCGCTTCTATCAGGCCTCCTCCTCCGAGATGTTCGGCAAGATCCAGGCCGAGACGCAGGATGAGACGACGCCCTTCTACCCGCGCAGCCCCTATGCGGCGGCCAAGCTCTACGCCCATTGGATGACGGTGAACCACCGCGAGAGCTTCGGGATCTACGCCTGCTCGGGCATTCTCTTCAATCATGAGAGCCCGCTGCGCGGCATCGAATTCGTCACCCGCAAGATCACGGATGGGGTGGCGCGCATCAAGCTCGGCCTCACGCGGGAATTGCTCCTGGGCAATCTCGACGCGCAGCGCGACTGGGGCCATGCGCGCGACTATGTGCAGGCGATGTGGCTGATGATGCAGCAGGACACGGCCGAGGATTATGTGGTGGCGACCGGACGGACGGTGACGGTGCGGGAATTCTGCCGCCTCGCCTTCGCACATGTCGGGCTGGACTATCAGGAATTCGTGCGCGTGAACCCGGAATTCCTCCGCCCGGCCGAGGTGGATGTGCTGCTGGGCAACCCGGCCAAGGCAAAGGCACGGTTGGGCTGGACACCCACCACTGCGGTGGAGGATCTGGCCGCCGAAATGGTGGAGGCGGATTTGGCGCGGCACCGCCGGGCCGCGCGGGACTGAGCGGCAGGCCATGGCGCTCCCCTCGACCATCCTGGTCACCGGCGCGAGCGGTTTCGTGGGCCGCCACGTCCTCCCCATCCTGCGGCGGGATTTCCCCGCGGCCCGGCTGATCGCCGGCGAGCGGCCGGCCGGCGGCCCCTGCCCCCAGGCCGATGCGACCATCCCGCTCGACCTCACCAGGGCCGCCAGCCTGGAGGCCGCGATCCTTGAGGCCCGGCCGGACGCCGTGCTGCATCTGGCGGCGCAGGCCTCGGTGCCGGCCGCCTTCGCTGATCCGCTGGGGAGTTGGCAGGCCAATCTCCTGGGCACGGTCAGCCTCGCCGAGGCGGTGCTGCGGCACCGACCGCAGGCGCTCTTCGTGCATGCCTCCACGGCGGAGGTCTATGGCCTCTCCTTCCGCTCCGGCGCGGCGCTGGATGAGATGGCGGGTTTCGCACCCGCCAACCCCTATGCGGCCTCCAAGGCGGCGGCCGACTTGGCACTCGGCGAGATGGCCCTGCGCGGGCTGCGCGCCATCCGGATGCGGCCCTTCAACCAGGTGGGCGCGGGGCAGGCCGAAGCCTATGTGGTGCCCGCCTTCGCCCGGCAGGTCGCCCTGATCGAGGCCGGCCGGCAGGAGCCCGTCATCCGCACCGGGGCGCTGGACCGCTGGCGGGACATGCTGGATGTCAGCGACGCCGCGGCGGGCTACGCCGCCGCGCTGGCGCATGGCGGGGATCTGCCGCCCGGCACGGCCATCAACCTCGCTAGCGGAACGCCGCGCCGGGTGGGGGATATCCTGGCGGAACTGATCGCCCTGGCCGGCCTGGATGTCCGCATCGAGACCGATCCGGGCCGGTTGCGCCCGACCGATGTGGAGACCACCCGCGGCGATGCCGCCCTGGCACGACGGCTGCTGCACTGGCAGCCGGTGATTCCCTGGGAGGCCAGCCTGGCCGCCATCCTGACGGATTGGCGCGCCCGTATCGCCGCAGGCTGACGCCTTGCCGAGCGGCCCGCGCTGACCGACCATGATGGTCAACCTCCAGGAGGACAAGACATGACGGCCGATACCCGCATCGAGGATTGGGACAGCTACAGCGAGGGCCTGCGTGCCCGCGGGAAGGAGCTTTCCGCCCTGCACCCGGAGTTGATGAAGGGCTTCTCCGCCCTTTCGCGCGGCGCCTCCACCACCCGCCACCTGGACGCGAAGACGCGGGAGATGATCGCGCTGGCCGTTGCGGTCACCACGCGCTGCGAAGGCTGCATCGATGCGCATGCGCGCAAGGCCCGCGCGGCCGGCGCCAGCAAGGAGGAGGTGGCCGAGGCGCTGGGCGTCGCCATCGCGCTGAATGCGGGCGCGGCGCTGACCTATTCGCTCCATGTGCTGGATGCGATGGATGGGGCGGGCGGCTGAGGCTCGGCCCATGCGTCGGCTTTTTGTCCATGTGGGACCGCCCAAGACCGGGACGACGGCGGTGCAGCAGCTCTTCCTCAACCGGCCCGAGCTGGGGGTGATCTACCCCCGGGTGGGCCTTTGGGCGGATGGCTCGCACCACAACCTGGTCTTCAATTTCTTCGGCAACACCGCCCGGCCCGAACTGGTCCGCGCCGATCCCGGCGCCCAATTGACCGAGGTGGCGGCCCTGACCCAGGGCAATACGCTGGATCTGCTGATCAGCTCCGAAGCCTTGGTCAGCCAGGATGCGGGCGCCCTCATCGGCGCCCTGCTGGAGCGGCTGGGGCCGGGCTGGGAGGCGGAGATCCTCTTCACCTGCCGTGAGCAGTATGACTGGGCGGCCTCGCTCTACAACCAGTCGGTCAAGGACCCGGCGATGCGGGAGCGGCGGCCACCTGGCGCCTATCTCTGCGACGCGCCGCATCGCTTCTGCCTGATGCCGATGATCGAGCGCATGGCGGCCTCGGGCTTTCCGCTGCGCGTGCTGAACTACCATCCATCCTCGGATTTCGTGCCGCGCTTCCTGGCCGCCATTGGCCTGGCCATGCCGGCGGAACAACCGGTCGAGCGCCGCAACATCTCGCTCGGCATGGCGGGGCTGGTGGCGATGCTGGCGACCAACCAGGTGGTGGAGCACCAGGAGGAGGCGCAGGCCTTCTTCCAGGCGCTGCGCGGCATGAAGGGGCTTTTCGCTTCGGCACCGCACATCTTCGAGCCGGCCGACATGGAACGGGCGGCGCCGGTCTTCGCGGCGGATTGCGCGCGGCTGGAGGCCGAGTACGGCGTGTGCCTGCCCGAGGTGGACCTGACCCGGCGCGTGAGCCGCTTCTTCCTCTCACCCCTGGAGTTTGAACAGGTGGCGGCACGGTTCAGGCCCCTGGGCGGCCCGGCCGAGGCGATCCTCGGCTTGCTCGCGCAGCGTGTCGGCCCCGGGTGAGAAAGTGCCGCCCGGAGGAGGGCCTGGGGGCGCCCCGCATTTTCCGGGAAGCGACATGCATCAAGCGGTGGCGAGGCCGGGTTGACCGCGAGCGCCATCACCCCTAATCCCGGCGGCACTGACTGTCCCGTTCGTCTAGAGGCCTAGGACACCAGCCTTTCACGTTGGCAGCACGGGTTCGAATCCCGTACGGGACGCCA
>NZ_JAIEQY010000338.1 GCF_019747315.1 Roseococcus sp. | reverse complement strand
GAGCTTCGTGGTCCGCTCGGCGGCCATTTCCTATGGCCTGAACCTGCCATAGACCCAGTGCTGTTGATCGGGGCAGGTTCGGGCCTCGTGCCGTTGATGGCAATGATCCGGCACCGCCGCGCGCTGGCCCAGGTCGTGCCGACAGCGCTGCTCCTGTCCGCACGAACCGCTGAGGACGTTCTCTTCTCAAAAGAGCTTCATTCCATCGAAGTCAGCGATCCGGCATTCGTCTTGGCGCTGGCAATCACGCGCGAGAAACCGATCCGCGCGTCGGATTTTGCGCGACGGGTCGACGGCTTGATGGTGCAAGAAATTTTAGGTCGGCTTCACCGTAAGCCCACACAAGTATTCGTCTGCGGATCCAATGGCTTCGTCAACATCGCGACCGAGGGCGCGCTTCTGGCAGGCCTGGACGCCTCCATTATCAAAACCGAGCGCTACGGTGGCTAAAGCATGTTCCGTTGCAAGGGCTCACGGGATGAACCATGACCGCCGGCAACAACTCACCGACTACGGATGGAGCCGCCGAGTATTGGCTCACTATCGCCTTCTGGAAAGGCGTGGACGTTGCGTAACCGACCGGACAGATGGCGGCTTCGTTGATGGTTCTGTGGCGCCGGCATCTCAATTCCTCCGCCCATCCCGGGCCGCGTCGGCTGCAGGAATCTGCCCGGCCCCTTCGCGCGGACCGGCGCTGGCGGTCTCGCACCCGCTGCGCCTCTGTTGGATCAATACGGGTGGATGAGATTGAGCATGCCGAGTTCGAAGCCGCTTTCGCGAAGATCGCGGCGGGATACAGCGAAGGGGCCTACGAAGGCCGGCGTTTCGGCTTGACCGTCCGGCGCTCCGGGGACGGACGTCGCAACAGCCTGTTCGCCAGGGAGTTGGCCGGGACCGACAGTGTCAGCTTCAACCTCTATCGCGTCACATCAGATAGAACATTGCTGAAGCCATGCGAGATGTCCGCCGAAAAGGTCGTCGCCTTCGTGCTGGATTTCCGACCGGACCCCTGACGGGCAGGTGGAGGTCCCGGCCGACCGGTCCGCCTGCGACGCCCGGCCGCTTCGACTGGTGGCGACCGCAGATTGCGGGGCGGCCCTGGCGTGTAGTGCTCGCCCCAGCTTCACGGCACGCGCCGCTTTGCCACACCCACCGACAGCGTGGCCGCAGCCAGATCGAACGTCGCGCCGGAGATGTTCCGAGCCATCACCCGCACCGTGTTGTTTGACCACACCGCGGCATCAAGCTCGATGAACCGCGTCGACGACACCAGCGATGCCGTTGCCAGGTCGCCCGCCCGTGCCCCGTTCACCGAGACGAAAGAGACGCCATGCGCGTCAAACACATCCACGATCTTGGCGAAATCGGCCAGCGAGCGGGTGAGCCGGTCCACCTTGTAGACTAAGATCAGGTCGACGCGACGGGCCTGGATATCGGCCAGCAGCTGCTGCAGAGCAGGGCGCTCCAGCGTGCCGCCGGAGAGCCCGCCATCGTCGTAAAGTTTTGGCAGCACGACCCAGCCTTCATGCCGCTGGCTACGGATATAGGCCTCGCAAGCTTCGCGCTGGGCATCGAGCGAGTTGAAGGCCTGCTCCAGCCCCTCCTCGGAGGATTTGCGGGTGTAGATGGCGCAGCGGCGGACAGCCGGTCAGGCGGGGACAAAAGACCAGGCGGAGGCGGGCGGTAGCGGCGAGAGCCGCGAGACGGCCGAGCTGATCACCGCCATCTTGACCGGCACGGACTACCACGCTCCGATTGCCGCCTTGGCTATGCGGTTCCTCAAGGCCGGGATGCCGGACGCGCAGGCGGTGCTGGTTCTGCGCGGCCACATGGAGGCGGTGCCTCGCGAACTCCGCGATCTCAAGGACGGCACGATCCAGACCGGCCGTTAGCAATCCCGTTACGACGACATTCCCCGCGCCGTCAGCACCGCCCGCAGCAAAATCGGCGCGGGGAGCACAGCGCCGCTCGAAGGCATCGACGTCACCCTGTTTCGGCTCGATGGGCTCACCGAGGGACCACCGCCGCCGCAGCGCTTTCTGCTGGCCCCCCTGATGCCGCTGGGGACCGTAGGCCTGCTGTTCGGCCCGGGCGGGGTTGGCAAATCCCTCCTGGCTCTGGACCTGTGCCTGGCGGTCGCCACCCGGGATCGGGTGGGCGGCAACCTGGTCGGCGTCCTCGGCCCCTTGGGCGGGCGAGTCCCGGCGGAGGCAGCCGGGGCCAGCGTGTTCCTGACCCTGGAGGACGACCGGGCCGAGGTGCATCGCCGCACCGCCGCTGTGGATCCGCAGGGGACACGGCGCGATGCGCCTTGCTACGTCATTCCGGCGATTGATCTGCCTGACTTCGACCCCGCCCTGGTGGTTGCGGAGGGTCGCGCCGCAGCGCTCACCGAGTTTGCCAACTCGGGACTGGACCAGCTCCTGCTGAATGTCGCTCGGTGTAGCGCGACAATCTGGATGCGAGCAGCGCGGCAATCAGGATGAGAATCTGGTGTCGCGGCACCGGGATGATTGTCGCGGCGCGACAGGGTGGCAAGCGGATTTTGGATGACGCGCGACAATCAGGATGAGGCGTTGATTGTCGCGCGGCTTGGCGGCCGGCCTGGCCCGCGTTTGCGCTCGATGGCGGTACGGCGGCGGTAGCTCTCGACGTTCATCTCGAAGATCGTCGCGTGGTGGACGAGGCGGTCCACTGCGGCCAGCGCCATGACCTGGTCGGGGAATACTCGATGCCACTCACCAAAGGGCTGGTTGGAGGTAATGAACATCGAGCGACGCTCGTAGCGGGTGGCGATGAGCTCGAAGATGACGCTGGTTTCGGCTTGGTCCTTGGTGACGTAGGCGATGTCGTCGAGGATCAGCGGGTGGTATTTGTCGAGCTTGGCGATGGCGGCCTCGAGCTGCAGATCGCGCCGTGCGGCCTGAAGTTTCTGGACGAGATCGGTGGTGCGCGTGAACAGAACGCGCCAGCCGTTCTCGATCAGGGCGTAGCCGAGAGCGGCGGCGAGATGCGACTTGCCAACGCCGGGCGGGCCGAAGGCCAGGAGGTTTGCGCCTTTCTCCAGCCAGCTGTCGCCGGCGGCGAGCGCCGCGACCTGGGCTTTGCTGACCATCGGCACGGCGTCGAAGTCGAAGCTGTCCAGGGTCTTGCCTGGTGGCAGCCGGGCCTCCTCGAGGTGGCGTGCGATGCGGCGGTTGGCGCGCTCGGCGAGTTCGTGTTCGGCGAGTGCGGCGAGGAAGCGCGCAGCGGGCCAGCCCTCCTTGTCGGCGCGGGCGGCGAGCTCGGGCCAGACGAGCTTGATAGCGGGCAGGCGGAGGTCGTTGAGGGCGAGCGAGAGGCGGCCGTTGTCGATGGTGGTCATGCGGCATCTCCTGGGGCGCCGGCGGCGAGACCCTCGTAGGCGCTGAGAGGGGGATGGCGGACGGTGACCAAGGGCAGCGCCGCGGCGTCGGGTGCGAAGTGGGCGCGGAGCGCTGCCATGTCGGGCAGCCTACCGGCCTCGAGGTCGGCCTCGATCAGGCCAGCGAGTTCCGCCTCGCAGGCGCGCTCATGGGCGAGTGCCAGCAGTTCCACGGCGAGGCGGCAGGCCATACGGTCGGGGAGTGCGGCCCGCATCGCCTCAAAGGCACGGGCAAAGGCCGGCCGGGGAAAGAGGCTGTCGCGGTAGACCAGGCCCAGCAGCGCCATCGGCTTGCGGCGCAGGGCGCGGATGACGTGGCGGTAATCGACGACGTGGCCATGCCGGCCGTCCGGGTGTGATCGGCCGCGGGCGGTCGTGAACTGGTGGGTGCTCCCGAGGAAGACCTCGAGCCGGTCGTCGAACAGCCTGACGCGCAGGCGATGGCCGATGAGGCGGGAGGGCACGCTGTAGAACACCTTGCGCAGCGTGAAGCCGCTTGAGGAGGTGACGGCGACGACTGCCTCCTCGTGGTCAGCGGTGCGCCGGATGGGGAGGTCCTGCAGGGCCTCGCGCTCGAGGGCGATGCGGGGAGCGAGGCGGGCATTGTGCCGGCCAACCACTTCGTCGACGAAGCCCCGCCAGGCGGCGAGGTCGGGGAAGTCGCGTGAGCCGCGCAGCAGCAGCGCGTCGGCGATCGCAGCCTTGAGGTGGCCATGCGCGCTCTCGATGGCGCCGTTCTCGTGGGCAACGCCCGGGTTGTTGCGGCTGGGCTGCATGCCGTAGTGGGCGCAGAGCGCGTCGTAGCGGCGCGTCAGGTCCTCCTGCGCGTCGCGGCCGAGGTTACGAAAGGCGGCGGAGAGACTGTCGCTGCGATGCTCGAGCGGTGCGCCGCCCAGCGCCCAGAGCGCGTTCTGCAGCCCCTCGGCGAGAGCGACATAGCTCTCGCCACCGAGGACGACATGGGCGTGCTCGAAGCCCGAGTAGGGCAGACGGAAGTGGTAGAGCCGGTGCTCGAGGGGCTGGCCGACGACGGTGACGGCGAGCTCGCGCATGTCGGTGAAGTCCGACAGGCCGAGGCGCCCGGGCTGATGGATCTGGCGGAAGATCACCTCTCTCTCTGGCCCGTGCAGCGCCCGCCAAGCCCGGATCCGTCGCTCCAGCGTGCGGCGGCTGCCGGCGTCGAGGTCTGGATGACGGCGGCGCATCTCCTCGAAGACAGCGATCGGGCGCAGCCCTGGGGCGGTCTCCAGCAGTGGCACCACCTCGCTCTCCCAAAACGTGGCCAGCGGGTCCGGCCGACGCCGTCCTCGCGGCACGGCGCGGTCCGACGGCGGGCGGGGGTCTCCCTCGAGCCGGTAAGCGGTGGCGGTGCTGAACCCCGCTTTGGCAGCGGCGATCGGAACGGGTTCGGTCCGGCGAAACGTCATGTACAGCCTCATCTGGCGTTCGGTGACATGGCGACCGGGCACCGGAAGACCCCCCGCAGCGAAGGGATCCATTCCGACGCCGGCCGGCCGCGACCGCCAGCCATCCACCCCAGCCAGGGATGGGCGCCCGCCTGCATGGCCCCGCCGGTCGGGCTACGCCCTCCCGCCGGCGCCATGCAGGCGTTTCTCATCCTGATCGCCGCGCGTTCTCACCCTGATCGCCGCGCTGCAGCTCGGGCCGCGGGCAAGCCGGTGCGGCTGCTGGTGCTGGATCCGGCCGGCGACTTTCTCAACGCCGACGAGAATGACGCGACCTTCGTCAAGGTGTTGATGCGGCGGCTGCGGGTGACGGCACGCCCATCAACGAGACGTTGGTGCGCGACCTGGCGGGCGGGAACTTCGTGGCCCACCAGCGCAATGTCGTGCTGGTTGGCGGCACCGGGACTGGCAAGACGCATCTGGCCATCGCGATCGCCCGGTCCTGCATCCGTGGCGGGGTGCGAGGCCGCTATTTCAACGTGGTGGACCTGGTGAACCGGCTGGAGGCCGAGGGCCGCGCGGGCCGCCAGGGCCGGATGGCGGAGTATCTCGGCCGGATGGATTTCGTGGTGCTGGACGAACTCGGCTACCTGCCGTTTGCGCAGTCCAGCGGGCAGTTGCTGTTTCACCTGATCAGCCGCCTCTACGAACAGACCTCGGTGATCGTCACGACCAACCTGGCCTTTGGCGAATGGCCGAGCGTGTTTGGCGACGCGAAGATGACGACGGCCTTGCTCGACCGGCTGACGCATCACTGCGACATCGTTGAGACCGGCAACGAGAGCTGGCGGTTCAAGAACCGGGTATGAAGGAGGGCCGCCCCACGGTGTCGCCCGCCGCTGCGCCTACGGCTCCGCGCCGGGCGACACCGTGGGGCGATGAACGCTGGAAAGGGGGTCCCTTTTAGACGCCGATGGGGGGTCCTTTTTGGACGCCGATTGACACGGATCGCTTACCTCTCCCCGCGGATTGTCAGCCAGATCCTCGAAGGGCAGCAGCCGCCAGGCCTCACCGCGCAGGCCCTGATGCTGGACACGCGCCTGCCGCTCGGCTGGCAGCAGCAAGAGCAGACGCTCGGCTTTCGCTAGCCTTGAGTATGTCGCGTTTGTGACCGCTCGCTGCACCAGCTCCATCTTGTGCGCTTGGCGAACATGTCGCCTCGCCCAGATCGATTTCGTTTGAACGATGATGCTCCAGGCGGCGCTGCACGCCACGGCCGGAATTCGCATCGTCGTGCCCGGGTACTGCCAAAAGGCCCCTCAGAGACACCGCCGCGAAATCCCGGAGAAGTCTCCGATTCCCGCGTCTCTCATGACCCGACAGTACCTACCCGCACCTGCAAACCTGCGGACAACCGCCAGTTTTTCAGCGATCCGCGGCACTGCCATGCAAACCGCGAGAGTCCCCAGACTGCCTGGTTGTGGACGCAGTCTGCTGCGAACCCGTCTCTGGCTTTAGTTCCGTGCTTTCAGGGAAGAGATCAGGGAAACTAGGCCGAACTCGATTTCGGCGAAGGCATACACAGACGATTTCATATGAGTATCAGTTACTTGTGGTGCACACCCTGGCGCATCGAACAGGGAATGATCCTTACAGAACAGGGATGCGTCTGGCCGAGGCAGCGCCTTGCGAAGACCGCTTGGCCGGCAAGGGTGTCGTCCTGGTAAGAATGCTGGGGCAGCGGAGGGACGCGCGGATCGGTCGTTTCCTGGGCACGGGTGCATGAACCTTAACCACACGACCGAGCTGCCAACCAAGGTGCTGGATATGCCAAAAAGGGACTTCGATGAGCAGCCGAACTTTGCTGACCGCTGCGGCTAGCCGCGCCCACGCAGTTCTTCGAACAGACGTTGCGTCGACCGGCGCTCCCGTCTGGGAAGCTTGCCCTCCTTCTCCAGGATCTCCGTCAGAATATCGACCCACGCGCCGAGCTTCGGCACGGGCTGCACGCCACGCTCATACTTGAACTCGTTCTTGTGGCTCCGAATGACCTTGCGCACCGTCGCCCGCGATACCGACAGCGTCCGCACGATCTCCTTGATCGGAAGACGCTGCTCAAAATACGCGCGCCGAACATTGCCGATCACGTCCACGGACATCATCCCCCAAAACCCTTCCCGGCCACTCAGGGCCAAAGGGAAGGATGCTGACACACGATCAGAGGGGTCGGACTTGGACGCGAAATCCGCCCTCAGGAGGTCAGTATTACGAGCGAATTCACAGGCATGCG
>NZ_JAIEQY010000042.1 GCF_019747315.1 Roseococcus sp. | reverse complement strand
TCTAGCCTGTCCGGAAAAGGGGAGGCGCAGATGATCTATACGGCCGGGCACGAGGCCTGGATGGACAGCATCCGCCGCTTCGTGGCCGATGAGATCGACCCGCATGTCGAGGAGTGGGAGGCGGCCGAGGCCTTCCCGTCACGGGCGCTGTTCCGCAAGGCGGGGAAGCTCGGCCTTTTCGGCATCACCAAGCCCGTGGAGTTCGGCGGGTCGGGGCTCGACTTCACCTGGAGCCTCGCGGCGGGCGAGGCGCTGGGCACCATGCAGGCGCAAGGGGTGGGCATGGCGCTCTCGGTGCAGAGCGACATGGCGACGCCCGCGCTGGCCGAATTCGGCAGCGATGAGCTCCGTCGCGACTGGCTGGCACCGGCCCTCGCCGGCGAGCATGTGGTGGCGATCGGCGTCTCGGAGGCGGGCGCTGGCTCGGATGTGGCCAGCATCCGCACCACGGCGCGGCGCGATGGCGAGGATTATGTCATCTCCGGCGGCAAGATGTGGATCACCAACGGGATGGAGGCGGATTGGGTCTGCCTGCTGGCCAATACCTCCGACGGTGCGCCGCATCGCAACAAGAGCCTGATCCTCCTGCCGCTGCGCGAAAGCCCTGGTGGCGCGGATGTGAGGGGCGTCACGCGGCAAAAAATCCGCAAGTTCGGCATGTGGTGCAGCGACACGGCGCAGCTCTTCCTGGACGAGGTGCGCGTGCCCATCCGCAACCGTATCGGCGAGGAGGGGCGCGGCTTCACCTACCAGATGAAGCAGTTCCAGGAGGAGCGGCTGAACGCCGCCGCGCGCCGCCTGGCCATGGGGCAGCTCATCGAACACGTGGCGGCCTATCTCCGCGAGCGCCAGGCCTTCGGCAAGCCGCTGCTGGACAACCAGTTCATCCAGTTCAAGCTGGCCGAGCTGAAGACCGAGATTGAGGCGCTGCGGGCGCTGACCTATCGCGCGACGGAGCTCTACGTCGCAGGCCAGGACGTGACGGAGCTGGCCAGCATGGCGAAGCTCAAGGCCGGCCGCCTGTCACGCGAGGTGGCGGATTGGTGCATGCAGTTCATGGGCGGCCAGGGCTATGCCTGGGAAAGCTGGGTCAGCCGCGCCTATCGTGACTACCGGCTGGGCTCCATCGGCGGCGGCGCGGATGAGGTGATGCTGCAGGTCATCGCGCGGCGGATGGGATTGGAGACGCGGCGCATCTGATGGCCGCCCCTTCCGGGGCTTGCAAGCTTGGCCGTTTCGTCCTTCCCTTGAGGTGTAATGCCCGAAACGGGACGCAGGGAGAGAACCTCATGACAATTCGACGCCAGTTGCTCGGCATGGCGGCGCTGCTGATGGCAGGCCCCGCCTTCGCCCAGGCCCCCGCGGCCACGCCCGCCCCCGTCCCGGGCTGGGCCGTCGGTCGCCCTGAGGGTTCGACGCTCGCACCGCACGCACCGCGCCTGACGGTCACGCCGCTCGACCAGGTGCCGGTCTCCTCGATCCGCCTGCCGCAGGGCTTCCAGGCCGAGGTCTTCGCCCATGGCATGCCCGGCGTGCGCGCCATCGCGGAAGCCCCGGGCGGCACGCTCTTCGCCGGCACGCGCGCCATCGGCCGCGTCTATGCCATCACGCGCAACCCGGACGGCACGACGCGCACGCGCATCTTCGCCCAGGGCCTGACGCAGCCGAGCGGCCTCGTCGTGATCGGCAACAGCCTCTACATCTTCGCGGTCAACCGCGTGCTGCGCTATGACAATGTCGAGGCGAACCTGGACAGCCCGCCGGCCCCGGTGGACCTGACCGCGGCCTTCGCCCTGCCGACCGAGCAGGAGCATGGCGGCAACCATCACTGGAAATACGTGTCGCTCGGCCCCGATGGCCGGATCTATACGAATGTCGGCGTGAACTGCAACGTGTGCGACACGGACCGCGACAAGTTCGCCCTCCTCGTGTCCTTCCGCCCCGATGGCAGCGACCGCCGCATCGAGGCGCGCGGCGTGCGCAACTCCGTCGGCTTCGCGCATCACCCCACGACGCGGGAGCTCTGGGCCACCAACCATGGCCGCGACTGGGTGGGCAATGACACGCCCGAGGATTCGCTGCTGCGCGTCCGTCGCGTGGGCGAGGATTTCGGCTTCCCCTATTGCCTCGGCACCTGGGCGGACCCGCAGTATAACCGCGGCCGCGCGTGCAGTGAGTTCTCGCAGCCGGCCGCGCTGCTGGGGCCGCACACCGCGGTGCTCGGGATGCGCTTCTACACCGGCACGATGTTCCCCGAGCAGTATCGCAACCAGATCTTCATCGCCCGCCGCGGTTCCTGGAACCGCTCGCGCCTCACCGGCTATGACGTCGTGGTCGCCCATCTGGACGCCAGCGGCAACGTGACCCGCGTGGAGGAGTTCCTGACCGGCCTGCGCGATGACGCCAACCAGCGCTTCGCCGACCGTCCGGCCGAGGTGCATGTGCTGCGTGATGGCTCGATGCTGGTCTCGGGCGAGCAGATGGGTGCGGTCTACCGCATCACCTATCGCCGGTGATTCGCGCTGGACTTCTGGCGGCGGCCCTGTTGGCCGCCGCAGCCCCCGCGCTCGCGCAGGATGCGCGGCGCGGCGCCGAACTCGCGGCCCCCTGCGCCCAATGCCACGGGGCGAATGGCCGGAGCCAGATCCACGACATTCCCTCGCTCGCGGGGCAGCCGGCCGATTTCATCACGATCCAGATGATCCTGCTGCGGGAAGGGCTGCGCAATGCGCCTGCCATGCAGCCCTTCGCCGCCGGCAAGTCGGACCAGGACATCCAGGACATCGCCTCCTATTTCGCCACGCTGCAGCCCGGCCCGCCGGAGGATCGCAGGCCGCGTGACAGCGCGCTGTTTGCCGCCGGCCAGGCGCTCAGCGGGCCGCGCCACTGCGCCACCTGCCATGTCTCCGACTATGGCGGCCGCGCGCAGATCCCGCGCGTCGCCGCGCAGCGTGAGGACTACCTGCTGCACGCAATGACGCAGTATCGCGACGGGTTGCGCGCCGGCCCGGACACGCAGATGAACGGCGCCGTCCAGGGCCTCACCAACGCTGACCTCGCGGCCCTGGCGCATTACCTGGCCCAACGCGACTGACCCCGGGAAAGGGGTCTGGGGCCATGGCCCCAGCCGCCGGAGGCCCCTTTTTCCTTACTGTCGAAACGCGGCCGCCGGATGCGGCACCCGCAGCCGCGCATGCCCGAACAGCTTCTCCCGATAGGTCCCCGGCGCATAGTCGCGCTTATAGGCGCCACGTTCCTGCAGGGCAGGGACCAACTGCTCCACCACCTCCACCAGGCATTCCGGGAAGACGGTGCGGGAGAGGTTGAAGCCATCCACCCCCGTCTCCTCGGCATAGGCGATGAGTTGCTTTGCGATGCGCTCCACGCTGCCCACCATGGGCTTTTGCCGGCTGCCCAGGATGAATTGGTGGATCAGGTTGCGCTTGGTGAAATCCTGCCCGGTGGCGCGGCGCATGGCCGAGACATTGGACTGGATGGCGTTGCCCAGCCCGGCCGGAATCGGCTCATCCATCCCGTAGCGCCCGAAATCAATGCCGAGCGAGGCCGCCGCATGGGCCAGCGCCCCTTCCACGCTGGAATGGCGCCGGTATTCGGCGAGCTTCTCCTCCGCCTCCGCATCCGTCCGGCCCAGCACCAGCGTGGCGCCGACGAAGACGCGGATCTCACGCGGGGCGGAGAGCGCCCGCAGCCCCGCCACATGCCGCGCGACATCCGCCGCCGGCCCGCCATTCAGGAACAGGCATTCGGCATGCCGCGCGGCGAAGACCTGCCCCCGCGGCGAGGCGCCGGCCTGGTAGAGCACCGGCGTGCGCTGCGGCGAGGGCTCGCAAAGATGGTAGGCGTCCAGCCGGTACTGCTTGCCTTCATGGCGGATGCGGCGGATTCGGGCGGGGTCGGTGAAGTGGCCGCTGGCGGTGTCGCGCAGGACGGCATCCTCGGCCCAGCTTTCCTCCCAGAGGCGATAGACCACCTCCATGTATTCCTCGGCCATGTCGTAGCGGTCGTCATGCTGCATCTGCCGGTCGAGGCCCATGGCGCGGGCGGCGCTGTCCAGATAGCCGGTGACGATGTTCCAGCCGATACGCCCCTGCGTCAGGTGGTCCAGCGTGCTCATCCGCCGCGCAAACAGGTAGGGCGCCTCGTAGGAGAGGTTGGCGGTGATGCCGAAGCCGAGCTGCGAGGTGACCGCCGCCATGGCGGGGACGATCATGGCCGGGTCCAGCAGCGGCACCTGCACCGCCCCGCGCAGCGCCGCATCCGGGCTGCCATCCAGCACATCATAGATGCCCAGCACATCGGCGAGAAAGAGTCCGTCGAACAGCCCGCGCTCCAGCAGCCGCGCGAGGTCGAGCCAATGGGACAAGCTGTTGTATTGCGCGCTGGTATCGCGCGGGTGGGTCCACATCCCATGCTGGATGTGGCCCACGCAGGCCATGTCGAAGGCGTTCAGGCGAATCTCTTGGGGCATGCCCTGATTGTGCGGGCCCGGCGGGCGGCGGGCAATGAGCCCCCCTCAGGCCCGCAAGCGCACCTGCTCCGCCACCCCGTATACGCCACGCTCGCCGGCCCGCGCGACCAGCGCGGTGGTCACGCCCATCGCCGTCTCGGCCGCGCCCAGATAGAGCGCGCCATCAGGGGCCAGGATCTGCGCGATCCCGTTCAGCACCCGCCCCTTGGTCGGCACGTCGAAATAGATCAGCACATTGCGGCAGAAGATGACGTCAAAGCGGCCAAGGCCGCGGGGGTCGCCCAGCAGGTTGAACTTCTCGAACCGGCAGGCGGCGGCGATTTCGGGGCGGATGCGCCAGCGGGTCTCCTCCTGCACGAAGCGCTTCATCAGCGTGCGGATGGGCATGCCGCGCTGCACCTCGAACTGGCTGAAGACGCCCGCGCGGGCGCGCTCCAGCACGGCGGTGGTGATGTCCGTGCCGATGATCTCCACGCGCCGTGCCTTGAAGGAGGCATCGGCCTCCGCCAGCTCGGCCAGGATGATCGCGATGGAATAGGCCTCCTGCCCGGTGGAGCAGGCGGCGGACCAGATGCGCAAAGGCTGGCCCGGGGCGCGGGCCTTGTGCAGCTCGGGGAGGAGGACGCGCAGATGCTCGAAGGGACGGGTGTCGCGGAAGAAGCTGCTCTCATTGGTGGTGAGCAGCTCCGTCATCTCCTGCGCCAGGGCATCGGGGCGTGGCGCCTTGAGGCGTGCGGCCAGCGCGTCGAGGTCCTTCAGCCCCTCGCGCTTCAGCAGGGGCGCCAGGCGCGTCTCGAGCATGTAGCCCTGGTCGGCGCCGATGATGCCGCCGGAGCGTGTCCTCACGATGCCGGTCAGGAAGGCGAAGGTGTTGGGGTTCATGGACGCTTGGTTCATGGGCGCTTTCCGCAGATCTGGGCCAGGGCATCGCCCAGCGATTCGGGGGTTCCCTGTTCCTGGGCCAGGCCGGCGCGCGCGATGGCGCCCGGCATGCCCCAGACCACGGAAGAGGCTTCATCCTGCGCCCAGACGGCACCGCCGGCCTGGGCCAGGGCCCGGCAACCCAGCAACCCGTCCTGCCCCATGCCGGTGAGGATGACGGCCTGGACGGCGCGGCCATGGATGGCGATCAGGCTGCGCAGCGTGGGATCCACCGCCGGGCGACAGAAATTCTCGGGCGGCGTGTCGGAGAGGTGCAGCGTGACGCGCGGGCCCTCCGCCTTGGCGAGGAGGTGATGATCCCCCGGCGCCAGGTAGACGCGGCCCGCCTCCAGCGTGTCGCCCTGCCTGGCCTCGCTCACCGGCGGGCCACCCAGCGCGTCCAGATGCTTGGCCAGCATCGCGGTGAAGCCGGCCGGCATGTGCTGCACGATCACGACAGGCAGATAGATCTGCTTCGGCAGGCGCCGCACCAGCGCCGCCAGCGCCTGCGGCCCGCCGGTGGAACTGCCGATGCAGATGACCTTGGGAGGCTCTCCCCGGCGCACGGGGGCACGCGGCACGGGCGCCAGCGGGGCGCGTGCCGCGGGTTGGCGCAGCTTGGCCCAGCCCTTCACCTTGGCCAGCAGGTCGGCGCGGAAATTCGGGTCGTTCAGCCCGCCGCCAGCCGCACCCGGCTTCGGGATATAGTCGGAGGCGCCGGCGCGCAGCGCTTCCATCGTGGCGCTCGCGCCGCGCTGCGTCAGCGCGCTGGCGACGATGACAATGGGCCGCGGTTCGCGCCGCAGGATGAGCGGCAGCGCCGTCATCCCGTCCATCACCGGCATTTCGAGGTCGAGCAGGACGACCTGGGCGCGCTCGGCCGGTGCCGCCGCATCCAGCGCCGCCAGCGCCTGTGCCCCATCGCCCACGCGGGCGACGACGGCGATGGCCGGGTCCGCCTCCAGCACGCGGGCCAGGGCGGAGCGCACGGTGGAGCTGTCATCGCAGAGCATCACGCGCAGCTTGCCCGCGGCGACTGTGGCCCTGCTCGCCGTGGCGAAGCTCATGCCGGCAGCAGCCCGACCTGGGCGAGCTTGTCGCAGAGGATCTCCTCGTCGAAGGGCTTCATCACGTACTCATTGGCGCCGGCTTCGAGGCCTTCCAGGATCTTCTCCGTGCCGGCCTCGGTGGTGCACATCACCACGACCGGGTCATCGGGGCCGTATTCCGCCCGCAGCGCGCGGAGAAAGCCGATGCCGTCCATCACCGGCATGTTGCGGTCGAGCAGGACGGCGCGCGGCATCTCGGCCCGGCAGGCCTCCAGCGCCTTCTGCCCGTCCTCCGCCTCGCGCACGGTGAAGCCGTTGCGCTCCAGGATGCGGCGCGCGACCTTGCGCACCACGGAACTGTCATCCACCACAAGGCAGGTGCCATTGGACATGTCCGTGTCTCCTCAGACGCCGAGCGCCAGAAGCTGATCCACGTCGAGCAGCACCAGCAGTTGATCACCCAGGCGATGCACGCCGAGCGAGAATTCCTTCCAGGAGGCGTCGAGCGTGGGCGGGTTGGGCGCCCGCTCATCGACGCTGAGCGAGAGCACCTCGCCCACCTGGTCGGCCAGCAGGGAATACAGCTCGCCACCGACATCCAC
>NZ_JAIEQY010000267.1 GCF_019747315.1 Roseococcus sp. | reverse complement strand
CCAGGCGCTCTCCAATATCCTCGCGGTCCTGGCCGAGGCCGGCGGCAAGCCCGAGCACATCGCGCGCCTCACCTGGTTCGTGACCGATATCGGCGAATACCGCGCGAGCCTGGCCGAGCTCGGCCCCGCCTACCGCGCCGTCATGGGCCGCCACTTCCCGGCGATGACGCTGGTGCAGGTGGTGGCACTGGTGGAGGAGGAGGCCCGGGTCGAGATCGAGGCCACGGCCATCCTGCCGAAGGGGTGACCCCGACCGAGGCTATTCGCGCCGAGGCGCTGCGCCTGGGCTTCGACGCCGTCCGCTTCACCGAGGCCCTGCTCCCCGAAGCCGCCCGCGAGCGGCTCGATGCCTTCGTGGACTCGGGCGCCCATGGCGGCATGGGCTGGATGGAGACGCGGCGCGAGCAGCGCGCCCAGCCGCGCGCCCTCTGGCCCGAGGCGGTCAGCGTCATCGCCCTCGGCCTGAACTACGGCCCCGATTACGACCCGCTGGCGAGCCTGGAACAGCGCCACCGCGCCACCATCAGCGCCTATGCCCAGGGGCGCGACTATCACGACGTTGTGAAGAAGCGCCTCAAGGCGCTCGGCCAATGGATGGCGCGGGAGTTTCGCGGACAGCCGCTCAAGGTCTTCGTGGACACCGCACCGGTCATGGAAAAGCCGCTCGCCGCCCAGGCGGGCCTCGGCTGGCAGGGCAAGCACACCAACCTCGTCAGCCGCAGCCATGGCTCCTGGCTGTTCCTGGGCGAGATCTACACCACCCTCGCCCTGGAGCCGGACGCGCCGGAGAGCGACCATTGCGGCTCCTGCCGCGCCTGCCTCGACGCCTGCCCGACCGCCGCCTTCCCCGCCCCCTACCGCCTGGATGCGCGGCGCTGCATCTCGTACCTAACGATCGAGCATCACGGCCCCATCCCGAAGGAATTCCGCCGCGCCATGGGCAACCGGATCTATGGCTGCGATGACTGCCTGGCCGTCTGCCCCTGGAACAAATTCGCCCGCGCCGCGGCCGAGATGCAGTTCGCGCCCCGGGCCGAAATCGCGCCCCGCCTCGCGGAACTGGCCGGGCTGGATGACGCGGCCTTCCGCGCCCGCTTCGCGGGCTCCCCCATCAAGCGCATCGGCCGCAACCGCTTCATCCGCAATGTACTCATCGCCATCGGCAATAGCGGCGACACTGCCCTCCTGCCCGCCGCCCGCGTGCTGTGCGAGGATGGAGACCCCGTGGTCGCCGAAGCCGCCCGCTGGGCCCTGGAGCAACTCGACCCATGAGCGACGGCGCGCTTGTCCTGTTTTCCGGCGGCCAGGATTCCGCCACCTGCCTCGCCTGGGCCCTGGATCGATTCGCCACGGTGGAGACGCTCGGCTTCGACTATCGCCAGCGCCATGCCGTGGAACTCACCTGCCGCGCGGCCCTGCGCGCCGGCATGGCCTCGCCCCGCCTCGGCCCGGACCATACGCTCGACCTCGGCGTGCTGGGCAGCCTCAGCGAAACTGCCCTGACGCGCGATGCCGAGATCGCGCTGCGCGAGGACGGGTTGCCCAACACCTTCGTCCCCGGCCGCAACCTCATCTTCCTCACCTTCGCCGCCGCCTTGGCCTATCGCCGCGGCCTGCGCCACATCGTGGCCGGCATGTGCGAGACGGATTACTCCGGCTACCCCGATTGCCGGGACGACACGATCAAGGCGCTGCAGGCCGCCATCAACCTCGGCATGAACACCCGCCTCGTGCTCCACACGCCACTGATGTGGCGCGACAAGGCCGAGACCTGGCGCCTGGCCGAACGCCTGGGCGGTCCCGCCCTGGTCGAACTGATCCGCGTCGAAAGCCACTCCTGCTACAAGGGAGAGCGCGCGACGCTCCACCCCTGGGGCCATGGCTGCGGGGAATGCCCCGCTTGTGACTTGCGCGCCAAGGGCTGGGCGGCCTATGCGAGCCCACATGATGACCCGCACCCGCATTGAAGGCTTCGCCTTCCTCCTCGCCTTCGCGCTCTGCATCCCCGCCGCCAATTGGCTGATCGGCAATGCCGGCACGTTCTGCGTGCCCAATGGCCCCTGCCTGATCCCCGTGGCGCCGGGCATCATGGCGCCCTCGGGCGTGCTGATGATCGGGCTCGCGCTCGTGCTTCGGGACCTGGTCCAGCGGCGGCTTGGCATGAACTGGGCGCTGAGCGCGATCTTCGCCGGCGCCGCCCTCTCGGCCTATATCGCCCCGCCCGCGCTGGTCATCGCCTCCACCGTGGCCTTCCTGCTCTCGGAACTGGTGGATCTCGGCATCTACACGCCGTTGCAGAAGCGCGGGCTGGTGCTCGCCGTCGCCGCCTCCTCCGTGGTGGGGCTGTTGGTGGACAGCGTGATCTTCTTGCTGCTCGCCTTTGGCAGCCTCGACTATCTGGCCGGCCAGGTGATCGGCAAGGCCTGGATGGTGCTGCTGGCCCTGCCCATCGTGGCGTTGCTGCGCCGGCGCGACGCCCGGCTGGGCCTCGCCTGAGCCTGGCCGCTCAAGACGCTGCGAAGGCGCGCCCGCCATCCCAGGCTTCCTGGCGCCTTGCCCCGTTGAGGAAGACGGCCACCGCATCCCGCGCCAAAGCCGCGATTTCCTCGCGGCTCGGCACCTTCCGCACACCCAGCAGCAGCCGGATCTGCGTCGACCCGAAGGCCATGCCATAGAGCATCCGGCCAGTGGCAACAGGGTCCCCCGGCTGCAGCCGGCCGGCATCCATGGCCACGCCAATCAGGCGTTGCAATGCGCTCGCCCCCCGCCGGACCAGCACACGGTGAAAGGTCTCCGCCAGTTCCGGTGAGCGCCCGACCTCGGCGATCACCAGACGGAAAATGCCGATCGGCCGCAGAGCCAGCAGATGCCGGCCGGACGCCTCCAGGATACCCGCCAGCGCCCGTTGCAGATCAGGCTCGAGTGCCAGCGCCGGGTCGAGATCCAGCGGCGCGAGGGAGTCGCTGACCGTCGCCTCGAAAAGCGCCGCCTTGGAGGGGAAGATGCGGTAGAGGGTGCGCTTGGACATGCCTGCCTCACGCGCCACCTGGTCCATGCTGGCCGCCGCATAGCCGTCGCGGATGAAGACCGCGGCCGCGGCCTCCACCACGGCATGCCGGCGCTGCTCCTCCGGCATGGGGCTGGGGCCGGGCCGGCAGCGCGGCCTTGTCCCGAGGTCCTGCGACATCAGGCCTACTCCGCAGGCGCGTGCGTGGCGGCGGTGGGCTGGTTCTTCTCGCCCGCCCGACGGGCGCGGAACAGGCGCAGCACCAGCACGAAGAAGAGCGGCACGAAGAGCACCGCCAGCACCGTGCCCGCGATCACGCCGCCGATCACGCCCACGCCGATCGCGTTCTGCGCGCCCGAGCCCGCGCCCGACGAGATCGCCAGCGGCACCACGCCCAGCGTGAAGGCGAGCGAGGTCATGATGATGGGCCTGAGGCGCTGACGCGCCGCTTCCGTCGCCGCCTCGGCCAGGGAGAGGCCGCGATCATAGCCATCGCGCGCGAATTCCACGATCAGGATGGCGTTCTTGGCCGTCAGCCCGATCGTCGCCAGCAGCCCCACCTGGAAATACACGTCATTCGCCATGCCCTTCATCAGCGAGGCGACGACGGCGCCCAACACGCCGAGCGGAACCGCCAGCATGACCGCCGTGGGAATGGACCAGCTTTCATAAAGGGCCGCGAGGCAGAGGAAGACCACGATGAGCGAGATCGCATAGAGCGCCGGCGCCTGGCCCGAGGATTGCCGCTCCTGGAAGGAGATGCCGCTCCATTCATGGCCGAAGCCGGGCGGCAATTGCCGCATCAGGCGCTCCATCTCGTCCATCGCCTGGCCGGTGGTGAAGCCCGGCGCCGGCCCACCCTGGATCTCGCGCGAGGGGATGCCGTTGAAGCGCTCGAGCCGCGGCGAGCCGAAGCGCCACTCCGCCCGGCCAAAGGCCGAGAAGGGCACCATCTGCCCCTGCGCGTTGCGGACATACCATTTGTCGAGGTCGGAGGGCACCATGCGCGCTTCCGGCGCGCCCTGCATGAAGACGCGCTTGATGCGCCCGCGATCCATGAAGTCGTTGACGTAGGTGGCGCCCCAGGCGGTGGAGAGCGTCTGGTTGATCTCGGTGATGGTGAGGCCGAGCGCGCTGGCCCGCTCCCAGTCGATGATGAGGCGGAACTGCGCCTCGTCGTTCAGCCCGTTGGCGCGCACGCGGGAGAGGATGGGGCTGGCCTGGGCCAGGCGTAGCAGCTGGTCCCGCGCCTCCATGAGCGCCGCATGGCCCTGCGCGCCGCGGTCCAGCAGCTGGAAGGAGAAGCCGGTCGCGTTGCCGAGTTCGCGGATGGCAGGCGGCGAGGAGGCGTTGATCAGCGCGTCCTGGTAGGTGCTGAAGCGGCGGTTGATGCGCTCGGTCAGCGCGCTGACCGAGTTCTGCGGCCCGCGCCGCTCATCCCAGTCCTTCAGCGTGATGAAGCCAAGGCCGGAAGCCTGCCCCCGCCCGCCGAAGCTGAAGCCGTTGATGGCGAAAAGGCTGTCCACCACGGCCCCCTCCTCCTCGCGCAGGTAGCGGCCGACATCGTCCAGCGCGCGCTGCGTGCGGTCGGCCGTCGCACCCGGGGGGGCCGTCACCTGCACGAAGGCGATGCCCTGGTCCTCATTCGGCAGGAAGCCGCCGGGCAGGCGCAGGAAGGCATAGCCGAGCGCGCCGAGCAGCGCCGCATAGACCATCAGCATGCGCGCGGGCCGGCGCAGGCTGGCGCGCACGCCCCAGAGATAGCCGTTGGTCGTGCGGTCGAAGCCGCGGTTGAACCAGCCATAGAAGCCGCGCGTCCCCTGCCCCGGCTTGTGCGGCTTCAGCATGGTGGCGCAGAGCACGGGCGTGAAGAAGATCGCGACCAGCACGGAAAGCCCCATGGCGGTCGCGATGGTCACCGAGAATTGCCGGTAGATCACGCCGACCGAGCCGCCGAAGAAGGCCATCGGCAGGAAGACGGCCGAAAGCACCAGGCCGATGCCGATCAGCGCGCCGGTGATCTGGTCCATGGATTTGCGCGTGGCCTCGAGCGGCGAGAGATGCTCCTCCGCCATCACGCGCTCGACATTCTCCACCACCACGATCGCGTCATCCACCAGCAGGCCGATGGCCAGCACGATCCCGAACAGGGTGAGCGTGTTGATGCTGAAGCCCAGCGCCGAGAGCACCGCGAAGGTGCCGAGCAGCACCACCGGGATGGCCATGGTCGGGATCAGGGTCGCGCGGATGTTCTGGAGGAAGAGGAGCATGACGAGGAAGACGAGGGCCACCGCCTCGGCCAGCGTGATGATCACGCTCTTGATGGAGCGCTGCACGAAGGGCGTCGTGTCCTGCAGATAGGTGACCTCGAGGCCGGGCGGGAAGCTCGGGCGCAGGCGGTCAATCGTCGCCCGCACCGCCGCCGCCGTATCCAGCGCGTTGGCGCCGCTGGCGAGCCGGATGCCGATGCCGCTCGAGATGCGGCCATCGAGCTGGGTGGAGATGGCGTAGTTCTCGCCGCCGATCTCCAGCCGCGCCACGTCGCGCAGCCGGACCTGCGAGCCATCGGCGCGCACGCGCATCAGGATGGCGCCGAATTCCTCGACGGTCTGGAGGTAGGAGGGGCCGATGATGGTGGCGTTGAGCTGCTGGCCCGGCACGGCCGGCAGGCCGCCCATCTCGCCGCTCGAGACCTGCACGTTCTGCGCCCGCACCGCGGCCGCGACATCCGCGGGCGTCAGGCCGAAATTGATGAGCCGCGCGGGGTCCAGCCAGATCCGCATGGCGAATTGCGCGCCGAAGACCTGGAAATCGCCCACCCCCGGCGTGCGGCTGATCGGGTCCTGGACGTTCGCCGCCAGGAAATCGGTGATGTCGAGGCGCTCCATGCTGTTATCGGTGGTGTAGAACCCCACGATCAGCATCCAATTGCCGGCGGATTTCACGACGCGCAGGCCCTGCTGCTGCACCGTCTGCGGCAGGCGGGGCACGGCCAGCTGCACGCGGTTCTGCACCTGCACCTGCGCCGTATCGGCATTGGTGCCCGGCGCGAAGGTGAGCTGGATGCGCGCCTGGCCGTCCTTCGTCGTCTGGCTGTCGAAGAAGAGCAGGTTGTCGATGCCGGTGAGCTGCTGCTCGATCACCTGCACCACCGTCGCCTGCACCGTCTCGGCCGAGGCGCCGGGGAAGGTCACGTTGATCGCGATGGTGGGCGGCGCGATGGCCGGATATTGCGAGACGGCCATGTTGCGCAGCGCCAGCGCACCGGCCAGCATGATGCCGATGGCGATGACCCAGGCGAAGACCGGGCGGTCGATGAAGAAGCGTGCCATCGCGCGGGCCTAGCTCGCGGCCGCGCCGCGCTCGGTCGCCCGCACCCGGGTGCCGGGGCGGATGCGCTGCAGGCCCTCCACCACCACGCGGTCGCCGGGGTTCAGGCCCTCGGTCACCATCCAGTCATTGCCGATGGCGCGGTTGGCGCGCAGCACGCGGGCCTGCACCACGCCTTCCTCATTCACGACGAAGGCCATGGGCTCGCCGCGGGGGGTCCGCAGCACGGCGCGCTGGGGCACGAGGAGCGCGCGATCCGTCACCCCTTCCTCGACGCGGGCACGGACGAACATGCCGGGCAGCAGCAGCTGGTTCGGGTTGGGGAACACAGCGCGCATGGTGACCGAGCCGGTGCCCTGGTCCACGATCACCTCGGAGAACTGCACCTCGCCGGGATGGGCGTATTCCGAGCCATCCTCCAGGATGAGGCGTGCCGTCGCACGGTCGGCCGAGGGGCGGCGGAGCGCGCCGCTGTCCACATCGCGCCGCTGCTGGAGCAGGGCCGCGCTGGGCTGGGTGAGGTCGACCAGGATCGGGTCGAGCTGCGCCACGGTGACGAGCGCGGTCTGCTGGTTGGCGGTGACGAGCGCGCCCGGCGTCACGGTGGAACGGCCCGTGCGGCCCGAGATCGGCGA
>NZ_JAIEQY010000303.1 GCF_019747315.1 Roseococcus sp. | reverse complement strand
ACCACCACCGCGACCTTCATGGCGGATTTCTGCTTCAACGGGCTGACCGACCTGACGCCGACCGATCGCGCGGTGACGCTGGCGGCGAACCGTGGGCTTGGGTGGATGCTCGATACCTCCCAGGCGAAGGAGTTCGCGCTGGCGCATTGGCTGACGAGTGGCGCTTCGGGCGGGCGGCTCTTCGTGCGCGTGTTCGATGGCGCCGGGAACGTCCGCGAGGACATTGCGGGCGACGTCCTGGCCTCGATCACCACCATGCAGTGGAACGGGCCGGCGAAGGGCTGGAACGCCGGCGCGCCGATGGACGATGCCAACTTCAATCGGCGGCAAACCATCCGCGTGGGCCCGTTCGTCTCCTACGCGCAGGTGGGGGTCATCGGCTTTGACGGGCCGATCGACCTGCAATCGCTGCGGCTTTACGGCCTGCCAGAGGCCGCACCCGCGGTGCTGAATGGCACACCGCTGTTGACGGGTGCGCTGTTCGGCTCAGGGCGGCGGGAGTTCGCGGCGGAGGTGTCCTGGGATCTGCCGAGCCTGGCGCCGGGGGCGACATCGCTGATCGACGTCACGGTGAACGGGGCACGGGCGGGCGACCTGGCGCAAGCATCGCTGGTGTCGTCGACGCGGTTCATCGAACTCGACGCGGCGGTGTGGTCGAACAACACGGTGCGGGTGATGGCGCGAAACATCTCCGGGGCGACGTTCGACCTGACGGCGGTGACACTCTCGGTGGGGGTGCTGAAGCGGCGGGTGCCGTGATGCTTGAACCTTCATCGCCGGGCCCAGCCTCTCCGCTGTCCGGTGCAAAGGGTCACGAGACCACCTCCACAGGAGCGCGTCGCGCTTCAAGTGATGCAGCCGGTATTTCAAACCTCATGCCGATGCGACCAAAGCGGGACCATTATCCCCGCCTCCTGCCGCCACTGCCAATTCGGTCAGAAGCCAGTTCGCAAGAGCCTGCAGATCCGGATTGCCCCCACGTCGCGTCTCGTACTGCAACGTGAAGTGCCGCCGCGTGGTCCGGCGGATGCTGTGGGCAGGCACGACGCTACCACGCGCAACATCGTGCGCTAGCAGGGCCTCGATGGCGATCACGGTCCCCAGCCCCAGCGCTGCGGCCTCGATCGCCACGTTCATGCTCTCGAAGGTGCTCCCGCCGCGCACAGAGGTGCGGCCGAGCCCGGCTTGGTTCAGCCACCGCCGCCAGTCATCCGGCCGGCAGCGCGAGTGCAGCAACGGCACGCGGGAGAAGTCCAATGGACCGTCGCGCAGCAGGGCCGGGGCGCAGACCGGCACCGTCGCGATGGGCACCAACGGGACCACGACGAGGCCGGGCAGCGGCACCCCATCATTGACGGCGATGACGGCGTCGAAGCGGCTCGGCAACAGGTCCTGCGGGCTGGAACTCGTGTGCCACTCCACCATGAGGTCGGGCAAAGCGCGCGCAAGTGCCGTCAAGCGCGGAAACAGAAGCCGCGCGGCAAAGTACCCGTAGACCCCGACGCTGAGTGGCCGCCCGCGCCCCAGCCGGGCGCGGCCTGTGGCCGTGGCCAGCCGGTCGAGCGCCTCGCCGGCCCCGGCCGCCAGCGTCTCGCCCGCCGTGGTGAGCACAAGCCCGTGCGGGTGGCGGAGGAACAGCGTCACCTGCATGGCGCGCTCCAACTCGCGGATCTGCCGGCTGATTGCCCCCGGTGTCACTGCGAGCTCGCGTGACGCGCCGGTCATGGAGAGATGTCGCGCCGCCGCCTCGAAGGCACGGATGGCGACCAGGGGAGGCAGGCTGCGGGTGGGCATTGGTGTGAGCCTAGCTCAAACCAAGCTGCAATTAAATCGTTTGTCGCGCGCATGGCTCAAACCCTAGCGTCGGCGCGGAACAGAAGCGGACCACCCATGCACATCGCCCCCATCGGCGCCCCCACAGGAGCGCAGGCCGTGCCCGACGCGGCCGGTCAGAACCTCTGGCGTGCGGATCCTGCCTTCGCACGAATCCTGCCGCTCTATCTGCCCGGCGACCTGCTTGGGTTGCTGGAGCCGCAGCTGGACCGATTGGGCGCGCTGGTCGGGGCCGAGTTGGATACGCTGGCCGGCGTCGCGGATCGCAACCCACCCACCCTCGTCCATCGCACCCGGCGCGGCGAGGATGCACAGAGCATCAACTACCACCCCGCCTATCGCGAGATGGCCAAGCTGGCCTTTGGCGAGTTCGGCCTGGCGGCAATGAGCCACCGCGCGGGCGTCTTCGGCTGGCCCGCCCCGCTGCCACCCGCCGCCAAATACGCGCTGACGTTCCTCTTCGTCCAGGCGGAGTTCGGCCTGCTTTGCCCGGTGAACATGACGGACAGCCTCGCGCGGACCCTTCGGCGCTTTGGCAGCCCCGAACTGATCGAGCGCTACATGCCCCTGCTGGCGAGCCAGGACATGGACGCGCTGCACCAGGGCGCGATGTTCATGACCGAGCAGGGTGCCGGCAGCGACATCGCCGCCACAGCAGTGACGGCGGAACCTGCAAACGACGGAACGCACATCCTGCACGGCGACAAGTGGTTCTGCTCCAACCCCGATGCCGAGCTGGCACTGGTCCTGGCACGCCGCACCGGTGGCGCGGCGGGGCTGAAGGGCGTGGGCCTGTTCCTGCTGCCGCGCACCCTGCCCGACGGCACGCCCAACGCGTTGCGCATCGTCCGGCTGAAGGACAAGCTCGGCACGCGGAGCATGGCCAGCGGCGAGGTCCGGCTAGAGGGTGCGCGGGCCTGGCTGATCGGGGAGCCGGAGGCCGGCTTCAAGCAGATGGCCGACATGGTCAATTCCTCGCGCCTGTCGAACGGCGTGCGCGCGGCGGGCCTGATGCGGCGCGCGACAACCGAGGCGCTATTCGTCGCTCGCAACCGCCACGCCTTCGGCCGGCGGCTGCTCGACATGCCCCTCATGCAGCGGCAGCTTTCCAAGATGCTGATGCGGACGGAACAGGCCCGCGCCATGGTGTTCACGACGGCCGAGGCGCTCCGCCGCAGCGACGCTGGCGAGGCGGGCGCCCATGCCCTGCTGCGCATTCTCACGCCGCTCATCAAGTTCCGGGCCTGCCGCGATGCGCGCCAGGTCACGGGAGATGCGATGGAGGTGCGCGGCGGGTGCGGCTACATCGAGGAATGGCCCGAGGCACGGCTGCTGCGCGACGCGCATCTCGGCAGCATCTGGGAGGGCACGAGCAACATCGTGGCCCTGGACGTACTGCGCGCCGCGGCGCGGGAGGATAGCTTCACCGCGCTGTCCGCGCACATCCGCGCACAGCTTGCCGAGGCACCGCTCGCCGAGGCTGAAACCGCCCTGGACCGCGCGGCAGCCCTGCTGGATGTCGCCCAGGCGGCCCCTGCCCTGGCCCGCTCGGCGGCAAGCGCGCTCTATCACATCGCCAGCGCCGCCGCGATGGCTTGGGAAGCGGCCCATACGGGCGACCCAGGGCGTGCAGCGCTTGCACGGATGGTCCTGCGCCACCGCGTGCTGCCCCGCGACCCCCTGGACGGCGCCGACCCCGACGCGGCGCTCCTCCCCGGCATCTTGGAGACCGCATGATGCTTCGTCGGACATTTCTCGCTGCTGGCGCGGGTTGGGGCGTCGTGCGTGCCGCGCAAGCACAGTCTCGGCCACTGACGATTGTTGTTTCCTTTGCCCCCGGCGGGCCTGCTGACCTCATCGCTAGACGGCTAGCCGAGACATGGAGGCGCACTTCGGGGCGCGTGATCACCGTAGAAAACCGAGCGGGCGCGGGCGGCAACGTTGCGGCCGAGTACGTGGCGCGAGCATCGCCGGACGGGCTGACGCTTCTATTCGGCAGTTCGGGCCCCCTCGCGATCAACCCGCTGCTTTTTAGGCAGATTTCATACGATCCAACGCGGGACTTCGCGCCACTCCTGTCCCTCGGTCGCTTACCGAACGTTCTCCTTGTCCGGTCACAAACAAAGGATCTCGCGGACTTCGTCGCGGGCGCCCGCCAGTCTCCCCTGACCTATGGCTCTTCCGGCAATGGCGCGACCTCACACCTTGCCGGGGCGATGTTCGCGTTGGCGACGGGCGTGGAACTCCAGCACGTCCCATATCGCGGGACGGGGCCGGCCCTGCAGGATCTCATCGCGGGCCACATCGGCGCGACGTTCACCGACGTTCTCACTGCCGCACCGCACGTTCGGGCGGGCACGCTTCGGGCGCTCGGCGTCACGACACCCGAGCGCTCCGCAGTCCTGCCGGAGATCATGACCCTCCACGAGCAGGGACTTACCGGCTTCGACGCTTCTGTCTTTTTCGGGCTCGTCGCTCCCGCACGCATCCCAGCGGAGCTGTCCGCTTCCATCGTGTCCGAGGCGCGCGCTGCGATGGACGATCCAACCCTCCGAGAAAGCCTGTTGGCCAGTGGACTTATCCCGCCCGCTTCCTCCTCTCCAGAAGCATTGGCCCAGCTGATGGCGGTGGAGCGCGAGCGCTGGGGCAGGGTGATTTCTGCGACCGGAGTTCGGGTCGATTGACGCCCGCGGCCGAATGCTTCGCCGACTTCCTTGCTGCTGCGCGGCGAGCGGGCCGGCAGATTGACGAGCAGCTTGCGCCGAAGACCGTGCCGGTCGACGCGGCAACTGCCTACGATGTTGCCGACGCGGTCGCCGCTCGCCTTGGATGGGAACCACTGGGTTGGAAGATCGCGGGAACGTCGGAGGACGTCCGCAGGCGTTTGGGGATCTCAGGCCCGATCCGAGGGCGCACCTTCCGCCGCTTTGCCCTGTCCTCCCCCGCGCGCCTGCCTCATTCCGAGCTGCTGGATCCGCTTGTGGAATGCGAGTTTTTCGTGACGCTGGCGAAGGATCTCCCCTTCCGCCTGGAGCCCTTCGCCATGGGCGACATCCGCGCCGCGATCGATCATGTCGCGGCGGGCATTGAGGTCGCCGAATGCCGCTTCCCCATGCGGGCCCTGCCGCCGCTGCCGGCCATCCTGGCGGATGGGAGCGCCTCCGGCCGCTACGTCTTCGGCGACGCGATCGAGGACTGGCAGAACGGCCTCGCCTCAATGGAGGTGGTGCTGGAGGTGGATGGCGCCCTGCGCCGCCGTGGCGCTGGTACCGATGTGATGGGCGACCCGCTGCGACCCATCCTCTGGCTCACCGAGGCGCTGCGCCGGCGCGGCCTCGGCCTCGCGGCGGGCGAAATGATCAGCACCGGGTCCTGCACCGGCATGCTGCCCATCCGCACCGGGCAGCGGGTGCGCGCCGTGTTCGGTGGCAAGGCGCAGGTGGAAATCACGTTCGATGAATGACGCGCGCCTGGCCCGTGGCACCATCCCGATCCTGTTCGGCGCGGCCATCATGCTGGGGCTGAGCATGGGGCTACGGCAGAGCCTCGGCCTGTTCGTGCAGCCCGCGTCCCGCGACCTCGCGATCGGTGTCAGCGAGTTCACGCTGGCCATCGCCATCCAGAACCTCATCTGGGGCGTGCTGCAGCCTGTGGCGGGGATGCTGGCGGTGCGGTGGGGGTTCCGCAGCATCATGGTGGCCGGGGCTGCGCTCTACGCGCTCGGCATGCTCACGCTGGCGCTGGCACAGGGCGTGTTCATGGTGACGCTGGGCGCGGGCGTCATGGTCGGGGCAGGCATGGCCTGCACGGCCGGGGGCATCGCCATGGCCACCGCCTCGCGCGTGGTGCCGGCGGCTCGGCGCAGCGCCATCCTCGGCATGATCTCGGCGGCGGGGTCGCTGGGGGCGCTCATTGCGGCACCCGCCGGGCAGGTGCTGATGGAGCAGTTCGGCTGGCGCGTCGCGGTGCTGGGCTTCTTCCTGATCGCACTGACCATCCTGCCGGCCGCCTGGGTGGCAGGGCGGGTGGATCAAGTGGCGCTGCCGCGGGCGGAGGCTGGCGAGACCTCGGCGCTGTTGGCCACGCGCCTTGCGTTGCGTCATCCGGGCTTCCTGGTGATGGCGGGGGCCTACTTCGTGTGCGGGCTGCAACTCGTTTTCCTCACCACGCATTTGCCCTCCTACCTGGCGCTGTGTGGTCTGGACCCAATGCTGGGCGCGCAGGCGCTGGCCCTGATCGGGGCGTTCAACGTGGTGGGGAGCCTGTTCTTCGGCTGGGCAGGCGGGCGCTGGTCGAAGGGTGTGCTGCTGGGCGGCATCTATGTGTCGCGCTCGCTGGTGCTCGGCTGGTATTTCGCGGTGCCGCCGACGCCGGAAAGCACCCTCCTCTTCGCCGGGTTGATGGGGTTCCTCTGGCTCGGTGTCGGGCCTCTGGTGGCCGGCATGGTGGCGGAGATGTTCGGCCTGCGCTGGCAGGCCATGGTCCAGGGCTTCGCCTTCCTGAGCCACCAGCTGGGCAGCTTCCTGGGCGCCTTTGGCGGCGGCGTGATCTTCGATGCCATGGGCTCCTACGACCTCGCGTGGAAGCTGGGCGTGGGCATGGGGCTCGTGGCGGGCACCATCCAGATCCTGGTCGCGATGCCGCGACGGCCGCCGCCCGCACCTGCGCCGGCATAATCCTGCAATGGCCCAGCGGGCGGGTTGGCGGCGATCTCTGAGCCGCACCTCGGAACAGCTCCGAAGCCGACGCGTGCTGAGCGATGCGCCAGTGATGGCACGGGGGCCGGAGGCCTGGCGCGAGCATCGCAGGTGTCGCGGACGCGATTGGGTTTGCATCACGCGACGAAACTGCCGTGACGGGCCGCGAGCCTATGGCCCGTCCACCCTGTTCGTTTCCGCCGCGCACGCGCGGATCATTGCGGAGAATGCCTTTCACGTTCGACCATCTCGGAGGCTCAAACCTGGAGATCACCGATACCGAGGCACACTCCCTCCGCCAGTTCGCAGAATTTCGCACCGCTACGCTGCTTTTCGCTCCGGTTCGCGCTGCCACTCGGGAAACCATCA
>NZ_JAIEQY010000099.1 GCF_019747315.1 Roseococcus sp. | reverse complement strand
TGGATGTACGACACCTACATGCTGGCCAAGTCCACCGGTGCCGCCATGGTGCGGGCGGGCGGCGACAGCTGGTACTTCATCACCGCCGACTACGCCTTCGGCCATGCGCTGGAGCGGGACACCGGCAATTTCGTGCGCTCGGCCGGTGGCCGCGTGCTGGGCAGCGTGCGCTATCCCTTCCCGGCAACGACCGACTTCTCCTCCTTCCTGGTGCAGGCGCAGGCGTCGCGCGCCAAGGTGATCGGCTTCGCCAATGCGGGGGCGGACACCATCAACAGCATCAAGCAGGCGGCCGAGTTCGGCGTGACGCGCCGCGGCACCAAGCTGGCCGCGCTCCTGATGTTCCTGCCCGACGTGCATTCCATCGGCCTCGAGACCGCGCAGGGCCTGGTGCTGACCGAGAGCTTCTACTGGGACCTGAACGACCGCACCCGCGCCTTCACCAACCGCATGCGCCCGCGCCTGCGGGACGTGGTGCCGAACATGGCGTCGGCCGCCAACTACTCCTGCACGCTGCACTACCTGAAGGCGATCGCCGACATGGGCGTGCCGGCTTCCAAGGCCTCGGGCGTCGAGGTCATCAACCGCATGAAGGCGATGCCCTGCGACGATGACGCCTTCGGCGCGGGCACGATCCGCGCCGATGGCCGCAAGCTCTGCCCCTCCTACCTCTTCGAGGTGAAGGCCCCGCGCGAGAGCCGCGGCCGGTGGGACTACTACAAGCTGCTCCAGACCACCCCGGCCGAGGAAGCCTTCCGTCCCCTCGCCGAGGGCAATTGCGCCTTCCTCCGCACCTGAGGGCGGCACCCACTCCACTCCCGCGGCCGGCCCTGGCGCAACCTTGGGGCCGGCCGCAAATGCATCCTAGGAAACGGACGACGCATGGAAGAGATTTTCGGCATCCCCACGCCGCTGCTGTTCGGGCAGCTGCTGTTGGGCCTCATCAACGGGGCCTTCTATGCGCTTCTGTCACTTGGGCTCGCCGTGATCTTCGGCATGCTCAACGTGATCAACTTCACCCATGGCGCGCAGTTCATGATGGGCGCCTTCGTCGCCTGGATGCTGCTGAACTACCTGGGCATCGGCTATTGGGGCGCGCTGATCCTGGCCCCGCTGATCGTGGGGCTGACAGGCGTCATCCTCGAACGAACAATGATCGCCCGATTGTACAAGCTCGATCACCTCTACGGGTTGCTGCTGACATTCGGCGTGGGCCTCATCATCGAGGGCCTGTTCCGCAATGAGTTCGGCTCATCCGGCATGCCCTACCGCATCCCGCCCGAGCTGACCGGCGCCTGGGACCTGGGCTTCATGTTCATGCCGATCTATCGCGGCTGGGTCGTCGTCGTGGCCATCGTGATGTGCCTGGCCACCTGGCTGGTGATCGAGAAGACCAAGATCGGCTCCTACCTGCGGGCGGCGACCGAGAACCCGGCGCTGGTCCAGGCCTTCGGCATCAACGTGCCGCGCATGATGACGCTGACCTACGGCGCGGGCGTGGCGCTGGCCGCCTTCGCGGGCGTGCTGGCCGCGCCGATCTACTCGGTGAACCCGCAGATGGGCGCCAACCTCATCATCATCGTCTTCGCCGTCGTCGTCATCGGCGGCATGGGCTCCATCCTCGGCTCCGTCATCACCGGCTTCGGGCTGGGGGTGGTCGAGGGTCTCACCAAGGTATTCTGGCCGGAGGCTTCATCCACCGTGATCTTCGTCGTCATGGCGATCGTGTTGCTGGCGCGTCCCGCCGGCCTGTTCGGGAGGAGCTGAGACATGGCGGCTCCCGGCGGTTTCAGCGGCACCGACTTCAAGCAGGAGGAAACCTACTTCCTCGGCTTCACCAAGGCGCAGCTCCTGGCGTTCATCGTGATGGTGGCCTTCATCGCGATCAGCCCCTTCTTCCTCTATCCCGTCTTCCTGATGAAGCTGCTCTGCTTCGCGCTCTTCGCCTGCGCCTTCAACCTGCTGATCGGCTATGTCGGGCTGCTCAGCTTCGGGCATGCGGCGTATTTCGGCATGGGCGGGTATTTGGCCGGCCATGCCGCCAAGGTCTGGGGCTTCACGCCCGAGGTGGCGATCCTGATCGGCGGCGCGGTGGGCGCGCTGCTCGGCCTCGTCATCGGCTGGATCGCGATCCGGCGGCAGGGCATCTACTTCGCCATGATCACGCTGGCCTTCGCGCAGATGGTCTATTTCTTCGCGGTGCAGGCGCCCTTCACCGGCGGCGAGGACGGCATCCAGTCCATCCCGCGCGGCAAGTTCCTGGGTATCGTGGATCTGAGCCCCGACATGGCGATGTACTGGATGACGGCGGCGATCTTCCTGATCGGCTTCCTGCTGATCCACCGCATCGTCCATTCGCCCTTCGGCATGGTGCTGAAATCCATCCGCGAGAACGAGCCGCGCGCCACCTCGCTCGGCTACCGCACGGATGACTACAAGCTGATGGCCTTCGTGCTTTCCGCCGCGCTGGCGGGCGTGGCCGGCGGGCTGAAATCCATCGTCTTCGGCATCGCGACGCTGACGGACGTCTTCTGGACCATGTCGGGCGAGGTGGTGCTGATGTCGCTGGTCGGCGGCCTCGGCACGATTTTCGGGCCGGTGGTGGGAGCTGCGGTGATCATCACCATGCAGAACTACCTGGCCGAGTTCGGCGCCTGGGTCACGGTGATCCAGGGCGTGATCTTCGTGCTCTGCGTGCTCGCCTTCCGGCGGGGCGTGGTGGGCGAGATCGGCAATTGGCTGCGCGTCCGCCTCTGACCGCAAGCGGATAAGCGCCTGCCCTTCCCGGGCGGGATCATGAGCCCCGGCAGTGACCCTCTCCTCGAGAGGGCGCTGCCGGGGTTTTTCATTTTAAGGCAAAGCTTCGCGCTCTATTTATCAATCTAAAGTTTTTGCTCTTTTTTGCGACAATCCTATTGTATGCACGCCTGGGTAAGTCTAAAAAAGGATATCGGCGTCCCCCCGCCGTGCCCCCCGGAGCCCTCCCACCAGAAGGAGGGCCGACCCCGTGCTGAGGATTGAGGATGACCAGGTCCATCGCGGAATTGCGCGGCAGGCTCGCCCGCCAGGATGAGATGAGCGCGCTGGAATACGGACTGGCGGCGGCCTTTGTCCTCGTGGCGCTGCTGGCGGCCATTCCCGGCCTCGGCCCGGCCATGGCCGGAGTGATCGGCCGCCTCTTCCTCCGCTTCGCCTGATCATTCCCCCCGAGGAGCCGTGCATGTCCAGGTATCTCGTGACCGGCGGCGCCGGTTTCATTGGCATCCACCTCACCGAAGCCCTGCTGCGGGCGGGACATGCCGTTCGGGTGGTGGATGATTTCTCGACCGGGACGCGCGCCGCGCTCCAGCCGGCCGTGGAGATACTGCAAGGGGCGGTGACGGATCCCGCCTTGCTGCGCCAGGCGATGGAGGGTGTGGCCGGCGTGTTCCACCTGGCCGCCATCAGCCAGGAAGCCCTGTGCCATGAGGATTGGTGCGCCGCGCATCGCGTGAACCAGGGCGGCACCGTCGCCGTGCTGGATGCCGCGCGCGCGGCCGGCGGGCTGCCGGTCTGCTACGCATCCTCCGCCGCTGTCTATGGCGAGCAGGGCGGCCGCGCCATCCAGGAGGGTGCGAAGCCCCGCCCCCGCAGCATCCTGGGCGCCGACAAGCTCGGCTCGGAACAGCATGCCGCGGTCGCCTTCGCCCAGCATGGCGTCGCCAGCCTCGGCCTGCGCATCTTCCATGTCTATGGCCCGCGGCATGGCGGCCCGGCCGCACACCGCGACGTGGTCTCCATCTTCGCCGAGCGCATCCTCGCCGGGCAGGTCATCACCCTGCATGGCGATGGCCAGCAAAGCCGGGATTTCGTGCATGTGGCGGATGTGGTCCGGCATTTCTTCGCCGGCATGCAGATGCTGCAGCTCAAGCCGCAGGCGATGGTGCTGAACCTCTGCACCGGGCGCGGCACCACCATGCGCGGCCTCGCCGATGCGCTGGGCCTGGCGGCCGCTCGCATCCCGCTGGTACAATTCGGCCCCGCCCGTCCAGGTGACCTGCGCGCCGTGGTGGGTGATCCGAACGAGGCGATCCACGTCCTGGGCGTGGAGGCCGGCATCGAGCTTGAAGCCGGGCTGCGCAGCCTATTCCCGGCGCCGCCGCCCTCCGCCCTGGAATGGGCGCGCGGGGCGCCGATGCCGCGGCCCGAGCAAACACCGCGGCAGGCCGGGCCGGGGCTGCGTGGTCAGGCGCTGTAGGCGGCCTCGATCATCACGGCGCTGAGCAGCTCATAGGCGGCACCCCATGCGGCCTCGACCTCGGGGCTGAACGCCGCCCCCAGCCCCTGGCCGAGCGTCCAGAGCAGGGCGGCGCCGACGCTGGCATATTGGTCGCGCGTGACGCCGTAGCCCAGATGCCGCCGTGCCATATCCTGCGCCACGGGGATCACGCTTTCCGGCCGGCTCAGGCCGTTCACCACCAGCGCCAGGGCGGCCATCAGCTTGTGGCCCTGCAAGGCCATGTCGCTCCTGGCGAAGAGCGGGGCGGTGGAGGGATCGATCTCCCAAAGCCGCGCATAAAACAGCTTGGCCGCCACCTCCTTGATCGCTTCCACCTGGTGAAAGCTCTGCTGGACGAGGCGGATCTGCTCGGGCGTCATGCGGTTATCCTGAAGGGCGCGTCCACCTAATATGACGCCCGGCGCCGCGTCCAATCAAACCGGAATCTCGCCCCCCTCCTTGAGCGTGGCGAGGACGAAGCTGCTGCGGGTCTCCTTCACGCCGGGCATGCGGAGCAATCCACGCGTGGCGAAATCGCCGAAGGCCTCCATGTCGGGCGCCAGCACGTGCAGGAGGTAGTCCATCTCTCCGCTCATCGTGTAGGCGGCGATGACCTCCGGCCGCTGGGCCAGGGCGGCGTGGAAGCGTTCGGCCACCTCCTCCGAATGGCTTTCCAGCGCCACCTGCACGAAGGCTTGCAGCGGCAAGCCCACCTGCGCCGCGCTGACCCGCGCGGCATAGCCGGCGATGACGCCCACCTCCTCCAGCCGCTTCACCCGGCGCTGGCACGGCGTGGCGGAGAGGCCCACCTGTTCGGCCAGGGCCGTGACAGGCAGGCGGCCATCCCGCTGCAAGGCGCGGAGGATGCGGCGATCCGCGGCATCCAGGGCGATTGGAGTGGTTTTCGCCATGAAACAGCCCATCCGTGGTGAATACTGAGTGTGAAGCCGCAATCTAGCAGGGTATTCGGTGAGTTCCACCGGGGAACCCGCGCTACAAGTGGCAAAACCCTCCAAGGACAGGCCCATGGACATCCCGCCCGACCGCACCGACATCGCCGGCCGCATCTGCGAGGCGAACCCCATGGGCACGGATGGCTTCGAATTCGTGGAATTCACCGGCCCCGACACGGCGCATCTGCACGACGTCTTTGCCCGCCTCGGCTTCACCATGGTGGCGCGGCATCGCAGCAAGGACGTCACACTCTGGCGCCAGGGGGATGTGAACTTCATCCTCAACGCCGAACCCGCGAGCTTCGCGCAATCCTTCGGCCGCGTGCATGGCCCCTCCGCCTGCGCCATGGCCTTCCGCGTGGCCGATGCGGCGGCCGCCTTCGAGCGCGCCATCAGCCTCGGCGCCCGCCCCTTCCATGGCCGTGTGGGCCCCATGGAGCTGAACATCCCGGCCATTGAGGGCATCGGCGGCTCGCTGATCTATTTCGTGGATCGCTACGGCGCGCGCGGCAACATCTACGATGTGGATTTCCGCTGGCTGGACGGGGTTGATCCGCACCCCAAGGGCCATGACCTCACGGTGATCGACCACCTCACCCACAACGTCCATCGCGGCCGGATGGATGCCTGGGCCGGCTTCTACGAGCGCCTCTTCAACTTCCGCGAGATCCGCTACTTCGACATCGAGGGCAAGCTGACCGGCCTGAAGTCCAAGGCCATGACCTCGCCCTGCGGCCAGATCCGCATCCCCATCAACGAAAGCAGCGACGACAAGTCCCAGATCGAGGAATACCTCCGCGCCTATGGCGGCGAGGGCATCCAGCACATCGCCATGGGCACCACCGACATCTACGCGAGCGTGGAAGGCCTGCGCCGCGAGGGTGTCGCCTTCCTCGACACGCCGGACACCTATTACGAACTCCTCCCCCAGCGCCTGCCGGGGACCGACGAGGATTTCGCCCGCATGCAGAACAACCGCATCCTGATGGATGGCTCGCCTTCCGGCGGCCGCCTGCTGCAGATCTTCACCAACACCGTGATCGGGCCGATCTTCTTCGAACTCATCCAGCGCAAGGGCGACCAGGGCTTCGGCGAAGGGAATTTCCGCGCGCTGTTCGAAAGCATCGAGCTGGACCAGGTGCGGCGCGGGGTGCTCAAGCCCGCCGCCGAATAGGCGAGGGGCAAGGCTGCCTGTTTGGGAGGCAGCGCGGGTGCCGTCGCGTCCGGCGTGGGCCGGACCCCCCTTGCGCGCGGAGGCGGCTGGTTTCATTGCGGGGCCATGACCTGGTCCCTCCTCGCCCGCGATCCGATCAGCGGCACCCTGGGCGTGATCGTCGCCACGCGCTTCTTCGCGGTGGGCGCGCTCTGCACGCGCGTCGAGGCCGGGGTGGGCGCGGTGGCCACGCAGGCGCTGATCAACCCGCTTTACGCCCCGCGCGGCCTCTCGCTGCTGCGCGAGGGCGACGCGCCTGAAGATGCGCTGGCCGAGCTGCTCGCCGCCGATGCAGGGCGGGAGGCGCGGCAATGCCACATCCT